>CAYGRI010000097.1:0-14856 GCA_964352155.1 uncultured Maritimibacter sp. | reverse complement strand
GCGTAATCCACGCCAACCGGCATGTCCGCCATTCCTGCGTCGCGGATAAGCCCTGCAATCTCACGCGCGTACTTGCGCATCAGGCCGAAGGAAGGCGGGATTGTTCCGCGCATGCCGACGACGCCCGCGCGGCAATGGTCCGGCTCCAACCAGTCGGCGAACTTCTTGTGGTGCATTGCAGCAGAGCCGAAGTCCCAGACATAGGGGCTGTCATCGCCGGTCAGCAGGCAGAAGCGGCACATCTTGTCCCGCTCCCACTCGCCGATCTTGGTGGCGCTGACATAGCGGATGTTGTTCACGTCGAACAGCAGCAGCGTACCGGCATGCGACGCCTGCAATGCCTGCCGAGTCCGGGCCAGTCGATAGCGGCGCAGACGGTCATGGTCCACCCGCCGTTCGAAATCCACCGAAGTGTGACCCCACGCGGGCAGCCGGCCTTCCCAGCGCCAGTCGGGTTCAAGATCCTGCGGGGTCAGCAGGTTGGGCATAAGAGCGCGTGACATAATGATCTCCCACGGAGGGAGAGCCCCCCGCCTGTGTCGGATGTTTCGGAAAAAACGGTCGGGGCTACTGGATGCACCAGCCGCCGTCGATGTGGATCATCTGACCCGTCATGTAGTCGCTGTCGTCACTGGCCAGGAACGAGGCGGTGCCGATGATGTCCTTGGGATAGGACACCCGCTTGATCTGCAGCGCGTCGCGCACGATGTCCTCATAGGCCTGACCTTCCCGGTCCTTGAAGCCGATTTCGATCAGATCCTTGTCCAGCTGCTCCCACAGCGGGGTCACCACGACGCCCGGCGCATAGCCGTTGACGGTTATGTTGTGCTCCGACAGGGCCAGCGCGCCGCAATGGGTCAGCGCGAGACAGCCGTATTTCGAGGTGCAATAGACCGTCACATCCACCAGCGGCTTGCGCGACGCGATGGAGCCCACGTTGATGATCTTGTAGGGGTGATCCTCCATCGGGCCCTGGGCGATCATCTGTTTCGCGGTTTCCTGCATGCCAAGCCACATGCCCTTGGTGTTCACATCCATGATGAGGTCCCAATTGTCCTCGTCGATGTCCATGAAAAAGCGCGGCTTGTTCAGCCCGGCATTGAACACGCCGACATTGATCGAGCCGAACGCCTCCACGGTCGCGGCGACGGCGTCGGCGTTGTCTTGGCGCCTGGTCACGTCCATCCGGACCGAGACTGCCTTGCCGTTGCCGGCGGCGTTGATCGCATCGGCAACCTTCTGCGCCTCGTCCCCGTCAAGATCGCCGAGGCAGACATTCGCCCCCTGCCCGGCAAAGCTTGCCGCATTGGCCGCGCCCATGCCGCGCGCGGCACCGGTGATCAGGATATTCTTGCCGTTCAGGCGATTGGCGTCCATGGTTTCCTCCCTACAGACCGTTATCGTCGCATCAGTGTCCCGGCCCGCTCCTGGGCCTTTTTCAACGCGTCGCGCGGGCTGACGATCCCGCGCAGCATGTCGTGCATTTCCTCGCCGCAGATGCGGATGATGTCCGAGATCTGGGGCACCGGCGGCCTGGGCCAGAACTGCAATTCATCGCGCCAGGACATCGTGTCGACCGCCTCGAAGATGGTCGACAGGCGCCGCACTTCCGGATCCGCCCCCACCGAATAGCGCGGCGCCGTGCGGCTGCCGTTCTCGATGTATAGCTTCTGCGCCTCGGGCGAGGTGAAGGCGATTAGCGCCTCTGCCGCCGCGGCGCGCCGGTTTTCCGGCAGGTTCGACGGGATCCCCATGACATAGCCGCCGACCGGCGCAACCGGCTGCCCCCGGGGCCCGGCGGGATGCGGCAGATAGCCGGTCTGGCCATGGGCGGGCGAGGACGGGTCGAGTTCGAAATACGGCGCCAGCAGGGTATAGCCATAGGCCATCGCGATCTTGCCCGCGGCATAGGGCCGGACCCGTTCGTACCAGGACATCGACAGAATGTCGGGCGGCGAGAAATCCAGCAGCGCCTTGAGGTATTCGGCCGCCTCCAGCGCCAGCGGCGTGTCGATGGTCGGGACCAGATCCTTGCGCCCGGCCACGTCCGCCTCGAACCCGCCCGCGATGGGGTCCAGGTTCAGCACCGGCTGGCCGAAATCAGCGCAGGCCATCATGAACTGATGCCCCAGCGCCGTGCCCCGCGCCGCGTTCCAGGCAATGCCATAGCGTCCCCGTGCCGGTTCGTGCAGCACCCGCGCCGCGTCCAGAACCTGTTGCGTGGTAGAGGGCGGCGACAGACCGGCCTCGGCGAACCAATCCTTGCGGAAGAACAGCAGTTCGGGGGTCGTCTGGCTTGGCACCGCATAGGGGCGCTCGCCCCAATGGGCCGCCTTCCACCCGGCGGTGTGGAAATCGGCCGGGTCCAGACGCTCCACCTCCAGCACCGCGTCGAGCGGCAGCAGAACGCCCTTTTCGACCAGCTCGCCGATCCAGGGCAGATCCACCGCGATGATGTCATAGCGGCTGGCGGGACGGGCCGCATTGGCCAGCACCTCTTCGTGCAGACGGTCGATCGAAAAGGCGCGCTGGCTGATATGCGTGCCAATGACCTGCTCGAACTGCTTTTTCAGCGTGCCCATGACCATGAAGGTCGGGTCCCCATGCACTAGAACCCGCAGCCCGCCCGGCAGCGCTAGCGGATCCGGCAGCACGCTGGGCGGCTTGATCGACCGCCCCGCCATGTAAGAGCCGCCGTAGTAATAGTCGCGGTCCGGCAGCGGCGCTGTTCCCACGCCCAGATGCTCTCGCGCCAGCCGCTGGACCCGCTCGGCGAATTTGCCCCAGCTTTCCAGCAGCCTGTCGCTGGGATGCAGAGAGAAGGTCTTGCCCGTCTTGGTGCGCGGGCGCTGTTCGATGATCCCGGCCTCGATCAGCTCGGTCAGCTTGCGGCGCCCGGTTGCATAGGGCACATGCGCCGCCGCGATCAGGGCAGAGGCGGTGACCGTCCGCCCCTCCAGATGACTGCGGATCAAAAAAGCCGCCATGTTCATGTAGGGATTGGGCGTCGCATTGGTCAGAGCCGTTTCGACTTCGCCATTGAAGTCAGACAGAAATGCGATGACATTCAGAATGTTGACATGGATCGGCCCTGTCGCCCCAACCGGGTCGGAGCGAACCGGTGTCACATAGTCATTTTGAATGTCCTGCATCTTCACTGAGGCTCTGTCCTTTGCACGCCGGATGCCTTTCGTCGGCGGGGGAATATGTGTCACGACCGGTCCTTTCAGAAATGTTCATAGTGACGAAGGCTCAGCATGGTCGAAAAAGTTCAAAGTGGACATCAAAATGTTCAAAGTGAACAAATCGAAGCATCACGCGAGGCAGGAATTCTCGGACAGTGGCGCAACTCGGTCGCCTCGGGAATCGCCCCAGGCCGGAGGAGCGGTTGTGACCGAGCCGAATTCTTACAAACGGGAGGAAACCTGATGAAACTGACCCTGAAAAAGCTGATCGCCGGAACGACCGCTGTGGTGGCGCTAACTGGTGCGGCACATGCACAGACCTACAAGATCGGCATCACGCAGAACAATGTCGGCGTCGATAGCTACCAGACCACCTATGAGAAAGCATTCATCGCCGCCGCCGAAGCGAACCCGAATGTCGAGGCTGTCGTGCTGGATGCCGGTGGCGACGTGGCGCGCCAGATCGCGCAGATGCAGGATCTGATCCAGCAGGAAGTCGACGCGATCATCATCTGGCCGACCAACGGCGAGGCGGTGATTCCCGCCGTGCGCGAAGCCTCGAAGGCGGACATCCCGGTGATCGTGACGAACTCGAACATCGCCGAAGCGGGCTTCCCCTTCGTCGCGTCCTTCTCGGGGCCCGACAACATCACCCAGGGGTCGCGCTCTGCCGAGATCATGTGTGAAAAGTTCAAGGAGATGGGCATCGAGAACGAAGCGCGCGTGGTCCAGATCTCTGGCCAGCCCGGATACACCACCGCGATCGAGCGCCAGAAGGGCTTTGACGATCGTCTGCCCGAGGTGTGTCCGAACGTGACCTTGGTGGAAACACAGCCCGGCGACTGGAACCGCGAGAAGTCTCAAACGGTGATGGAAGCGTTCCTGGTCAAGTATGACGACATTGATGGCGTCTATTCCGGCGATGACAACATGGGGGTCGGCGCCCTGAACGCGGCCAAGGCCGCCGGACGCGACGGCATCATCTTTGTCGGCGCCACCAACTTTGCGGTGGGCTACGATGCGATGGCGGCGGGCGACTACTGGGGTTCGATCTACCAATCGCCGGTGGATGACGCCGAGGCCGCGCTGAAAACCGCGCTGGACGTGTTGAAGGGCGAAGACGTGCCGTTCCTGAACTACTTCGACACGCCGAAGATCACCCAGGATAACATGGGCGAGTTCACCAAGCCGGTCTTCTGATCCCGGCCCCATGACGGCGGGCGGTCAGGATCTGGCCGCCCGTCTTTGCGTGACATAGTTTCTGGTTCTTGGGGAGGGTGCCATGGGACGTCTCACTGGCCGGTCGTGTATCGTGACCGGAGCCGCCCAAGGCATCGGGCGCGCGATTGCAGAAGATCTGCTCGCCGAAGGGGCCGACGTGTGTTTCGCCGACATCAACGCCGACAAGATCGCGCAGGTCGTCCGCGAGAATCAGGCGCGCGCCGCCGACTCCGGCGGGTCTGTCCTGTCGTCCCACGTCGATGTCACCCGGCGCGACCAGGTGCGGGACATGGTGAACCGGACCGCCGATGCCTTTGGCAAGCTCGATGTCAAATTCAACAATGCCGGAGTGAACAAGCCGATGAACTTCATGGACGTGACCGAGGACAACTGGCACTTTATCATGGACATCAACGGGCTTGGGGTTCTGATCGGGATGCAGGAAGCCGCCCGGCAGATGATCGCGCAAGGCACCGGCGGCAAGATCATCAACACCGCCTCTGTCGCCAGCCGGCAGGGCTTTGCGAATGTGGCGCCCTACAGCGCCTCGAAATGGGCCGTCGTGGCGCTGACCCAGGCGGGGGCGCGCGATCTGGCGCCGCACAACATCACCGTCACGGGATTTGCCCCCGGCGTTGTTGCCACCGAGATGTGGGAGGAGGTCGACCGGGACCTGATGGCCATTGGCGCCTCGGAACGGCCCGGTCAGGCGATGGAGGAATTCTCGGCGGATATCCTGAAAGGGCGGGTCGCGCAGCCACGGGACATCACCGGAACGACAACGTTCCTGGCCTCTGGCGACAGCGACTACATGACGGGTCAGATCGTCATGATAGACGGGGGAATGACACTTGTGTGACCGCCAGCCGGGCACGTCGGGGGAGGAAAAATGAGCGAAATCAAACTGAAGTCCATCGGAGGTTTTCTGGCGCGGCAGGGCATCCTGGTCGCGTTCGTGCTGTTCATGATCGGATTCGCCCTGTTCAACAGCCGCTTTCTGGGCATCGACAACGTGATGGGCGTGATCCGCAGCTCTGCCATTCTGGGGGTCATCGCGCTGGGGGTGACCTTTGTGGTGATCAGCGGAAACCTCGACCTGTCGGTGGGGTCGATGATGTCCTTCTCGACCATCGTGGTGCTGGATCTGCATGACAAGCTGGGCCCGACCCTCGCCATTCCGCTGATGTTCGCGATGACGATGGCGCTGGGGGCGGTGATCGGGTTTCTGGTCGGCTATCTCAGGCTGAACTCGCTGATCGTGACTTTGGGCATGCTGTCGGCCATCCATGGCCTGACGCTGACCTATTCCGGCGGCAAGAACATGGACATCGCCGACAAGGAGGGCACCTGGTTCAGCGTCTTCGGTCAGGGCAATATCGCCGGCGTGCCGGTGCCAATCCTGATCTTCGCGCTGCTGGCGGTGCTGTTGTCCGTTCTGCTGTCCAAGACGCCCTTTGGGCGCAAGGTCTACGCGGTGGGCGGCAACGGCGTCGCCGCCACCTTTTCAGGCATTCCACGCGCAAGGGTCGTGTTCCTGTGCTACGTCATCTCGGCGTTCTGCGTGGCGGTCGCGGGGCTGATCCAGGCGAGCCGGTCGCTGGGCAGCCAGAACACCGTCGGCCAGGGGATGGAGCTGGAGGTTCTGGCCGCCGTCATCCTTGGTGGCGCGTCCTTGCTGGGCGGCGCGGGCACCGTGTTCAAGACGGTCATCGGGGTGCTGATCCTGGGGTTCATCCAGAACGGCCTGCTGCTGGTCGGGCTCGATTTCTAC
This sequence comes from uncultured Maritimibacter sp., assembly GCA_964352155.1. GTDB lineage: Bacteria > Pseudomonadota > Alphaproteobacteria > Rhodobacterales > Rhodobacteraceae > Psychromarinibacter. The sequence continues at coordinate 8,679 of CAYGRI010000097.1, read as the reverse complement.
GTTCAATACGTCGTGACCTGGGTGATCATCATTCTCGCGGTCTGGCTGGACATTGCGGCCAAGCGCGGCCGGCTTCTGTCGCCGATCGCATAGGGAGAGAGCGTCGTGAAAAAGTACCTCAAACAAGGCGCGATCTGGGGCTTCATCGTCCTGGAACTGATCTTCTTCTCGATCGCCGGAGAGTTCCTGTCGCTGTCGGACAAGGCGTTCATGGATTTCGACAACATGCTGTTGTTGCTCAAGCAATCCGCGCCCATCGGGATCATCGCTCTGGGCATGACCGTCGTCATGATCAACGGCAACATCGACCTGAGCGTCGGCGCCACCTTTGCGCTTTGCGCCGTCGTGATGCTTGACAGCATGACCTGGCCAATCTTTGCGGGGCTGGGCGATTGGGTTATCCCGGTGGCCTGGGCGCTGGCGCTATGCACCGGCATCCTGCTGGGGCTGATCAACGGGCTGATCGTGTGGAAGACCGGCGTTGATGCCTTCATCGTCACGCTGGGGTCGATGCTGGGCTTTCGCGGGCTGGTGTTCATGTACAATGGCGAGAATCCGACCTCGCATCTGAACTGGACGCTGGTCGATATGGCCGAGGCGGATATTCTGGGGATCGAAACGCCGACCATCGTCCTGATCGTGGCCACCATCTGCGTCTGGCTGCTGATGACCAAGACAGTGCATGGCCGCAACGCCTATGCCATCGGCGACAATCGCGACGCGGCGGTGAACGCGGGAATCAAGGTCGGGCCGCATATGGTGCTGAACTTCATGCTGATCGGCTTTCTCGCCGCGCTGAGTTCGGTGGTGTTCTATTCGGCCAGCGGCTCGGTGAACCCAAATGACGGCACGCTGTACGAGCTTTGGGTGATCACGGCCGTCGTTTTGGGCGGCACCAAGCTGACCGGCGGGTCGGGGTCGGTGATCTCGACCTTCGGCGGGGTGATCGCGATCCAGCTATTGCGCAAGGGACTGGGGCATATCGGCGCCGACACGGCAATGGTCAATCTGGTGATCGGCCTGATCCTCGTCGCCGTCCTGTTCCTGGACATGCAGTTAAACCGCAAGGGCAAAGAGGAGTTGCGGATATGACCGAGACCACACCGGCCCTGCGGCTGGAAGGCATCGTCAAGACCTTTCCCGGCGTACGCGCCCTGGACGGCGTGTCGTTTCAGGTCATGCCGGGCGAGGTTCATGCCCTGCTAGGCGAGAATGGCGCGGGCAAATCGACCCTGATGAAGGTTCTGGGCGGCATCCACCAGCCGAACGAGGGCAGCATCTTTATCGAGGAACAGCAGGTGGTCATGGGCTCGCCGCTGGATGCCAAGGCCAAGGGCGTGGTGTTCATCCACCAGGAGCTCAGCCTCGCCGACGAATTGTCGGTGGCCGAGAATATCTATCTGGGCGAATTGCCAAGGAAGAGCTTTGGCCGGGTGGATTGGGCCACGCTGCACGGCAAATCAGACGCGATCCTTCAGCGCCTGAATTGCGGGTTCGACTCCAAGACCATCGTCGGCGAACTGTCGATTGCCAACAAACAGATGGTCGAGATCGCCCGCGCCCTGACGGTCGACGCCAAGGCGGTGATCTTTGACGAGCCCACCGCCTCTCTGACTGATGCGGAAAAGGTGGTGCTGTTCGACATCATCAATGACCTGCGCAAGGATGGTGTCGGCATCGTCTATATCTCGCACCGGATGGACGAGATCTTTACCATATCCGACAAGATCAGCGTGTTGCGGGACGGGTCTTATCGGGGATCGCTGGTCACCGCCGACACGAACGAGGACGAGGTGACGCAGCTGATGATCGGCCGCAGTCTCGACCATACGCATGAGATCACGCCCGCCAAGATGGGAGAGGTCGCGCTTGAGGTTCAGGGGCTGAGCTGCGGCACGCTGTTCCGGGACGTCAGTTTTCAGGTCCGGGCGGGCGAGGTCCTGGGCTTTTACGGGCTGGTCGGCGCAGGACGGACCGAGATTGCCGAGACGCTGTTTGGTCTGCGCACCCCCTCGGCGGGGAAGATCCTGCTGGACGGGAAAGAGGTGCGCATCCACTCGCCCATCGACGCTATCGGCCACGGCATCTCGCTGGTGCCCGAGGATCGCAAGGGGCAAGGGCTGGTGCTGGGGATGAATTGCCGCGACAACATGACCCTGCCGCAAGTCGGGGATCTGACCGCTGGGCCCTTCGTGTCGGACGGGGCGGAAATTGCCATCTTCGACCAGTACCGCGACAAGCTGGACATCAAGACACCCGGCTGGCGGCAAAAGGCGGGCAACCTGTCGGGGGGCAATCAGCAGAAGATCGTGATCGGAAAATGGCTGTCGATGCGGCCCCGGGTACTGATCGTGGACGAGCCGACGCGCGGCATCGACGTCGGCTCCAAATCCGAGATCCACAACCTGATCCGGGATCTGGCCAAACAGGGCTATGCAGTCATCGTGATCAGCTCGGAAATGCCCGAGGTCTTGCGCGTGTCGGACCGGGTGATCGCGATGTTCCACGGCGAAATCATCCGGCAGTTCACCGCCGTCGAGGTGACGGAAGACAATCTTGTGCAGGCGATTTCCGGCATCCGCTCTGAAAAGGTGGCGTGACGCATCCTGCCTTTGTCCCCCGCGCTGTCTGGCACCGTGCCGTCTGGCCCCGGCAGTCTCCGGGGTTTGCCAGTCGTATGCCACGGCAGGCCCGGGAAACACGTGCCAACCCTGCGATCTGTCTCCGTCTGTCTTCGCAAGGGCCAACGCGGCCTTTGCCCTCCGGAAAGGCTTTGAAGGCTGCTGGAACTGGACTACGGTTCCGTCAAAACGTCCCCCCTTCTCCGGAACGAAAGTCATGTCATGCGGTCCCTCGGGCAAGATCCTGTGTCTCGGCAAGGTCCCGAAGGGCGCCCCAGGTCCAAGCACCGGCGCAAAACGGCCATAGGCCGTTCGTTTGACGTCTACTATCGCGACACGGCCCGGACCGAACGGATGGACCATCTGAACGCGTCTTTCGTCCGGCGTGACGCTCTGGTGTTCGACATCGGCGCCCATGTGGGTGACCGCACCGGCAGCTTTCTGCGGCTGGGCGCCTCTGTCGTCGCGTTGGAACCGCAGCCGCCGGTTTTTCGCGCGCTCCGGCTGATCCATGGGCGGCACCCCGGCGCAATGCTGCTGCGCGCCGCTGCCGGTGCGCAGCCGGGCGAGATTGAGATGTATGTGAATTCAGCCAACCCGACGGTATCGACCGCCTCCCGCGATCTTGTCGACGCGGCAAACGGCGCAGGCGGCTGGCAGGGGCAGGTCTGGGACGACAGGATCCGCGTGCCGGTGACGACGCTGGACCAGTTGATCGCCCAACATGGCGCACCGGATTTCGTGAAGATCGACGTGGAGGGGCACGAACATGCGGCGCTGCTGGGCCTCAGCACCCCGCTGCCCGCCCTGTCCTTTGAATTCACCACGATACAGCGCGACATCGCCCATGCCTGCCTCGAACGGATGAGCAGTCTGGGGCGCTATGTCTTCAACCTCAGCCTGGGCGAGGATCACCGGCTGCGCCACCCCGATTGGATCAGCGAGTCCGAGATGCGGGCCGAGATCAGCGCCCTGCCCGACTCCGCAAATTCCGGCGACGTCTACGCAAAGCGCCTCTGACCGGCGGCTCGATTGCAGGGCGCAGGCGCCCGGGCTCTCGCGGGAGGGTCAGGGGAGGCGATCCAGAACCGCCCCGGCGACCACCGCCATCTCGGACCAGTCGGGCAGGTCCCGTCCCGCCCGCGCCGAGGCCGCCGAGATCTGCCGCAGCGCCCCCCGATCCGTCAAAAGGCGGCGCAACGCATCGGCAAAGGCATCGGGATCGTCCGGCGGCACAAGCAGGCCTGCGTCCGGCGGGACCGTATCGGCCACCGCCCCGGTCCGGCAGCTGACAATCGGCAGCCCGCGCGACAGCGCCTCGTCAAAGACCAGCCCATAGCCCTCGTACCGGGTGGCCAGCGCGAAGATCGAGGCCGCGCGATACTGCGCCGCGAGCACCTCTGGCGAGACCCGGCCGGCAAAGCGCGCGCGGTCCCCGAGCCCCAGCGACACAAGCTGGGCATCAAGGACGGCGCTATGAGCCACGTCATGGTCGCCGCCCACGATCACCGCCTGCCAGTCCAGATCCCGCAGCCGCGCCAACGCCTGTAGCAGCACGTCATGCCCCTTGCGCGGATGCCGGATGCCCACCGACAGGATCAGCGGCGGATCGGTGGGGGCCTGCGGCTCTGCCGGGCGTTCGGTACCCGGCCGCACCACCGTGATGCGGTCCGGCGCCACGTCATATTGCGCCGCCAGAATCGACGCCGTGTGCGGACTTGGCACCAGCACATGCGCCATCAGGGCCAGGTTGTCGCTTTCGGTCCGGAACAGATGCGCCCGCCGCGCCTCGGTCAGCCCGGTTTCCAGCGCCAGCGGATGGTGCACAATCGCAACCATCGGCGCGCGCACATCGGCAAAGCCCGCCGTGTCCGTCGCGCCAGAGATAAAACCGTCAAGGATCAGGGCACGGTCGGCGCCAACGGCGCAAAGCTGCGCCACCGCCTCGGCCAGATGATCGGGCGTCGGGTCGGGATACGAGCCGCCCAGCGGGATATGCGCCACGTCGCGCCCGGCCGCGCGCAGCTCTTCCAGCAGGCGCCGCTCATAGATGTAGCCGCCCGTCAACGTCTTGATATCGCCCGGAATCGCAAAGGCCGCCGGTCGCTGGGTCATGTCAGTTGCTCCGGCGCATAGACCCGCAGCACCCGCGCCTCCAGCAGTCCCACACCGGCATAGCCCAACGCCGAAAAGGCCGAGGTCAGGACAACCGCGCTCCACAACATGTCATAATCCGAGACCGAGGCCGAGATCGCCATCAAACTGCCGATTCCGTTGCCGGTCGCCAGCCATTCCACCACCGTCACCGCCAGGACAGAGGCCGGAACGCTCATGCGGGCTGCGGCGAAAAACGCGGGCAGCATCGCGGGGATCCGCACCCGGATCAGGCGCTGGACCGGCCCGGCGGCGTAGCTGTCGAGCACATCCATCACCTGCCCCGGCGCCTGACGCAGCCCGTGCAAACAGGCGACGAAGGTCGGAAAGAAGACCATCACCGCGACCAGAACGATGGTACCGACCGCCCCGCGCCCCAAGATCAGCACCACAAGCGGCGCGGTGGTCACGATCGGCACAGACCGCAGCGCAACCGCCAGCGGCATCGCGGCAAAGGCGGTGGCGGGCACCAGCACCAGCAGGATCGCAAGGCCTGCCCCCGCCAGCAATCCCGCCAGATAGCCCGGCCCCAGAAACACCGCCGTCTCCCAGAGGGCGGCGGCGAGTTTGGCGCGGGTCTGGCTCGCGTCCGGCGCCAGAACCAGCGCGTCAAGGACATCCCCGGGGCGCTTCGCAAAGAAGGAGCTCAGGTCCAGCGCCGTTAGCGCGCCCCACCAGACAAACAGCGCAAGGCCCGCGACCAGCGCCAGATTGCCCAGCGGGCGCAGGCGACGGGCGCGCGCCGTGCGTGCCGCCCGCGGCGGTGCGAGGATCACCGGTGGCGCATCGATCAACACCCGCCGCGCCAGACAGCCGATGGCAAGGTAGACAGACACCGCAACGCCCGTGGCAAGGGTGGCAAGCGCCCATGTCATCTCGACATCCAGCGCCCGCATGGCGCGGATGGTCAGCACGCCCATTCCCCGCTCGGCGCCGGTGAATTCCCCGACCATCGCGCCCAGGAACGCGGCGGGCGCGGCGATCTGCAGACCGGCGAACAGATAGGGCAAGGAGGCCATCGCCCGCACATGCACCAGCGCCGCCACCGCCCCGCGCCCATAGCTGCGCACAAGGTCGAACCAGCTGGCCGGTGCGGCGCGCAGACCGACCAAAAGCGGGATCAGCGTGGTGTAATAGACCGCCAGCGCGGCCAACACGATCTGTGGCCAGTCCCCCGGCCCGAACAGAACCCGCAGGATCGGGCCGGTCGCCACAAGCGGCAGGCAAAAGACCAGCAAAGCGAACCCCGTGACCACCGGTTCGCAGCGCGGCCAGACCAGCGCCAGAGAGGCCAGCAGGATCGCCGCAAGATTGCCCAGCACGAACCCCACCGCCGCGTTCGACAGCGTGACCAGCAGCGCGCGCCACATCAGCCCGCGATTCTCGACCAGATAGACCGCAACCTCGGACGGGGACGCCATGACATAGGCGCCGCTGAGGGCATGGGCCGCCAATTCCCAGCCCAGTAGCAGCCCAAGCACGCCCAGAACCGCCGCGCCGCGCCGCCGGATCCAGTCGGACGGCCCGACCCAGACGAGGACCGCCACGCTCATTGCGCCGCGAAGGGCGGCCGGTGCAGCGCCATACTCTTGGACAGGGCGCCATGCACTGCCTCGACGATTTCGGCAAAGCGCGGGCTGCGCGCCGCCTCGGGTTCGCGCGGACGAGGCAGGTCGACGGCGACATCGGACACAACCATCGCCGGACGCGGCGACAAAACCAGGATCCGGTCCGACAGCATCACTGCTTCGCTGACCGAATGCGTCACAAGAATCGTCGTGGTGCCCCGCGCCTCCCAGATCCGGGGCAGGTCTTGCGCCAATTGCCGCCGTGTCAGCTCATCCACCGCGCCAAAGGGCTCATCCAGCAGCAACAGCCGGGGCCGCGTTGCCAGAGCGCGGGCAATCGCCGCCCGCTGGCGCATGCCGCCCGACAATTCGGCGGGCCGCGTTTCGGCAAACCCCTCCAGCCCGACAAGCGCAATCAGTTCGTCGATCTCGCCCGGCTTGACGGGCCGCCGTGCCAGACCCAGCGCAAGCTCGATATTGCCGCGCACACTGCGCCAAGGCAGCAGCGACGGGTCTTGAAACGCCACCGAAAGACCCGCCTGCCGCAAGGTTTCTGCCGGCGGGTGGCCGTCAATCTCGATCCGCCCCGCCGTGGGCGCTTCGAGACCGGCGATCATCCGCAGCAGAGTCGATTTCCCGCAGCCCGATGGCCCCACCAAAGCGGTGGTTTCGCCCGCCGCAAAGGTCAGGTCCACCGGCTGCACCGCGGCAATGCCACCGGCAAAAGTCTTGCCCAGCCCAAGGCAGATCACCCCGGGCGGGGACTGGGGATCAGGCGCCATGAACCTCGTCTAGGATCGAGCGGTCCCACAGATCGGGCGACACATTCCTCCCCAGCAGCGCCAGGGTTTCCACATTGGCGGCGACCGTCTCGTCCGTCCAGGACCCGAAGCCGTTGGTGTCCGTCAAGTCCGAGAACATCAGCGGCACTTGCCGCGCGGCCTGCAATTCCTGCGTGGCCAGGTCCAGCCCGGCATCGGGGAACATCTCCAGCGTCAGGGCGGCGGCGGCGGCGGTGTCTTCGCGGTAGGCGTTCCAGCCACGCACCTCGCCCGACATCAGCGCAACCAGATCCGCGCGGCGGTTGGTCAGACTGTCCTCGGTGGCAATATAGGTCTGGGAATGCACCGCATAGCCATGGTCGGCCATCAGCATCGTGACACTGTCGACGCCCTGAATCGCCATGGCCACCGGCAAGTCGGTTTCCCAGCACAGCAGGCAATCGACGTCACCCACCAACAGCGGCTGCGCCGAATATTGTGTCGGAACGATCTCTATCCCGTCGATGTCGACACCGTTGAGCGTGCAAAGCGCCTGCAGCACGGGCGTGTTCGCCAGCGCCATCCCGATGCGCTTGCCCACCAGATCGGCGGGCGTGTTCACGGGGTTGGCCGGCAGCGAGGCGATCACGAAGGGGTTCTTTTGCATCGCAACGCCCAGGATTTTGAACGGCGCGCCCTGTTCGACCGCCGCCGCCGTGTAATCGGCGGCGGAGATGCCGACCAGCGCCGCGCCAGAGACGACCGGAGGCTCCACCGGCGCGTTCGGGCCGCCTTGCAGCAAGGACACGTCCAGCCCGCCTTCAGACCACCAGCCGCGCTTCAACGCGATGTAGCTTCCCGCGAATTGGCTGGAATGGAGCCATGACAATTGCAGGCTGACGGCGGCCTGGGCCCGGGCGGCTCGCGGCGTCAGGCAAAGGGCCGTCAGGCCTAGCCCCGCGAGCCCCGTGGACAACAGGCGGCGTCTTGTAATCGCTGATCGGTTCATCTCTTTTTTCCCTGTGACGTATCTATCAAGCTTAGAATCCGCTTCGCCAAAGGCAAGGGCCAGCCGGGGCCATTGGCAGAATCGGGTAGCAACCCTTTGTAGCGCTTAATTTTTCACCGACCGGACAGAAGGCCGCAGCCAAAGCGGGACGACACCGGGCAAAACCGAAACGGCAAACATCAGGCCAAAGGCAACGCTGGTCGCAAGCCCCTCACTGGCGGCGCTACCCGCAACCGGGAACAAAGCAGCCGCAGCGCCTTCGCGCAAGCCCCAGCCGCTGACCGACAGCGGGATCAGCATGGTGAACAGGATCAACGGCACCAGCGTTATCACAGCCACCAATGGCAAATGCGCGTCAACCGCCCGCGCACAAAAGCCGAAAGCCGCAAGGTTGCAGGCCGTTGTCCCAAGGCTCAGCGCGATCTGGCGCCGCAACACCCCCGGCGCCCACAGCGACAGGGCGAGCGAAAGCTTCAGGTTGCGGACCTTGCGCCCCACCTTGCCGGGCAGCCGGGAGGACAGGATCAGCGCCACGGGCAGGCCCAGCCCGGCCAGCATCAGCATCC
>CAYGRI010000096.1:0-14861 GCA_964352155.1 uncultured Maritimibacter sp. | reverse complement strand
AATTGCGTGCAATCCCTGATGCGGGGCGAATGCCAGTTCATGCTGGCCCCGACCCATGCCAGCGTTGACACGCAATTGCCGGAGGACCGCTTCGTCTCGATCAAGGTGGGCGAGGATCGGTTGCTGCCCGTCTCTGCCCCCGACGCGGCGGGCGCCCCGCTGCATTGCTTGCCGGGCACGCAGGCGCAGCCGGTGGATTACCTGGGCTATGTCGGCTCTGCCGCCAGCGGGCAGGCGGTCGATTTCCTTCTTAGCCATCACGAGACGGCGCCGGTCCTGAACCAGGTCTTCGGGTCGCATCTGGCCGGCGTGCTGAAATCCATGGTGGTGCAGGGGCGCGGCCTGGCCTGGTTGCCGGAAAGCGAGGCGATGCCGGAGCTGGAGGCGGGGGGGGTCGTCGTTGCCGGGGACCCCTCCTATGTCATCCCCTCGGAGATCCGGCTGTTCCGCAGCCGCGAGGCGCTGCCCGACGCGGCGGAACGCTTCTGGGCGCATGTCGCCGATGCAAACTCTGCATCGTCATAGGCGAAGCCGGCATTGGTCGCGGGCGGGTGGCCTGCCTAAGATCGACGCAGCCTCAGCAGGAGACGCGCCATGACCGACCCAAGTCCCCGCCGTATCGCGTTTCTGGGTCTCATGCTGGAAAGCAACAGCTTTGCGCCCGTCATCACAGAGCAGGACTTTCGCAGCCGGGTCTATCTGGCGGGGCAGGACTTGCTGGACGACCTGGCCAGCCCGGAGCCGAAGCTGCCGACAGAGCTGCGCGGGTTTTGCGCCCAGATGGACGATCTAGGCGCCTGGGAGCCGGTGCCGATCCTCGTCGGTCTGGTGGAGGCGGGCGGCCCGATGGATCACGCCTTCTACACCCGCACCCTGGCGGACATGCGGCAGCGGCTGGACGCGGCGGGCGCGCTTGACGCGGTCTACATCTGCAACCACGGGGCGATGACCACCACTGGCAGCAAGGACCCGGATGGCGAGATCTTTGCCATGGTGCGCGAGGTGGTGGGCGCCCGCGTCCCGATCGTGGCCACGCTGGATCTGCATGGCAATGTGTCCGAGCGGATGGTGGATAGCGTCGATGCGATTGTCGCCTATCGCACCAATCCCCATGTGGACATGCTGGCGCGGGGGCAAGAGGCGGCGGCCCTGATGGCGGAGCTGCTGAAAGGCATGGTCCCCGAGGTGGCTTTTCTGCGCCTTCCGGTGACGCCGCCGACGGTGACGTTGCTGACCGAAAACGGCCCCTATGGGGATCTGATCGACTATGGGCAAAGCCTTGTGGGCGGCGGGATCGTCAATGTCTCGATCCTGGGCGGCTTTGCCTATAGCGACACACGCAAGAACGGGCTGGCGATCATCGTCACCGCGCGCAGCCGGGGCGGGCAGGCGCGCAAGGTCGCCGATGCCATCGCCACCCGCGCCTGGGCCGAGCATGAGCGATACCGGCCGGTCCTGACCTCGCTGGAGGAGGCGGTGGGCCGGGTTATGGTGGCCTGCGCCGATCCCGCTCTGCCGCCGGTGATCCTCGCGGATGTGGCCGACAACCCCGGCGGCGGGGGAAATGGCAACACCATGTGGCTGCTTCAGGCGCTGTATCAGGCGGGGGCGGCGAACGTGATCTTTGGCATCATCAACGATTCGGCTTTGGCCGCCGAGGCGCAGGCGCTGGGCGTCGGCGCCACCTTTCAGGCGGTGTTCAACCGCGAAGCGCCGGATGAGTTCTCGCGCCGCTTTGCCGCCCCGGCGCGGGTGCTGCGGATCCATGACGGTGTCTGCGTGGGGCGGCGCGGGTTCTATGCGGGACGCCAGATGAACCTGGGCACCTCTGTCCTGCTAGAGGTTGGGGGGCTGCAGGTCGTCGTGATCTCGATCCGCACGCAATGCGCCGATCCGGTGTTTCTGGAGATGATGGGGCTGGACATCGCCGCCGCCCGCGCGGTGGCAGTGAAGTCGCGGGGCCATTTCCGGGCCGGATTCTCGGAATTCTTCGGCCCCGAGCAGGTGATCGAGGTCGATACGCCCGGCCTGACCTCGCCCATTCTGTCGCGCTTTGATTTCCGCGAATTGCCGCGCCCGGTCTTTCCGGTCGATGAACAGGTGGACTGGGCGCTGCCCGCATAGGGCGGGCCGCCCGGACGCTTCGGCCTAGTCTTTCGATTCCAGAATGAACTCGTCTACCATGACGTTCATGCCCGCCAGCAAGCCGCCATCGACTTGCAGCGCGGCGCCGGTGATATAGCTTGCGTCGTCCGAGGCGAGGAACGACACCGCCTTGGCCACATCCTCGGGCTCTGCTACGCGGCCCAGCGGGTACCAGCGGGCGAGCTTGTTGAAAACCTCCGGGTCCTTCTTGATCCGGATCTCCCACGAGATGTTCTGCGTCCGCACCGATCCCGGCAGCACGGCATTGCAGCGGATCCCGTGCTTGCCATATTCAGAGGCGACGGATTGGGTCAGGTTGATCACGCCGGCCTTGGCGGCGCTATAGCTCGGGTTGCCGAAAAAGCGCGTGCCGTTCACCGACGAGATATTGACGATCGCGCCGCCGCCTTGCGCCTGCATCCGGGGCAGAACCGCGCGCAGGCAATGGTAGGGGCCGTTCAGGTTGACGTCGATCTCGCGGTGCCAGGAGTCCAGCGACATCCCGCCAAGGTCTCCGGCATCGGTGAAACCGGCGTTGTTGACCAGCACTGTGATATCGCCCAGGGCGGTCACGCATGCTTCCACCGCCTGCGAGACGGCGTCGAAATCGGTGATGTCCGCCACGGCCGAATGCGCCTTGTGGCCCTTGGCGCGCAGGGCGGCGGCGACCTCTGCCGCGCCGTCGCTATCCATATCCACGATAGAGACAGCCGCGCCCTCGGCGGCCAGCCGCTCGGCGATGGCGCGACCAATGCCATGTCCGCCCCCGGTCACCAGGGCCACTGTGTTCGCATGATCCGGCATGAAAGAAAGCTCCCTGTGTCAGTCCGTTGCGGACGGGTGATGCAGTGCACCGCCCCTGATCCCGTCGTGATCGCGGGGCGATGTCAAGGCCCAGCGGCCGCGCCCGGTTCCACCGTTCCGGGCAGGTGCCCTCCGGCAGGGCGCCCGGTTTCGCGGCGGATCCGTCCTACACGGCATCCGCCCTCCCATGACGTCTTAGGGCCGCCCAGGCACATGCGCCAATGCCGAGAACGCATCGCGGAATTGAAATTCGGCATTCGGCCTCGCGCCGGTCTTCGGCATATGGTTTGCTAAAGCGAAGGACAGTCGCTGGGCAGCCGCAGGACGGCCGTTGGGCAGGACAGGAGGACGACATGCAGAACATCGTTGTGACCGGCGGCAGCGGCAAGGCCGGTCGCGCCGTCTGCCGACATCTGGTGGACGAAGGGTACAAGGTGCTCAACATCGACCTGGTGCCGTCGAAAGACCCGGTCTGCCCGTTCTACAAGGTAGATCTGACCGACCGGGGGCAGGTGATGGACGCGCTGCAATGGACCGGCGGCAAGGATCATCCGTTCCGCGCCTTCCGCACTCCGGACGCCGTGGTGCATCTGGCCGCTATTCCGGCGCCCGATCTGATGCCCGAGGATGTGACCTTCCGCAACAACATGCTGTCGACCTATGCGGTGTTCGATGCCGCCCTGCGTACGGGCGTCAGGCGGATCGTCTGGGCGTCCAGCGAAACCACGCTGGGCCTGCCCTTCGGTCCCGCCAATCCGCCCGCCTACGCGCCGGTGGACGAGGATCACCCGATGCGCCCCGAAAGTGCCTATTCGCTGTCCAAGGATCTGGGAGAGGAAATGGCCCGGCAGATGCAGCGCTGGAACCCCGACAGCACCTTCATCGGTCTGCGCCTGTCCAATGTGATGGAGCCAGAGGATTACGCCGCCTTCCCGGGCTGGCAGGATACGCCCGCGTTTCGGGAATGGAACCTGTGGGGCTATATCGACGGGCGCGACTGTGCGCAGGCGGTCCGCAAATCCCTGCATGTGGAATTCGTCGGCGCCGATCACTTCATCATCGCCAATGCGGATACGGTGATGGATATCTCCAGCGCCGAGTTGATGGCCAGGATCTACCCCGATGTGCCGATCCGTGGCCCGCTGGAGCCGCACCAGACCCTGCTGTCGATCGAAAAAGCGCGGCGCGTGCTGGGGTTTGAGCCGGAGTATTCCTGGCGGTCCGGCTGAGGCGGCGGGAAAAGGCGCAAGTTGCGCACAGGTTTTCGGCATTTCGCGCCGGGACGTCGCCAGCCGCCGGTAGGTCATGCCGTTTCTACATATCTCCATGCGATAAAACTATTGTCTCCAAACGCTGAATCCCCGCAAGGTTCCGACATGGACGTCGCGTGCGCCTCGCCCTTGGGCCCGCGCTTTGCGCGACGAAAGTCAAAAACAATCAATCGTCCGACAAAGGAGACCCATCTGATGAGTTTTTTGACCCGAAACACCCTGGCGGTATCGGCCATCGCGATCTGCACGGCGGCTGCGCCTGCCCTGTCCCAGACCGTCGTCGATTTCACCGTTGCGGAATACAGCTCCAAGACCGGCCCCTATTTCGAAAAGGTCGCCGCCGCGTTCGAGGCCGAGAACCCGGACATCGACATCAACATCGAGGTGGTGCCGTGGGACACGCTGCTGCAGCGTCTGACGACCGACATCGCGGGCGGCGTTGCGCCTGACCTGTCGATCATCGGCACCCGCTGGCTGCTCGATTTCGCCGAACAGGGCATTGCCGAGCCTGTGGACGGCTACCTGACGCCCGAATTCAAAAGCACCTTCATCGACACCTTCATGGCGCCGTCGGTGATGGACGGCCAGATCATGGGCCTGCCGGTCGCTGCCTCGGCCCGGGCGATGATGATCAACATGGACCTGTTCGAAGAGGCTGGCGCGGAACCGCCCGAGACCTGGGAACAATTCTACGAAGCCGCGCAGAAAGTCTCAGCCCTGCCGGATTCCTACGGCTTCGGGATGCAGGGCAAGGAGATCGAGACCGACGCCTATTTCTACTACGGTCTGTGGACCCATGGAGGGGATATCCTGAAAGAGGATGGCAGCTCTGGCCTGGATTCCGAGGCGGCGATCGCGGCCGCTTCGCTGTACAAGCAGATGATCGATGAAGGGCTGACCCAGCCGTCGCCGACCAACTACAACCGCGAAGAGGTGTTCAACCTGTTCAAGCAAGGCACCATCGGCGCGATCTTTACCTTCCCGATGCTGATCCCGCAGCTCAAGGCAGAGGCGCCGGACCTCGACTACAAGATCATGCCGTTCCCCTCGGCCGGGGCCAACGCGACCTATGGCGTGACCGACACGCTGATGATGTTCGCCGATTCCGACGTCAAGGAAGCCGCGTGGAAGTTCATCGAATTCGCCTACCAGGATGAATGGCGCTCCGAGTTCGACCGGGGCGAAGGCTTCTTGCCGGTGACCAAGAACGTGGCGGCCGAAGACTACTACCAGAACGATCCGGACGTTGCCGGGTTTGCCGCCGGTCTGCCCTATGCCAAGTTCGCGCCGACCATCTCGAACTGGGAAGAAATCGCCGACGTGACGGTGCGCGCCATGCAGCGCATCTATCTGGGCGACGCCACCCCCGAAGAGGCGCTGTCCGAGGCCGCCGAAGAGATCAACGGCATTCGCGGGATGTGATCCCGACGCGAAGGGGCGGGCGCCGTTCGCCCCTTCGACCCGGCCTTGCCAAAGGCTGCCCTTTCCCCCGGAAGAACAGATCGCCCGCATTCATGAAGTCCCTGAAAGGCTCGATTCCGATTCTGATGATCCTGCCGGGTCTGGCCCTGGCCATTTTTATCATCGGATATCCGATCGTCGACCTTGCGATGACCTCCCTGCGGGAAGTCAGCCGTTTCGGTCAGTTGCGCGGCTTTGTCGGGCTTGAAAACTTCGCCGATGTCTTCGCCGACCCGCTGTTTTACGGGTCACTCTGGCGGACGCTGATCTGGACGGTGGCGGTCGTCTGCGGCACGCTGCTGATCTCGCTGCCCGTCGCGATGATCCTGAACGACGATTTCTACGGGCGCGGCCTGGCGCGGGTCATCATCATGCTGCCCTGGGCGATCTCGCTGACAATGACGGCGGTGGTCTGGCGCTGGGCGCTGAACGGCCGCGCGGGGCTGCTGAACGCCACCTTGATGAATGCCGGTGTGATCTCGGAGCCGATCGAGTGGCTGGCCGAGGCGCAGCTTGCCTTCACGGTCGAGATCATGATCGGCATTCTGGTGTCGATCCCCTTTACCACCACGATCTTTCTGGGCGGGCTGTCCTCGCTGCCGCAGGATTCCTACGAGGCGTCGCTGGTCGACGGGGCCACGCGCTGGGATCAGTTCGTGCATATCACGCTGCCCCTGATGAAGCCGTTCATCAACATCGCCATCGTGCTGAACGTGATCTACGTGTTCAACTCGCTGCCGATCATCTGGGTGATGACCGAGGGCGGCCCGGCGAACGGCACCGACATCCTGGTGACCTATCTGTACAAGCTCGCCTTCCGCTTCGGGCAGATCGACAAGGCCGCCGCGATCTCGCTGATCATGTTCGGCGTGCTGCTGCTGTTCACCATCGTCTATGTCATCCTCGTCATGCGCGGCGAGCGGGACCAGTCCCCGGCACCGGAGGATTAAGATGTCGCCCAAGCTCCGCCGCTCGATCCTGTACTGGCTGCTGCTGTCGCCGCTGGTGATCGTGATCCTGTTCCCCTTTGCGGTGATGTTCGTCACCGCCGTGCGCCCGCGCGACGAATTGTTCGTCTTCCCGCCGCGCTGGGGGTTCAGCGAATTCCGCTGGGGCAATTTCGTCGAGATGTGGGAGAAGACGAACTTTGGAAGGGCGCTGCTGAACAGCCTTTATGTCAGCTTTGCCTCGACGGCGCTGGCGCTGGTGCTGAGCATCCCGGCGGCCTATGCGCTGTCGCGCTACCGGTTCCCGGGCAAGAAGGCCTACCGGACCTTCCTGCTGATGACCCAGATGATGTCGCCCATCGTGCTGGTGCTCGGCCTGTTCCGCCTGATGGTAGCGCTGGGCATGGTCAACAACCTCAATTCGCTGGTGCTGACCTATGCCGCCTTCAACATGGCCTTCACGATCTGGATGCTGCAAAGCTATTTCTCCACCATCCCCCGCGATCTCGAAGAGGCCGCCTGGATCGACGGCGCCACTCATTTCCAAAGCCTCTGGCGAGTGTTTCTGCCGCTCGCGGTGCCGGCCATCGCGGTCACCTCGATCTTTGGCTTCATCAACAGCTGGAACGAATTTGTCCTGGCGCTGACGATGATCCGGTCGTCGGACGATTTCACCCTGCCGGTGCAGATCTATTCGCAGGTGGCCGGGCGCTACCAGGTGGAATGGCATCACGTCATGGCGGGCACGGTTCTGGCGACCCTGCCCGTGGCCATCGTGTTCTCGTGGCTGCAACGATATCTGATCCGCGGCATGGCGCTGGGTGCCGTGAAATGATCCGGTGGACGGAAAGGTAGTACGATGGCAACGGTCGACATACGCAACGTTGAAAAGAAGTTCGGGTCCGCCAAGGTCATCCAGGGGATCGACCTGTCGATTGCCAACCACGAATTCGTGGTGCTGGTGGGGCCGTCGGGCTGCGGAAAATCCACCTTGTTGCGGATGATCGCGGGGCTGGAGACGATCAGCGGGGGCGAGATCCGGATCGGCGACAAGGTCGTCAACGACATGCCGCCGCGCGACCGGGACATCGCGATGGTGTTCCAGAATTACGCGCTGTACCCACATATGACCTCGTATGACAATATGGGCTTCAGCCTGCGGCTGCGCAAACGCCCTACGTCCGAGATCGACAGCAAGGTCAAGGGCGCCGCCGATATCCTGAACCTGGGCGCCTTTCTGGAACGCGCCCCGGCGCAATTGTCCGGCGGACAGCGCCAGCGGGTCGCCATGGGGCGGGCGCTGGTGCGCGATGCGCAGGTGTTCCTTTTTGACGAGCCGTTATCGAACCTGGATGCCAAGCTGCGCGTCCTCATGCGGACAGAGATCAAGGCGCTGCACCAGCGGCTCAAGACCACCTCGGTCTACGTCACCCACGACCAGATCGAGGCGATGACAATGGCCGACCGGATCGTGGTGATGAATGCCGGCCGGGTGGAACAGATCGGCGCGCCGCTCGATCTTTATGACCGGCCCGGCAATCTGTTCGTCGCTGGCTTTCTGGGATCGCCCTCGATGAACTTCCTCGAAGGGGCCTTCACCCGCGACGGCGACGCGGCCCATGTGGAATGCGCGGATGGAACCAAGCTGCCGGTGCCCGCCGACGTGGCGGTGCAGCCGGGGCAGCGCGTGGTGTTCGGGATCCGGCCCGAGCATCTGGACCTGGGCGCCGGCGACAGTAATATGATCGCCGAGGTCGAGGTGGTGGAACCCACGGGGCCAAGCATCGAGGTCTTTGCGCAACTTGCCGGGCAGCGCATCTGCGCGGTGTTCTCTGAACGTCACCCGTTCCGGCCGGGAGAGCGGATTGGCCTGCGCTGCAACCTGTCCCAGGTCAGCCTGTTCGATGCCAAGACGGGGCAGCGCATCCCTGGATCCTAGGCTGTCGCGCCCCGGGCAAGGCCCGGACACCGCGCCCATACGGGCAAACCTGCAACCCGGATCGCAAGACCCGCCGGACAGCGGTGATCAAAGCGCCGCCAGCAGCGTCTGCGTGGCCGGATGCGCCGGGCGGGTGAAGATGGTTTCGGTGTCCGCCGTCTCGACGATCCGGCCGTTTCGCATCACGGAAACCGTCTCGCAGACTTCGCGCACCACCATCAGATCATGGCTGATGAACAGCATCGTCAGCCCCATGTCGCGGCGCAGATCCGCCAGCACGTCCAGAACCTGCGCCTGTACCGATACATCCAGCGCCGAGACCGGCTCGTCGGCGATCAGGATCTGAGGCCGCAGCACGAGGCTGCGGGCGAGGTTGACGCGCTGTCGCTGCCCGCCAGAGACCTCGTGCGGATAGCGTTCGGCAAAGTCGCGCGGCAGGCCCACTCGTGTGAGCATGGCGCGCACCTGCTCTTCGCGGGCGTCCCGGGTGCCGATGCGGTGGATGTCCAGCCCTTCGCGCACCGACTGGCCGATTGTCATGCGCGGGTCCAGCGTGGCGGCGCTGTCCTGGAACACGCATTGAACCCTGCGCCGGAAGGCCAGAAGCGCCGCGCCGCGCAAGGCTCCCGGATCCTGCCCGGCGACCTCGACCCGGCCCGCGTGGATGGGTTGGAGGCCCAGCATCACCCGGCCCAGCGTCGATTTCCCCGATCCGCTTTCGCCCACCAGCCCATGCGATTGCCCGACCGCCAGCGCCAGCGACACCCCGTCCAGCGCGGTGAAGGGCGCCGCGCGGCGCAACAGCGATCCGCGGAACAGGACGGAGACATCACAGAGGTTTGCGGTGCCCAATGCCCTTACACCCTCGCGCAGCGCACACCGTCCCGCAACGGTGGCAGAATCCGGCAGATCTCGGCTGAGTTCGGACAGCGCGGGGCAAAGGCGCAACCCGCAGGCAGGGCGCGCGGATCCGGCGAGGTGCCGGCCAGCCCTTGCCCGCGCGTCCGGTGGCCGGGGCGGCTTTGCAGCAGGCCCCTGGTGTAGGGATGGCGGGGGTGGTCGAACAGCCGCGCCACCGATGCCACCTCGACAATCCGGCCCGCATACATCACCGCCACCCGGTCGGCGATCTTCGCGACGACGGACAGATCGTGGGTGATGAACAGCATCGCCATGCCCAGTTCGGCCTGCAACGCCTTGAGCAGCCGCAGTACCTTGGCCTGCACCGTGACATCCAGCGCCGTGGTCGGCTCGTCGGCGATTAGCAGCCGCGGTCGGCGCGCCACGGCGATGGCGATCATCACGCGTTGTCGCTGCCCGCCCGACAGCTGATGCGGATAGTGCCGTGCCCTGGCGGCAGCCGCGTCGATGCCGACATTGTCCAGCAGCGCGGCGGCCTGCGCCAGGGCTTCGGCGCGGGTCAGGTCGGGCTGGGCGGCGCGCAGGGCCTCCGCCACCTGCCGCCCCACGCGGATCATCGGGTTTAGCGCCGACAGCGCATCCTGAAAGATCATCGCCACGTCGCGCGCGCGCACCTGCCGGCGCAGGGCGGGGGCCGCGCCGATCAGCTCTGCCGCAGCCCCCTCCCGCTGCAAGATCGCAGAGCCGCCGACCTGTGCGCGGTGCCCGGAAAACGGCGGATGGTTCAGTCCCAGCAGCGCCCGCGCCAGCGCCGACTTGCCAGAGCCGCTTTCGCCGACCAGCCCCAGCACCTCGCCCGGGGCGATGTCCAGATCGACCCCGCGCACCGCCGTCACCGCGCCATGGGCCGAGGGAAAGCGCACCGACATGTCGCGCAGGGACAGCAGCGGGTCAGTCATCGAGTTGCACATCCAGCCTGTCGCGCAGCCCGTCGCCGATCAGCTGGAACAGCAGCGTGATCGCCACGATGACGATGGAGGGGATGCCCGAGATCCACCAGGAATGGATCAGATAATCGCGCCCGTCGCCGATCATCCGCCCCAGCGAGGATGTGGGCGGCTGCACGCCCACGCCCAGGAACGACAGCCCCGCCTCCATCAGCAGGACGCCGGGAAAGGCCAGCGTCAGGATCACGATCAGCGGCGAGGCGAGGTTGGGCAGGATATGGCGCAGCGCGATATGCGGCAGGCCCGCGCCCAGCGTGCGCGCTGCCTCGACATATCCCTGTTCGCGCAATTGCAGGACCTGCCCGCGCACCAGGCGGGAATATCCTTCCCATTTCACCAGCCCGATCATCAGCACCAGTACCCAGATATCGGTGCCCAGCAGCGCGATGCCGCAAAGCATCAGCAGCAGGTTGGGCAAGGTGATGAACACATCGACCACGGTCATCAGGATCCGATCCACCACCGGCCCGGCCAGCCCGGCGAGGATGCCGACCCCGATCCCCAGCGCCGCCGAAAAGATCAGCCCGATGCTGGCAATGGCAAAGCTGGTGCGGATGCCGAACAGCACCCGGGACAGCAAATCGCGCCCGATGGCATCGGTGCCGAAGGGATGCGCCCAGGTCCCGGCCTGGTACCAGGCGGGTGGCAGGGACCGCTCCATCAGGTTCGTCGCATTGGGGTCATGCGGGGCGATCAGCGGCGCGAGCACGCCCAGCAGGATGATCGTCGCCAGCCCGAGCGTGGCCAGCGTGAACTTGTCCCAGCGGAAGGCCAGCGGGTGGCGCGGCGCCGGGCGGGCCGGTTCCAGGGCGGTCTCGGCGCTCATTCCTCCAGCCTCACGCGCGGGTCGGCAAAGACATAGGCAATGTCCACCATCAGGTTCACCAGCACGACGATCCCGGCATAGGCGACCAGCCCGAATTGCAGCACCGGAAAGTCCCGACCCTCGACCGAGCCGATCAGCACCCGCCCGATGCCGGGCAGCGAGAATACCTCTTCGACGAAGATGGAGCCGTTGAGCAGCCCCGCGATTTCCAGCCCGATCACGGTGGTCAGGGGCAGCATGGCGTTGCGCAGGATGTGGCGGCGCACGACGATCTGTTGCGACACGCCCTTGCTGACGGCGGTCAGGACATGCGGGTTGTTGATCGCGTCCAGCATCGAGGCGCGCATGAACCGCGCCAGCCCGGCGATCATCGGGATCGACAGGGTGACGACGGGCAGGATGTAGTGCCGCCCGGTGTCCAGCCCGGTGGTGGGCAGCGCGCGCCAGTAATAGCCGAACAGAAGGATCAGCCCGATCCCGATCACGAAATGCGGCATGGCGTAGCCCAGAAAGGCAAAGCCCATCCCCGCCCGCGATCCCGGATGCGTCCGCCACAGGGCCGCCACGGCCCCCAGTGGCAGGCCGATGGCAATCGCCACCACCAGCGCCAGCCCGCCGATGGCGAGCGTGTAGGGCAATTTGGACAGATAGATGTCCAGCACCTTCTGCCCCGAATGCAACGAGCGGCCAAAGTCGCCCTGAAAGAACTGCGTCAGGTAGACCCGGAACTGCACCAGCAGCGGCTGGTCCAGCCCGAACTTCGCCTCCAGCGCCGCCTGCAATTCGGGCGTCAGGCCTTCGGGATACATCCGCTCGAACGGGGTGCCGGAAAAGCGCACCGTCAGAAAGGCGATCACCAGCAC
Source organism: uncultured Maritimibacter sp. (assembly GCA_964352155.1). Classification (GTDB taxonomy): domain Bacteria; phylum Pseudomonadota; class Alphaproteobacteria; order Rhodobacterales; family Rhodobacteraceae; genus Psychromarinibacter. The sequence continues at coordinate 2,737 of CAYGRI010000096.1, read as the reverse complement.
CAGGAACATGGTGACCAGCGCGCGGGCAAGACGGATGGCGAGGAATCGGGTCATCTGCAAAGCGCCCCGGGCAGGGCTGTCCCGCCCGGGGCAATGGGGGGCCTAGTTGCCCGCATTTACCTGGATTTCCCCGGCGCGCAGCGGCAGCACATAGGGACGGTGCGCAATCGGCACGTCGAACGAGATACCCTCGCGCATCGCATAAAGCTCATGCGGCTTGTACAGCAGCAGCCAGCCAGAGATCTCTTCGCTCAGCTCCAGCAGGCGCTTGTAGGCGGCCTGACGCTCTGCCGGGTCGGTGGCAAAGCGCGCGGTCTCATAGGTGGGCGCCCAGTCGTCGGTGACATTGCCCGGCGTCCACAGATTGCGGCTGACCGTCCAGGACTTGTCGGACCAATGCGTGTCCATCGCGCCCATAGGGTCGGGATAATACATCGGGTTGGACCAGCCGCGCATGTTCAGACGCTCGTAATCCATATTGTCCACTTCCTCGATCACGAGGTTCAGACCGCATTCCTTCCACTGCTGCTGCACCACCTGCGCGGCCAGATCGCCGTACAGGTAGTAGCGGCCCGGGAATTGCGCGACGATGGGCTCGCCGGCATAGCCCGCCTGGGCCAGCAGGGCCTTGGCCTGCTCGGGGTCGTATTCGATGGTCGTGAGGCCCTCGATGTACAGCGGATGCTCGGGGAATTGATGCGCGGTGGGCAGACCGGCGAGGCCGCCCCACAGCCCGTCGACCAGCGCCTGCCGGTCGGTGCAAAGACGCATCGCCTTGCGCACGCGCGCATCGTCGGTGGGGGCGGTGTTCATGGCGATGATATAGACGTGGAACATCGGCCAGGTGACACCCATGGTCGTGATCCCCTCCACATTCAGCGCCGGGGCCTGATCGGGGGGGATGTTGGTGACCACGTCGAACTCGCCGTTCACAAGGCCGGTCACGCGGCTGGCCACTTCGGGCACATAGGTCATGGTGACCCTTTCCAGCGGCGCGGGGGCGTCCCAGTGATCTTCGAACCGCTCCAGCACCAGCGTCTCGTCGGGGACGAATTCGGTCACGCGGTAGGGGCCGGTGCCGATCGGGTTCAGCGCGGCATCGTCAAAGCCCAGTGCTTCGTGATGCTCTTTCGACACAATGCCGAAGGCGCGCGCCGACATCAGCGTTTCGAACAGCGGCTCTGGGCGATGGGTGTGGATGCGGACGGTCAGGGGGTCGATCACCTCGACATCCTTGAAGTTATACGCCCAGCGGCCATTGGCCGACAGGAACTCCGGGTCTTCGGCATGGAACATCCGGTCCAGCGAGAATTCCACGTCGTCGGCATCGAAGGTCGAGCCGTCATGGAAGGTCACGCCCTCGCGCAGCTTCATCTCCCACACAGTAGGTTCGATCTGGGTCCATTCCGTCGCCAGGCCGGGGCGGAAGGTCAGCGGATTCGAGAAGCTGTCGCGCTCGATGAGGGCGTCGAAGATCTGGTACAGGATCGGCGCGCCGGAATTGCCGGTGGTGTCTTGCGGATCGAGGCTGTCTTCGAAGGTCGACAGGCCAAAGCGCAGTTCCTGCGCCTGAACGGCCCCGGCCAGCATTAGCGCCAGCGCGGTGGTGGAAAGGATCGTCTTCATCGGCGGTCTCCGTATGAGCAGCGTGGGATTTCGGATCAATCGAGCCAGAGCGGATTCGACCAGGCGCGGCGGCCGCCGGCATCGACGACCACGGCTCGGCACCAGCCGCCCTTGAACCCGTCGAGCGGCAGGGTCGCGCGGGTCAGGCTGCGGCCATGTGCGCGGGCGGATTGGCTGACGGCACCGACCAGCAGGATCGCCTGCGCCGGTGTGCTGTGGATCTCCAGCCTGTTGCCGTCGCGGCTTATGTCGTGGATCTCTGGGCCTTCGCTGGCGTAGTAATGCCCGGCATGCAGGGCGCTCAGCAGCGCTTCGGGCGTCAGGTCCGAGGCCTTGACCATGACCCAGGCACCGAAGGCGTCGCCGTTCTTCCAGTGGCTGTCATCCACCGCAATGGCGCCCAGCCGGTGGCCGCGGCTGAGCATCGTGTCATAGAACACCAGCCCGTCGCCCCGGTCGGTGTGCACGGCGCTGGTGTAGTTCAGCACCTCGACCGCCTGGGCCGCGTCCAGCGCCTCTCCGTCTTCGGTTTGCAACTGGTACCAATGGGGATGGGGGATCGCCACAAAGGCCCCCGCCGCCCGCGCGCGCCGCGCCAACTGAGGGCCGGTTTCGTCCGGCGCGGGGGGCGGGAAATCCTGCGGCAGGCCCACGGCCAGGATATGCCATTCCACCCCGCGAGAGGTGGCAGGCGCGTGCAGTTCCGCCCCGATGATCGTGGTGAAGGCCGCGTCGCGGAAGGGCGTGGTGTCGGTGATCGGGAAGCCGTAGTTTTCCCGGAAATGGTCGGTCACGCAGGTGAAATCATAGCCCGCCGCCTTGTAGGCCGCGCAGGCCTGCGCCGCGCTCAGCTTGCCGTCGCTGCCGGTGGAATGACCGTGCAGGTTGCCCTTCCAGAACCGGCCGTTGGCCGCGAATGCGTCGAGCATCTGTATCCCCTTGTGTTGCCAGACAGGGCTGAACGATTCTCTTGAAGCGCGCGCAAACCTTTCTTGAAGTCTCTATGACATTAGCCGCCGGACCGGTGTTGGTCCCTCGCATCCGGTCTTCGTCCGGGTTGGCAAGGGCCGCGCGTCAGGTTGCGCCAGAGTAGGGCAGGGCGGGTCAGGGC
>CAYGRI010000095.1:13386-15128 GCA_964352155.1 uncultured Maritimibacter sp. | reverse complement strand
GTCGGCATGGCGCTGGTGCTGCATCAGAACATCTGGTTCCGCAGCCTGGCGCGGTCGCTGATCCTGTTTCCCTATTTCATCTCGACCGTAGTGGCCGTGCTGGTCTGGAAATGGCTGTTTAACGACCTGTACGGCATCCTGAACCATCTGATGATGGGCGTGGGCCTGATCGAATTTCCGGTGGACTACCTCGGCTCCATGCCCAATGCGATGATTTCGGTGATCCTGGTGGGCGCATGGAAATACTTTCCCTTCGTCGTGATCGCCGTTCTGGCCCGGTTGCAGACGATCCCCGACCAACTCTACGAGGCCGCCCGGATCGACGGCGCCGGCCCTATCGCGCGGTTCTGGGACATCACCCTGCCGCAATTGCGCGACGTGCTGGTGGTGATCGTGATGCTGCGCGCGATCTGGGATTTCAAGGAATTCGACCTGATCTTCCTGCTGACCGGGGGCGGGCCCGTCACCTCGACCCAGACGCTGCCGCTGCTGGTCTATAAAGAGGCCTTTGCGCTGAACCAGATGGGCATGGCGGCGGCCTATGCGGTGGTGATGATGCTGATCATGCTGGTCTTCATGATCATCTACATCCGCCGCACGCGAAAGGCCGGATCGTGACCCTGCGCAACATCCTGTTCAACCTGTTCGCCTGGACCATCGTGCTGATGGTGGCCTTCCCGCTGTTCTGGATGCTGGTCACCTCGGTCAAACCCCAGTTCGAGCTGTTCCGCCGCCCACCCACCATCCTGCCCGACACCTGGACCTTTGAGCATTACGCCAAGCTGCTGTCGGATTCCCGGTTCCTGGGCTATTTCCGCAATTCGGTGATCCTGTCGACCGCGACCACCTTTGTGGTCGTCGCCATCGCCACGCTGGGGGCCTACAGCCTTGTCCGCTTCCGCTACCGGGGGCGCGAAAGCCTGGCGTTCCTGGTGCTGTTCACCTATCTGCTGCCCTCGGTCGTGCTGCTGTTGCCACTGTATCTGATGCTGGTGAACCTGGGGCTGTCGAATACCATCGTGTCGCTCGTGATCGCCTACACCACCTTTGCCCTGCCCTATGCCCTGTGGCTGCTGCGGTCCTTCATGGCCGGCATCCCCGAGGATCTGGAGGCGGCGGCCCTGGTCGACGGCGCCTCGCGCATGGGCGCCTTCCGCGATGTGATCCTGCCACAGCTTCTGCCCGGCATCATCTCGACCGCGCTGTTCACCTTCATCCTGTCGTGGAACGAATACCTCTATGCGCTGGTGCTGGTGAATTCCGACAGCGCGCGGCCGCTCACCACCGGCGTGATGAACATGCTGATCTCGTCCTTCAACATCGAATGGTCACTGCTGATGGCCGCCTCTGTCATGATGAGCGTGCCGCTGATCATCGTTTTCGCCTTCCTGCAAAGCTATCTGACCCGCGGCTTCGGTGCCGGCGGGGTAAAAGGGTAACCATGGCCGACGTCATCCTCTCCAACGTGCAGAAGTCGTTCGGCACCTTCCACGCAGTCAAGGACCTGAACCTGTCGATCGAGCAGGGCGAATTCGTGTCGCTGCTGGGACCCTCGGGCTGCGGCAAGACAACGACGCTGCGGATGCTGGCGGGGCTGGAGTTTCCGTCGGACGGAGAGATCCGGATCGGCGACCGGGTGGTCAACGACGTGGCGCCCGGGCAGCGCGACATTGCGATGGTGTTCCAATCCTATGCGCTTTACCCGCATATGACGGTGGAACAGAACATCGCCTATCCGCTCA
>CAYGRI010000095.1:0-13376 GCA_964352155.1 uncultured Maritimibacter sp. | reverse complement strand
GGCGCGGGCGCTGGTGCGCGATCCCAAGGTGTTCCTGCTGGACGAGCCTTTGTCCAACCTCGACGCCAAGCTGCGCGGCTACATGCGGGCCGAGCTGGTGGAACTGCACCGGCGGCTGGGGCGGACGATGGTCTATGTCACCCATGACCAGCTTGAGGCGATGACGATGTCGGACCGGATCGCGGTCATGCAGGGCGGCGTGCTGCAACAATTCGCCCCGCCGCAAGAGGTGTACCGCGCCCCTGCCAACCGCTTTGTCGCTGGCTTTATCGGCACGCCGGGGATGAACCTGATTGACGGCGCCCTGTCGCAAGAGGGCGGTGTCTGGCATTTCGACGCGCCGGGCCTGCGGGTCGAGGCGCGCGGGCTGGGCCCCGATGCCCGCTCCGGCCCCGCCTGCATGGGGGTCCGGCCCGAGGGCCTGACCCTGGGCGACGGCCCCATCGAAGGCAAGGTCGTGCTGCTGGAACAGACCGGCCACGAGAACATCGTCGTGGTGCAGGTTGGGCCGGATCAACGGCTGACGGCCCGCACGCCTGCGCAATTCCTGTGGCGGCCGGGCGAACGCCTGCGCTGCGCCATCGACATCGACGCCACGCATTTCTTCGCGGCCGGCGACAACGGCGCCCGGCTGAACGCGGCGCCCGCACTGGAAGACGCGACCACCACCTATCTGAAAGGGGCAGCCCAGTGAACCGTACCTCCATCGACTGGACCGGCCCGATGCCGGCCCTCACGACGCCTTTCCGGCCCGACGGTTCCATCGACGAGGACAGCTTTGTCCGCAACATCGACCGTCTGTTCGACGCGGGCGCGACCGGGATGGTCGCGGCAGGCTGCACGGGCGAATTCTGGGCGCTGTCCTTCGCCGAACGCGCACATCTGGCCAAGCTGACGGTCGAGGCTTGCAAGGGCCGCGGCCCGGCCATCGTCGGCACCGGCAGCGTCACCGAGGGCGAGGTGATCGACCAGGTCCATGCGGCAAAGGAGGCGGGCGCCGACGGCGTGCTGGTGCTGCCGCCCTATTTCGCGCATCTGACCCGGACCGAGTTGATCGCCCATTTCGAAGCGGTGGACGCCGCGTCCGTCCTGCCGATCGTGCTCTACAACATCCCCGGCAACGCCTGGAACGCGATCACGCCGGATGTGGCGGATGTGCTGGCCGATCTGGACCATGCCGTCGCGATCAAGGAAAGCAGCGGCAACTGGGGCAATTTCCACGCCACCCTGTTGCAGGTGCGCGACCGGATCCGGGTGTTCTGCGGCCCATCCTCTGCCTTCGGGGTGCCGGCGACACTGGCTGGGGCAGACGGGCTGATCGACTGCTTTCCCAATGTATGGGCGCCCGGATGCTTTGACCTGTGGCACGCGACTAAAGCGGGACGGCTGGAGGAGGCCTGGGCGCTGCAGGCCACCGGCATCGCGCTGACCGATCTGTTCACCAGCGACGGGCGCACCTTGTATCCCGCGACCAAGGCGGCGATGAACCATCTTGGCCTGCCCGGCGGCGGCGCCATGCGTCCGCCCCTGCGGGATCTGAGCGGGGCGGAGCTGGACGGCCTGATCGCCGGACTGAAACAAATGCTGCCCGCGGCCGCCAAGGTCGCCTGAGGGCAAGACGTCAAGGAGCAATCAATGGATCTGGGATTACAGGGCAAACGCGCGGTCGTCACGGCGGCCAGCCGCGGGCTGGGGCTTGCGACCGCGCGGTCGCTGGCGGCCGAGGGCGTGCATGTCACGATGAACGCCCGCTCATCCGACGCGCTGGAAGCGGCCGCGCAGGCCATCCGCGACGAGTTTGGCGTCGAGGTGACGCCCGTTGCCGCCGATTTCAACGAAGCGGCGGGACGCAAGGCCATTCTGGACGCCGCCGGACAGGTGGACATCCTCGTCAACAACCCCGGCGTGCGCCAGGTCCCCACCCCCTATGCCGAGATCGGATCCGACGACTGGCGCTATTGGCTGGAGGTGCATTTTCTGTCCTCGGTCGAGATGATCCAGGCCGTCGCCCCCGCCATGCAGGACCGGCGTTTTGGCCGGATCGTGAACATGTCGGTCAGCTTCATCAAGTTCCCGCAGGTCGGGTTCGCCCACAGCCATGCCGCGCGGCTGGCGCTCTCGGGGGCCACGGCGGCGATGGTGCGCGAGCTGATGCCGTTCAACGTGACGATCAACACCGTCTGCCCGGGCCTGTTTGACACCGACGCGCTGCACACCAACCTGCATGGCCATGCCAAACGCGGCAACACCACCTACGAGGCCATCGTCCAGAACCGCAAGGATACCTGCCCCGCCGGACGCTTCGCCGATCCCAAGGAATGCGGCGACCTGATCGCCTATCTGTGTTCGGCGCAGGCGGGGTTCATGTCGGGCCAGAACATCGTCAACGATGGTGGCGTCTATCAGGGCCTGTTCTGATGGCGAAGGTGGTCATGATCTCGGGCGGCGGACGCGGCCTTGGGGCCGCGATCACCGAAACGCTTCTGGGGGCGGGCTGGGCCGTGTCGCTTGGTCTGCGCGATCTGTCCCAGGCGGATCGCTTTGCCAGTGACCGGACCTTTGCCGCACGCTTCGACGCGCTTGACCCGGCGACGGCGCCTGCCTGGGTCGATGCCACGGTCTCGCGGTTTGGGAGGCTGGATGCGCTGGTGAACAACGCAGGCGTTCTGCGCATGGTGGATTTCAACCAGGGCGACGAGGCCGATCTGGACGCCATGTGGGACGTGAACGTCAAGGCGCCGTTCCGCCTGCTGCGGGCCGCCATGCCGCACCTCAAAGCCACCGGGGCGGGCCGGGTGGTCAACATCGCATCGACCGACGGCAAGCGGTTCCGGCAAGGCAGCTCCATCGGTTATTCGATGACGAAACACGCGGTGGTGGCGCTGACCCAGGCGGTGCGGATGGAAGGCTGGGACGACGGCGTGCGCGCCACCGCGATCTGCCCCGGCGCCATCGACACCGACCTGATTGCCAACATTCCCGGCGTGATGCCCAAGGCGGACCGGCTGACCCCGGAGACGGTGGCTGCTGTCGTCGCCTTTGCCCTGTCGCTGCCCAATCAGGCCAGCGTGCCAGAGATCGTCGCGAACACCCGGCTGGAAAGCCCGCTATGAGGCCCGACGCCCCATGGGAAACGCCCGAGGCGGAATGGCGCGCCGATGTGGCCCGTGTGCGCGCCGGGCGCGCCCTGAAGCCGTCGCATTGGCCGGGCGGGGCGCAATGCGCGCTGGCGCTGTCGTTTGACTGCGACCACGAGACTTTTGAGATGGGCGCGGGCGGGGCCGCCATTGGCCGCATCGCCTGGGGCGAGTTCGGGCGGCGCACCGGCGTGCCGCGCATCCTTGACGTGTTGCGGCGCCATGCCATCCAGGGCAGCTTTTTCTATCCCGCCGTCTCGGCCCTGATCGACCCGGAGGCGCTGCGCCCGATCACCGCCGACGGCCACGAGATCGGCGTACACGGCTGGATCCACGAGAACAATTCGCTGCTGTCCCGCGCGGTTGAGCGGGAGCTGATGATCCGCGCCCGCGACACTCTGGCCGAGATCACCGGCACCGCGCCCGTGGGCCACCGCGCCGCCAATTGGGATCTAAGCCCGCATACGGTCGAGCTGGTGGCAGAGCTGGGATTTGCCTATGACAGCAGCCTGATGGCCGACGATTCCTGCTATGAGCTGGTGGCCAATGGCATCCCCACCGGCGTGGTCGAGATTCCGGTGGACTGGATCCGCGACGATGCGGTCTACCTGCTGTTCAACCGCACCCCGCCGACCCGGCCCTGGGCCTCGCCCGAGGATGTGTTCGACATCTTCCGCCGCGAAGTCGACGCCGCCTTTGACGAAGGCGGCCTGTGCCAGCTTGTCTTCCACCCGTTCGTAATCGGCTATCGCTCTCGGATCTGGATCCTGCAAAAGCTGATAGAGCATGCGAAGTCGAGGGGGAACGTCTGGTTCCCGACCCATGCCGCTCTGGCCGACTGGGTTCGAGGAACGACCGACCCGCCGATGCTGTCCAACGGCTAGGCAATCGCCCTTGGCAGGGCGCCAGGCGGATCGGTTTGGGCCAGCGTCACGCGGACGGTTTGCCTACCCGAGCCGAGAGGCTCGGGCCGAGACGCCGGGCGCCGCTTTAAGGCGGGGAGACGAGCACCTTTTCCGGCGGGCGGATCGCGGCAAGGCGGCCGGCGGCCTCTTCGATCAGGGCTTCGGTCATCGTCTCGACGTCAGCGCGGTTGCGCGGTGCCCAGGGCAGTTCCTGCGCGTCGCTGCGTTGCGTCGGTCGCCCGGCCAGCTTCAGCAGGAAGGGCGCGGCCCGCGCCAGCGTATCGCGGATCTTTGGCGCATAGCGGAACCGCGCAAAGGCCAGCCGGGCCGCCAGACGGTCGCGGGCGTTCTGCGGTTTTACAAAGCCCGACCATCCCGTGCCCTGCAATTCTTTGGAATACCAGATGGCGGCGTCGGCCCAGGCCCAGGGGCGCCGCGGAGACCAGGGCTTGGTCGAGGTGTAATGCTCGATAAACGGACGCCGCCGCCCGCCGAACATCAGATAGGTTTCATGCAGGTTCCAGCGCGGGTCCAGCGGCGTCCAGTCGTTCTTGAGCGCTGCATTCAGCGCGTCCTGATCGGGCGCCTCGATGCAATGGTCGGGATAATCGGCCAGGAACTGCCGCGCCCGGCCCAGAATGCCCTGTTCCAGCACCTTGGGCCAGTCCATCACCATCACGCCCGATTGCAGATAGGTGCCGTCCGCCCCAAGGAACAGGTCGCGGCGGCGGCGGCGGATGTTGCCGGTCACGTAATAGATGAAATCATGCACGGCGGCCACGGCCCGGCCCTTGAGATCCGCCTCGATCAGCGGGGCGAGCGTGCTGGTCACCCGCGTGTCGGCGTCGAAATACAGGATCCGGTCATAACTGGCGTCGAACAGATCGTCGAAATACAGCCGCAGATAGGCCGCGCGGGGCCAGCGGTTGGCGATCGGCTTGATCTTGGCCGCTACGTCCTCGGGGACGCGGATCTGCGCGGGGATGCCCCGGTCGGCAAAGAACCGGCGGGCCTCGTCGATGTCCTGCGGGCTGACATCGCACAGCACCAGATGCAGTTCGACCGCCTGCGGGTCCGGCAAGTGCCGATGGGTCGACGCGATCTGGCAGCAGGCGGCAGGCAGGTATCCGGCATCAGATGTCACGACGACAGCTATCTTCTGTTCGCGGTTCATGGCTGAGATGTCCCTTGCGCGGTGCGGTCCGATTCTGGCGAAGCCGACCCTTTGTCTATGTTTCGAGCACAATCTGCCAGCCCTCCATGGCCGCATGTGGGCGAAAGCGGGGTGATCTTTGGCAAAAATAGGGCGCGGCTTGCCCGGCGCGGGGACATTTCGGATCGATATGCGGGATCGGGCCTTGGGATCGGGCCTTGGGGCGCGGGTTCGTTCAGGGATGCTCGATCACAACCCCGGCTTCGCGCAGCATGGTCTGCGACACCTGAAAGCTGTGGTCCAGGGCGCCATCCGCCTCGGGGATCGGCGGGCAGACAAGCCGCTGGATGCCGGACTGGATCAGCGCCCGGCCACAATCGGCGCAGGGAAAGCGGTTCACATAGAGGGTGCAGCCAGAGATGTCGGCCCCCGCCCGCGCCGCGTTGTAGATCGCATTGCGCTCGGCATGTTCGATCCAGAAGAACTTCTCGCCGGTCGCCCGGTCGAACCGCGCGTCATCCGCGTCGCCCACCCCGCGCGGCAGACCGTTGTAGCCCGCGGCCCGGATCTCGTGCCCCGGACCGACGATGACACAGCCGACGTGGAAATCGCGATCCTCGGACCAGCTTGCCATGTGATCGCACAGGCCCATAAAGCGGCGCGCCCATTTCAGATCAGTGTCGTTCATCGGACAGCCTCGTTTGGTTTGGGATGGGGCGCGACAGCCTCGGCGGCGGGGGACGATGTCGCATGATCAGGCCTTGTCGACCAGGCGCGCGAGGGACGGAGGGTCGGCAATCGGCGCCGCCCCTTTGTGCCAGCCCCCCGGTTCCTGAACGAGTCCCTCGGCGTCGTGAAAGGCCGCCGCGTTCAACTCGATGAAGGGCTGTTCCTCGGCGGTGGCCTCGTCCGCATATCGGATCGCGTCCACCGGGCAGATGCTTTCGCACATCCCGCATTCGATGCACTCGGTCGGGTGGATGTAGTACATCCGCTCGCCCTCATAGATGCAATCCACCGGACAGGAGGTGGTGCAGATCCCGTCCTTCACATCGACACAGGCGCTGGTGATGATCAAAGTCACGGTGGCTACCTGCCCTTCCAGACCGGCGCGCGCTTGTCGCGGAAGGCGCGGACGCCCTCGGTCGCGTCTTCGGACTCCAGCGCCGCGGCCAGTTCCGGCAGAAGCGCGCCATAGGCCTCTGGCACGGCAAGATGCGCATTCTGGCGCACGGTGGCCTTGATCGCCTGCAAGCTGAGCGGGGCGCCTGACAGGATGTCGGCGATCCAGCGGTCGACCTCTGCGTCCAGATCGGCAGGCGGGACGACCGCGTTGACCAGCCCATAGGCCGCCATCTCGGCCGCAGGGACCATGCGCCCGGTCATCATCATCCCCACCGCAATGTTGCGGGGGATCAGGCGGGCCAGCAGCACCATCCCGCCATCCAGCGGCACCCGCCCCACCTTGGCCTCCGGCAGCGCAAAGCGGGCGGTGTCGGCGGCGATCACGATGTCGCAGCCCAGAACCATCTCAAGCCCGCCGCCAAGGGCCAGGCCATTGACCCGCGCGATCACCGGCTTGGACAGGGTCTGGCGCAAAGAGATCCCCTGATACCCGGTCGCGATCAGATCCTCGCGGTAGGCGAGGCCGGTTTTGCCGCTGTCCTCCTTCAGATCCGCCCCCGCGCTGAAGGCCCGGTCGCCCGCCCCGGTCAGGACGGCACAACGGATATCATCATCGGCTTCGATCTGGTCCCAGATCTCGCCCAGCCGGGCATGCGCGGCCTGGTCGAGCGCGTTCAGCCGGTCCGGCCGGTCAATCGTAATCCGCGCCACATGGTCGCGGACGTCCAGCAGAACGCTCATTCCGCCGCCTTGACCGGCTGCGACAGGCCGAATTCCCGCAGAACCTCGCCCGTGTGCTGCCCCAGCTTGGGCGGGATATGGCGGACACTCATCGGTGCGTCGCTCAGATGCACCGGAGAGCCGACCAGCGTGACCTCGCCCAGAAAGGGATGGTCGATCGTCGCCAGCATGTCGTTGATCGCGGTTTGCGGATCGTCCAGCGCCTCGCCCAGGGACCGGACGGGCGCGCACAGCAGGTCCTGCGCCTCAAGCCGTTCCAGCCAATAGGCCGAGCTGTTGGTGGCAATCGCCTTGGCAAACGTATCCTGCAGGAAGGGCTTGTTGGCGCGCTGCACCGGCAGGTCGGGATAGTGGGGCGACAGATCCTCTATCTCCAGCGCGGCGCAGATGTCGCGCAGCGGGTTGGCCTTGAACGCCCCGACGATCACGATGGCCCCGTCGGTGGTGTCGAAAACGCCGGTCAGCGGCATCGCAGCCCAGTTCAGGACCTCGCGATGTTTCGACCATTGCGCCGCCTCCTGCATCTGCATGGCGATCATGCTGTCATAGAGCGAGACGTTGACCTGCTGCCCCTTGCCCGTCTTGGCCCGCATCAAAAGCGCGGCCATGATCCCCTGAACCAGATGCATCCCGGCGGAGTAATCGCACAAGGTGGTAGGGTAGATCGACTTGGGGATCGAGGGGTCCTGCGTCTTTTCCATCACCCCGGTCATCGCCTGCGCCAGCACATCCTGCCCGCCTTTGTGGGCATAGGGCCCCTTTGGCCCGAACCCGGTGCCCGAGGCGACGATGATGCCGGGGTTGATCTTTGACAGCGCCTCATAGCCGAAGCCCAGCCGCTCCATCACGCCGGCGCGGAAATTGTCGACGACCACATCGGCCTCTTTCGCCATCTCCAGCACCAATTGCCGGCCCTCGGGCGATTTGGTGTCGATCTCGACCGAGCGTTTGTTGCGGTTCAGCGAGGCGAAGACCGCGTTGTTCATCGCCTCTTCGGTGGGAATGCCGAAGAAGTTGCGCGACAGGTCGCCCGCGCCGGGACGCTCTATCTTGATCACATCGGCGCCGAAATCGCCCAGCATCTGGGTGGCGCAGGGCCCCAGCATCACTTGCGTGAAGTCGAGGACGCGAATGCCGCTGAGCGGCATGATCTGCTCTGACATGGAAGGGATCCCTATTCCGCGGCCACATTGCCTTGCAGCGACGCATTCGCCGACGGCACATCCCCCGGATCGGCCCCCTGCGCGCGCATCTGCTTCTGGATCGCGGTGGCCTCGACATCGCGCAGCGCCACATCGGCGTTCAGCGCCATCGTGACGGCGATGCCCGCCGCCTCGCCCTGCGCCATGCAGGGCGGGATTTCGCGCGACAGTTTCTGGGCGTCGCTGTCGACCGAGTAATGCCGCCCCGCAACGATCAGATTGTCGATCCCCTTGGGCAACAGCGCGCGGTACGGGGTGTAGTAATCGCGGCCCCGGCAGACGCTGTCGGCGAAATGACGACGGGTGCGCAGATCGTCCTTGGTGACGATGTATTCGCCCATCAGAAGGCGGGTCTGGCGCACGCCCATCTGTTCGGCCGCCCCCAGCATCTGCGCCTTCTCAAAACCGGGGATATTCTCGCGCGCGAAGGCCAGCAGGTTCATCATCCGCTCGCGGCCCTCGTATTCGGCCTTAACCATATCCTCGACCGACAGCCCGTCATAGCCGGGCATATGCGGGCAATTGCACCACACGACGCCGGGCAGAGGCGTCTTCAGCCACCACATCCCCCAGGCGCCGCCAATGACTCGCCGGGCGGCGCGGTCGAGCTTCTTGTATTCCTCGGGATTGGCATATTCGAAGGCTTCTGCCTTGTCGGTATCGACATGCGACAGGCGGAACACGGTGGTCACGATGAACTGACCGTCGGTGTATTCCGCCCCCGCCGCCACGCCGACGTCCAGGTCGCCGGTGGCGTCCACGACCATCTTGGCGCGGATCGCCTGGCGGCCCAGCTTGGTCTGGGCGATCACGCCGGTGATCCGGCCGCCCTCCATCAGCACATCCGAGAACCACGAATGCGTCCGCAGGTTCACATCCGTATCGCGCACCATGTCCAGCGACACCCGCTTCCACGCGTCCGGATCAAAGGCCACGGCATGGATGATCGGCTGCGGCATCCCGGTCTTGTGATAATCGATGCAGCCCCAGCGCGACCACTTCTTCCACATGTCCCAGTTGGTCAGCATGTCCTCGCGCGGGGGATAGACGGCGGCGCCCTGCCTTTCCAGACGGTCCACGAATTCGTCGACGATGCCGGTGGTGACGATCTCGTTTCCCTCGTTCACCATGTCGTCCAGCACCAGCACCATGCCGCCCGACGCCATGCCGCCCAGATGGTGATAGCGTTCCAGCAGCGTGACCGAGGCGCCGTTGCGCGAGGCGGATATGGCGGCGGCGTGACCGGCCGGGCCCGCGCCCACGACCACCACATCGCAATCGGCGACAACGGGCACCTGTCCGCCTTCGACATGAACGTGGGTTGTGTGACGATCTGACATGAATTCCTCCAATGGGTCGGGGGCCGGGATTACCAGCGCACCACAAGTTTCTCGACGATGCTGACCGTTGCGAACAGCAGGACGGACAGGCCGGACGAGACGAAAACGGTCGCGTAAAGCAGCGAGGAACGGTAGTTGAACGTGCTGTCGATGATCAGCGCGCCCAGGCCCTTGTCGGCCCCGATCCATTCGCCCACGATGGCGCCAATGACGCACGTCGTGGCCGCTATCTTGAGCGCCGAGAACAGGAACGGCAGCGAAGAGGGCAGCCGGATCTTCCAGAACACCTCTGCCTTCGAGGCCGACAGGATCCGCGCCAGTTCCAGTGCCTGCGGGCTGACCGCCTGCAAGCCGCGCACCATGTTGACGAGGGTGGGAAAGAAGCAGATCAGCGCGGCGATCACCACCTTGGCGGTCAGCCCGGCGCCAAACAGCAGCACCAGAATCGGCGCGACGGCCAGGATCGGGATCGTGTTGATGAACACCGCGATGGGAAAGAACGCCCGTTCCACGCTGCGGCTGTGAACAAAGGCGATGGCGATCAGGATCGCGGCGATGTTGCCCGCGAAGAACCCGGCGACGCTTTCGATGAAGGTGGGCCAGAAGTTCCGCATCAGCAGGCCGAATTCGTTGTAGAAGGTCGCGGCCACGTCGCTGGGCGCGGGGGCGATATAGGCGGGCACCTCGAACAGCCGGACGCCGAACTGCCAGATCAGCAGCAGCGCAATCGCCGTGCCCACCGGGATCGCGATGTTGACCAGGCGCTCGCTGGGCACGCGGTGCGCCGGAGCGGTGGTGGCCGAAGCTTTGCCGGGTTGTTCAATAGCCGTCATCAGCATTGCTCCAGCAGGTCGCGCAGATGGCCGCAATAGGCGCTGAATTCGGGCCGGTCGCGCAATTTGACAAAGCGGGGTTCGGGCAGGTCGATCTTTACGATCTCCTTGATCCGCCCCGGATTGGCTTCGAGCATCAGGACCTTCTGGCCCAGAAAGACCGCCTCGGCGATGGAATGGGTGACGAACAGGATCGTCGTTCCCGTCTCGCGCCAGATCTCCAGCAGTTGCAGGTTCAGCCGGTCGCGCGTCATCTCGTCCAGCGCGCCAAAGGGTTCGTCCATCAGCAGCAGTTTCGGCTGACAGACCAGGGCCCGGGCAATCGCCACGCGCTGCCGCATCCCGCCGGACAATTCATGGGGCAGCGCCGCCTCGCGCCCCTTCAGACCGACCAGTTCCAGCAGTTCCAGCGGCGTGCGGTCGCCCACCGGGATCTTGACGCCGCGCTTGCGCCCGATCTCCAGCGGCAGTTCCACGTTCTTCAGCGCCGACCGCCAGGGCAACAGCGTCGCATCCTGGAACACAAAGGCGAATTCGCGCGCCAGCCGGGCCGCCTCTGTCGTTTTGCCCAGGATCGATACATCGCCCGAGGCCGCCGGGATCAGGTCGGACACCAGCCGCAGCATTGTAGACTTGCCGCAACCCGAGGGGCCTAGAATAGTCCAGAAATCGCCCTCGGGGATGTCCAGCGTGATGTCCTGCAACGCGGTGAACGTGCCGAACCGGACGCTGGCATTGCGCAGCGAGGCGGCGGCCGGGCGGTTGCCGGCCGTCGCGAGTGTGAGGGACATGCCATCCACCGGGTCAGCCATATGTCGGACGGACGTCCGCGGTGGCTTCCAGAATATCCAGCGTCATGATTTCCTCCAGCGCCGGCGCGCCATTGGTGAACTGATCGAGGCTGTCATAGGTGTCAATCTGCGACTGCCAGTTCTCGGCCGTCATCGTGCCCCAGCCTTCGGCAGCCGTCCGTTCGTTGAACGAATAGCCCAGCACCATCGGCGCCGCGATCATCTCGCTTGCCTTGTCCAGGTTCGGATAGCGGGCGACCAGCGCATCCACCGCGCCTTCGACATTGTCATGCGCCCAGCCCCAGCCGCGCGAAATCGCCCGAAGCGCCGCGACGACCTTGTCGCCATGCTCTTCCAGCACCGAATCCGTCACGTAGTAGGGGTTGGCATATAGCTGGATCCCGCTGTCCCACAGGGTCATGTCGACCCGCTTGTCGCCCAGGACAGACAGGGCGCCGACATTGGTCTTCCAGCCAGTCGCGACATCCACCTGCCCCGTCAGCAGCGGCGTCATATCGCCGCCCATCACCGAGACTTCCACCTGATCCTCGGAGATGCCGTTCTTGGCCAGCATCGCCCTCAGTAGGATCCGCGCGGTGCCCTGGGTCGCGACTTTCTTGCCGATCAGGTCCTGCGGGGTCAGCACGTTGCCCTTGTCGCTCAGCGAGAAATAGGTGAACGGGTGCTGCTGATACCCGGCCGCGATGCATTTGATCGGCAGACCGGCGGAGCGGGCCAGCATCAGCGACGGGCTGGACGAGATCGAGCCGAAGTTGTTCGCCCCCGACGCGACCGAGGCGACGCCGTCGATGTTCGGACCGCCGGGAATGACTTCGAGCTTCAGGCCTTCCTCGGCGAAATAGCCCTGCGCATCCGCCGCGACCTCTCCCAGAATGCCGTTCGAGGCGAGCCAGCCCAGTTGCAGCCGGATCGTGAAGGGCTCTTGCGCCGTGGCGGGCAGGACAGACAGGAACGTGCCGGCCGACGCCAGGCCCGCCGCCCCCATCCCCTTAAGTACTGTTCTGCGATCAAGTCGGGAATTCGAAGTCCGTGTCATTAGAGGTCTCTCCTGTCGGGAAGGTCATGGTGCAGACGGTCATTCTTTCTTTGCGTTTAACGCTATGCCGGTTACCGTGGTGCAGAAAGGAGCATTTCTGACCAACAGTGGTGCAAAAACTGCATCGGCTGTGTGTTCATTTTGCCAAGGAAACAGGCATGCACGACAATTTTCTGAGATATTTCGACGAAGTTGCCCGGCAGGGGTCCATTCGCAAGGCGGCGGTGGCATTGAACATGTCCTCGACGACGGTGAACCGCAAAATCCTGAACACCGAGGACCGGCTTGGCGTGCGTTTGCTGAACCGGACGGCCGACGGGGTCACGCTGACAAGCGCCGGGCTGGTCGTGTTGGAGCATTGCCGCAAGACCCTGTTCGATTTTGACCGGATCACCCTGCTGATCGACGATATCCGGGACCTGCGGGCGGGGCATGTGGGCATCATGGTGCTGGATTCGATTGCGCTGGGGATCCTGCCGCAGGTGATTGCGGCCTTTACCAAGTCCTACCCCGAGGTCTCGTTTTCGGTGGCGACGGCGGAACCGGATGAAATCCCCAAGGCGGTGGCCAGCGGCGCGGTCGATGTCGGGCTGACCTTCTGGAACGATCCCCTGCCCGACCTGCGCACCCTGGCGGAAAAGCCCGCGCCGATCGGGGCGATCATGCTGCCCAACCATCCGCTGGCAGAGCGCAGCAACCTGGGCGTCGACGACATCACCGCGTTTCCGACGGTTCGGTCCATTGACGGCCGGGGGCGCAATTCGATTGTCGATCAGGTGATGTCGGACCGCGAGGCGTCAATTGTAACCAATGTGTTTACCAACTCGCTCCCCCTCGCCAAGCAGATGATCCTGCAAGGAAAAGGGATCGGCCTGTACACCAAGATCGGGTTTTTGAAAGAGATCGAGGCTGGGGAGCTGCGTTTCGTGCCGCTGTCGATTGGCGGGCTGGAGCGATTGAAGATCGGCGTGCTCGTCTCTGCCAGAATTCCCTTGTCGCCGATCAAGCACCTGGCCTGCAACGAAATCGTCAAGGCTTTGCGCTCCATCCAACTCGGGGCGTGACGGGGGCAACGCGGGGCGTGACGGGGAC
>CAYGRI010000094.1:0-15149 GCA_964352155.1 uncultured Maritimibacter sp. | reverse complement strand
CAAACAGAGGGCTCGGCCCTACCGCCTCAGTCTTTGCCGCCGGGCCGCAAGTCTTTACGCTAGCCAGTGGCGAAATCCAGCCCCTCGACCTTCATCGCCGCGATGGCGTCCCAGTCCCAGTCGATCCCCAAACCCGGCGCATCGCTTGGCCAGGCCCGGCCATTCTCGATCCGCAAGCCGGTGCGGGTGACGGTATCCAGCTGCGGGATGTATTCCACCCAGGGCGCATTCGGGATCGCACAGGCAAGGCTCGCGTGAAGCTCCATCAGGAAATGTGGGCAGACCGGGACGTTGAACGCCTCTGCCATATGCGCGACTTTCATCCACGGGGTGATCCCGCCGATCCGCGCCACATCCACCTGCACGATCGACGCCCCGCCAGAGACCAGATAATCCTTGAACTGGCTGATCGAATACAGGCTTTCCCCAACCGCGATGGGAACCGAGGTGCCGGCGGCCAGCCGGGCGTGGTCCAGCACATCGTCGGCGGGCAACGGCTCTTCGAACCAGCCGATGTCCAGGTCTTCCAGCATCCGGGCACGCCGCACCGCCTCGGCCAGGGTGAAGCTTTGGTTGGCGTCCACCATGATCTCGTAGCGCGGGCCCACCGCCGCGCGCACGGCGGCCAGCCTGTCGCGGTCTTCGGACAGATGCGGCCGCCCGATCTTGACCTTGGACCCGGCAAAGCCTTTGGCCTGCGCCGCCCTGGCATCGTCGACCAGCGCCTGAGTCTCGATATGCAGCCAGCCGCCTTCGGTGGTGTAGACCGGCAGGTTCGTCCTGGCCCCGCCCAGCATCCGGTGCAGCGGCACCCCCGCGCGGCGGCAGCGCAGATCCCACAGCGCCGTGTCCACCGCCGCCAGCGCCAGCGATGTGATCGCCCCCACGGCGGTCGCATGGGTCGAGAACAGCAGATCGGTCCAGATATGCTCGATCCGCTCGGCGTCCAGCCCGATCAGGCGCGGCACCAGCGTCTTTTGCAGCAGCGACATCACCGCAGGCCCGCCCTGCCCGATCGTATAGGAATACCCGGTGCCCACGGCCCCGTCGCTGTCGGTCACCCGGAGGATGGGCGTTTCCTGACTGTCGAAAGACTGGATGGCGTCGGTGCGGCGGACCTTGGGTTTGAGGTCGACCATACAGATCTCAACTCTGTCGATAACGCTCATGGGCGGCTCCGGGCGCTGGGGGTTTGATCCCAGGGTCATACCACGCGACCGGCGGCGGTTCGAGGCGGAACCGGGGGGCCATCTGGCAGCCCCCCGTCATCCGGGACGGGCGCGCGCGCCCGCAATCGCCCGGAAGTCGACCCGGACCAGGCGTGAAAAACGGCTGGAACGCCGCCCCGCGGGGCAGTAGCTTGAGGCAGGTGTTTTCGGTGGGACAGGGTGGATGAAGACAGACGCAAAAGCCAGCGAGCGCACCGCCACCACCCGGGGTCGGATTGCTCTGCCAACAGGCCCCGAGGTCTGACATGCGCCAGAAGTCCGACTACATCGTCATCGGCGGCGGCTCCGCCGGAGCGGTTCTCGCCGCGCGGCTGGTCGCTGATTTCTCGGCGAATGTCCTGGTGCTGGAGGCCGGCCCGGCGCGTGGACCGTGGTTGCTGGATCTACCGGCGGGCTACATGAAATTCCTCAACAGCGACCGGTTCCTGGACCTGACCCCAAGCGTGCCGCAACACCAGTTGGGCGGGCGCCAGCTTGTCGTGCCCCAGGCCCGCATTCTGGGCGGAGGCTCCTCTGTCAACGCGATGGTCTACATGCGCGGGCAACGGCAGGATTACGACGACTGGAACAACCAGCTTGGCGCGGCAAACTGGTCATATGACGACCTTCTGCCGCATTTCAAGGCGATGGAGGGCAATGAGACCCTGGGCGACCCTTACCACGGCCGCGACGGCGCTTTGAAGGTCTCTCATCTGGGGTACCATTGCTCTGTCAGCCACGCCTTTGTGGACAGTTGCAAGGCGCTTGGAGTCACAGCCAACGACGATTTCAACGGCGCCAGCCAGGCGGGCGTCGGCTTTATGCAGCACACCATTGATGCGCGCAGACGCAAGCGCAGCAGCGCCGCCCATGCCTTCCTGGAGCCGCTGAGATCCAGCAAGCGCCTGACCATCGAGACCGGCGCATCAGCCCAGCGCCTTTTGTTCGAGAACGGCCGGGCGGTTGGCGTGGAATACACGCAGCATGGCGCGCTGAAACAGGCCTATGCCAGCAGCGAAATTGTCTGCTCGGCGGGCGCCTTTGCCACGCCGACGCTGTTGATGCGCTCTGGCATCGGTCCGGCGGATCACCTGACCGCCTGCGGCATAGAGGTGCGGCGCGACCTGCCCGGCGTCGGGCAGAACCTGCAAGACCATTGCGAAGTGCCGGTGGTCGCCACATCGAAACCCGGTCTGGGTTACTTCAAGCAGGACACAGGCTGGCGGATGCTCGCAAACGGTCTGCAATATCTGCTGACCCGCACCGGGCGTGTGACAACGACCGGCGTGGAGGCCTGCGCCTTCCTGTCCAGCACCGGCGGCGCGCGGCCTGATCTGCAGGTGTATTGCGTGCCAACGGTCTATCTGGACCGGACGGTCACGGGGGCGACACCGACCTATGGGGTGACGCTTACCACCTGCCTGATCCGCCCGGCCTCGCGTGGCACGCTGCGGCTGAACCCAAAGGCCCCGATGGCGGCTCCGCTGATTGACCCGGCCTTCCTGTGCCAGGATGACGATCTGGCGCTGGCCTGCCGCGGGGTAGAGCTGGCCCGCGCGGTGCTCCGAACCGGGCCGCTGTCCGACCTTGTGACAGAAGAGATCTTTCCGACCGCCCGCCAGGACAGCCCGCAAGCCATCCAGGACCATTGCCGAGCCACCGTGAAAACGAACTACCACCCCGTGGGCACCTGCAAGATGGGCCCCGAGACCGATCCGATGGCGGTGCTTACCCCCGATCTTTCGGTCCGGGGGATTGAAGGGCTGCGGGTGGTCGATACCTCCGTCATGCCGGCCATTCCCAGCGGCAATACGAACGCCCCGGTGATGGCCATCGCCCACAAAGCCGCCGAGATCATCGCGGGTGGTGCCGGCTAAAGCGTGATGCCCCATTATGCCCCGCGATGCCCCACGCCGGGGGCGACGGTCAGACAGCCCCGCCCGTCGTGGTCCCGCCTGCGATGTGCTGCGCGCGGAAGGCGGCGGGCGTCATGCCCTTGCGGCGCTTGAACTGGGTGTAAAAGTTCGATTTCGCGCCGAAGCCCGCCGCATACATGATGTCGAGCAGCGGGCGCTCTGTGTCCGTCTCCATCAGCCGGGTCGCCCGCGCGATCCGCCGATCGTTCAGCAGATCCGAAAAGCTGTGCCCCGTCACCCGGTTCACCGCCCCGCTGACCGCGCGGGCTGGCAGGCCCAGGCGCTTGCTGACGCGGCTCAGGGTCAGGCACTCGTCAGACAGGATCTCCGGATCTGCGAGCAAGGCGTCAAGGCGCCCCACGACCGCATGATCCGCCGGGGCGGGATCTGGCTTGCCCGCCTCGTCGCCCGGCGGGGCCACGCGGTCGATCACAACATCATAGACATGCTCAAACAGCGACGGCCGCCCCATCGCGCCAAGCAAGGCATAGGCGACAAGCCCAAGAAACAGCGCAGTGGACAGAAGAAGCGGCAGCGAAGAGGCAAGGGCGCCGCCCCGCAGCATCTCGGTGAAGATCGCAACCTCCAGCACCAGGCTTGCGCACAGCACCCCGATCACGATGCGCAACCAGATCAGCGTCGTTCCCATCTCGGGCCCGAGCGCGCCGAAGTGGCAGGCGGCACGCCGGTGCAGGCGCAGCAAGCCCCAAAGATATCCGCCATAGGTTAGCAACAGGATCGGGTCGATTGCCCAGAAGGCCCGGGTCAGCAACGCGGCGGACACCGCCAGCATCGGGACCAGATGCCCCAAGACCGCCCCCCCCGGACGACGGTCGGGCGCGGCGCCAAGCTCGAAATGCAGGTACAGCGCCGCGAGCGCCCCCGCCCCCGTCACCGCGCGCCAGGGCCGGACGGCCGTCTCGGGCCACAGCAGCGTTGCAAGCAGGAAGGCGGCAGAGAGCGTCGTTAGTCCAAAGAACAGGCCAAGCGCCGCCGAAGACGCGCCATAGCGCCCCGCCAAGGCGACGCGGGCCATGAACAGGGTCATGACCGCGCTTAGCGAGATGCTGGCAGCAAGGATGGCGACGTGCGTCACATGTCCCTCTTTCGTCCCGGCCGGCCTGCCGTGTTCCGGATCGCGAAACCGGACGCCACGGAAGGGTCCTTGATCGCGTTTCAGGACGCCAGGTCATTCGCCGCCTTGATAGGCCGATGGGGACGCAAAGGAAAGGAACGCGCTCATGAAACCCTTCTATTCCCTCGCCATTCTGGTCTTTGGCCTGACCGCCCAGGCGGCCTTCGCGCAAGAGACCGGTCTCCTGCCGACCCAGGAGGATGCCGCGATCCCGGCCGAGCAGAGCCATCGCTACAAGGCCGGAATGCGCAGCCTGACGGTCCAGGACGGCCGGGGCGACCGCCCTCTCGACGGGCTGATCTGGTATCCGACCGAGGCGCCCGGCCCCGCCCGCGCGGATTTTGACAGCGTGGTCTGGGTCGCCTCGGACGTGATCCCGGACGCAGACGCGGCCAAGGGGATGTTCCCGTTCATAGCATTGTCCCACGGCATGTTCGGGAACACGCGCAATCAGGCCTGGTTCGGGGCCGAAATGGCGCGCCGCGGCTTTGTCGTGGCCGCGATCAATCACCCCGGCACCTCGACCTGGCTGCGCGACCCGGACCAGCGCCGCGCGCTTTGGGAACGTCCGGGCGACATCACCCGCCTGATCGACTTTGCGCTGCGGCCCGGCGCACTGCCGGTGCGGGTCGATCCCGAACGGGTCTTCATGGCCGGGCATTCGCTGGGGGGGTTCACCGCGATGGCGCTGGCGGGCGCCCGCTTTGACGCAGAGCGCCTGGGCCGGTTCTGCGACGCGACGCCGGAAGAGCTGGTGTGCGGGATCTTTGCCGATTGGGGCATCGCGCAGACCCCGGAGGACCGGGCGCAGATGGAACGTGACCTGTCGGACGACAGGATCCGCGCCTTCGCGGTGTTCGACCTGGGCGGAACCCAAAGCTTTTCAGACACAAGTCTGCGCGGGATCGACAGGCCGCTGCTGCTGTTCGGGGCGCCGATCACGAATTCAGGCCTGACGCTGGAGATCGAATCCCGCGCGCTTATCGCGGCCGTGCCGCCCGGCAGTGTACGCTACATCGAGCCCGCCACGCTGACCCATTTCGACTTCTTCAACCTGTGCAAGCCGGGCGGAGTCGAGATCCTCGCCGAGGCAGAACCAGGGGACGAGGTCGTTTGCGAAGAAGGCGGCGCCCACCGGGCGGCCATGCATGCGCTGATCCTCGACGCGGTGACGTCGTTCTTTGCAGACGCCCCGCAGTGAACGTCCGGGCCGGCCTGCCCTGACTTGCCTTGAGTTGCCTTGCCTTGCCGCCAAGAGCGAAGGCAGCGCGCGCCGGCCATCCATACCGATCCCGAACGCGCAGGCCGCCACCCCCTTGGCGGCCCGCGCTGTCCCCGCGCTTTCTACTCAGCGCGTGATTAATCGTTTAATTCATCATTGACAGGGAGCTTCCCGGTCTGATTAAACGTTCAATCAAGGGGATTCATTTGGTCAACATCAAGCACATTGCCGACGATATCGGGGTATCCGCCGCGACGGTTTCGAATGCGCTGACCGGCAAGGGGCGCGTGTCGCCAGAGATGGTCGACCGCATCCGCACCCGGGCCGCAGAGCTTGGCTACCGTCCCAGCAACGTCGCGCGGGCGCTCAAGACCGGGCAGGCGGGCATCGTCGGCCTGGTCATGCCGGATCTGACGAACCCCCTGTTTCCCCGGATCGCGCAGATGCTGTCGATTGCAGCCGACAAGAACGGCCTTGGTGTGCTGATCGCCGATTCCCGGGGCAGCCCGCATGAACAAAGCGAAGCCATGAAGCGGCTGCTGGACCGGGGGGTCGACGGGCTGATCATCGTGCCGCAAAAGGGCACCGCTCCGGATGCCGCCCCGGTGCCCACGACGATCATCAACACCGCCTCCGACCCGCAGAACTCGGTCTCGGCGGATCATGCGGGCGGCGGCGCGCTGGTCGGGCGGCATATTCTGGACATCGGGCATCGCCATGTCGCCCTGCTAGGCGGGGACAAGGTATCAGAGGTGCAGCGCGACCGGATCGAGGGGATGTCCCGCGTCCTGACCCCCGACTCGGAGACCGAGGTTTTCTGGGGCGGCGCCGGGGTTGCGCAGGCCATCGCCAGCGTTCGGTCCGGCGCCACGGCCATTCTGACCACCTCCGATCTGCTGGCCCTGCGCGTGCGAAGCGAACTGCTACGTGCCGAGCTTTCGGTTCCGGACCGTGTCAGCCTCACGGGCTTTGACGACATGTCCTTCGCCCCGATCATGCACCCCGCCCTGACCACCGTCGCCCAAAATGTCGAGGAGATCGCCGCGCGCGCCATCGACATTCTGTCGGCCAAAATACGCGGGGACACGCATCCCCGGGAAGGTGAGACCGTTCCAATGCGGCTCGTCATCCGTCAATCCACAGCCATCGCGACCCAACCCACCAAAAGGAGATACCCCAAATGACCCCACGCCTTTCCCTGCTTGCCCTTGGCGCCGCCCTGGCCGCCACCAGCGCCGCCGCGCAAGAGACACTGACGATCTCGGTCTATTCCTTCGCGCAGGACGCCTACAAAGAGGCCCTGTACGATCCCTTCGAAGAAATCTGCGGCTGCGAGTTGGTGATCGAGACGGGCAACAGCGTTGAACGCATGGCCAAGATCGAGGCGAATGCCGCGGATCCGGTGATCGACCTGGCAGTCATTTCCTCGCATGACGCGCTCAGCCTGGCGCAAAAGGGGCTGCTGCAGCCGCTGGATACGTCGAGACTGTCGAGCTTTGACCAGCTCTACCCTTCGGCGCAGGATCCCATCGGCGACCATATGGCGATCGGCTATACGTTCTACGCCAGCTCCATCGTCTATCGCTCTGACCTTGTGAGCATCGAAAGCTGGGCCGACCTGCTGGGCGACGAGCTGGCCGGGAATGTCGCGCTGCCGAACATCACCGGAACCCAGGGGCCGCTGACGCTGATGATGCTGGACAAGGCCGCCGGCGGCGATGCCAGCGATTTCAGCAGCACCATCTCCGCGATTGGCGCCCATGCGGACGACATCGTCACGTTCTACTCGCGCTCGTCTGAACTGGCGCAGCTGATGAACCAGGAAGAGGTGATCGCCGCCCCCGTCGGCCGCTTTGCCTGGAGCCGCTTCAAAAGCTCGCCCCTGCCCTTCGCCTGGGCGGACCCTGAGGAAGGTCAGGCGGGCGGCATGAACGTCATCCTGATGACCAAGGGCAACGGAAACGAAGAGCTGGCCTACAAGTTGATGGACTACTGGCTGTCGGTCGACGTGCAGACCCGGATCGCCGAGGCGCTGATCGACAGCCCCGCGAACATGGAGGTGGTTGTCAGCGACGAGATTGCCGAAAACCTCACCTACGGCGCCGACCTGATCAACTCGCTGAACATTCTGCCCCCGGCTGACATCATCGCGAACCGCGACGCCTGGGTCGAGCAGTGGAACACCGAGGTGATCCAGTAACAACGCCCCGGGGCGGCTGGTTGCCGGTCGCCCCGGATCGCACGCTTGGAAAGGGCGCCTGATATGTTTCTGAACCGGAAAGAAGGACTGGCACTGGCGCTTCCTGCCGCGCTGTTCACCTTCTTTGTGTTCCTGGTGCCGGTCGGGATACTGCTGTCCATCGCGTTTCAGACCGAAGGCGGCGGCTTTGGCATTCAAGGCTATATCGACTTCTTCGCCCAGCCGCTGAACCGGGCTGTCTTTCTGCGCACGCTGAAGCTGGGGCTACTGGTTGCCGGAGCTTCTGCCGTGATCGGCTATGCGGCGGCCTTTTGCATCGTCAACCTGCCCGCGACGTCGCGCGGCCGCATATTTGGCCTGGTGGTCCTGCCGCTGATGATCTCTCCGGTGGCCCGGACCTATGCCTGGATCGTCATTCTGGGCCGCACCGGCATCGTCAATGACGCGATTGTCGGGCTGGGCCTGTCCGCCACCCCGATCCGGATCCTGTTCACCGAAACGGCGGTGTTCATCGGCCTGCTGCAATTGTTTCTGCCACTGATGATCATTTCGCTGGTCTCGGCGATGGAGAACATCCCCAAAGACGTTATCCCCGCCGCCCGCGTGCTGGGGGCGAGTTGGCTGCAGGTCTTCTTTCGGGTCATCCTGCCGCTCACCCGCGAGGGTCTGGTGATCGGCGGCACGCTGGTCTTCACCGGCGCGCTGACCGCCTATATCACGCCGGCCATTCTGGGCGGATCCAAGGTTCTGATGCTGGAAACGCTGCTGTATCAGCGGGTCAATGTGTCGAACGATTTCGTCTCGGCCAGCGTTATTGCAATGATCCTGATCGTGATGTCCTTCTCCGCCAACCTTTTGCTCAAACGCATCGCATCGGTCAGGAGATAATTCATGCCGCGCCTCGCCATATGGGCCATCCTGGGGGTCACCCTGACCTTCCTGATCGGGCCCTTCCTGATCGTCATCCTCGCCGGGGCCTCCGCAGGGGACTTTCTGAGCTTTCCGCCGCAGGGGCTATCGCTGAAATGGTATGCCAAGGTCTTTACCGTCGAAAGCTTCCGCGCCAGCTTTGCTTTGTCGATGTTTTTGGCCATCTTCGGCACGCTGGCCGCGCTGCTTTTGGGCATTCCGGCGGCCTATGCGCTGCACCGGTACGATCTACCGGGGTCCGAAACGATCCGCACGATCGTGGCCGCGCCGATCATCGTGCCGGGCATCATCGTCGGACTGGCGCTGCTGCGCTATTTCGTGGTGCCGCTCGATATCACGATCACCATGGCGCTGTTCGTCACCCACACCGCGCTGGTGATGCCATATGCGGTGCGCGTGGTGTCTTCGAGCCTCAACAACCTGCGCGCCGACATGGAAGAAGCCGCCGTGATCCTGGGCTGCACGCGCCTGCAGGCTTTCACCAAGATCGTCCTGCCCAACATTCGCGGCGGCATCCTGGCGGCCTTCATCCTGGGCTTCGTGGCCAGCTTCAACGAGGTGCCCGCGTCGCTGTTCCTGTCCGGGCCGGGGGTGCGGACGCTGCCCATCGACATGCTGTCGTATATGGAGATCACCTTCGATCCCTCGGTGGCTGCCCTCTCGGCGCTGCTGGCCTTCATGTCCGTCGCAATCGTGTTCATCGCCGAACGGCTTTTGGGGTTCTCTCGCTATGTCTGATGATTTCGTGTCGCTGACCAAGGTCACCCTGTCCTATGGGCAAACCGTCGCGGTGCCCGACCTCAACCTCGATATCAGAAAGGGCGAGCTGATCGCCCTGCTGGGCCCGTCCGGCTGTGGCAAGACCACCAGCATGCGCGCCATCGCAGGGCTGTTGACCCCGGCCAGCGGCACGATCCGGATCGACGGCAAGGACGTGACCCGCACCCCCGCCAACAAACGCGGGATCGGCCTGGTCTTTCAATCCTACGCGCTGTTCCCGCATCTGAGCGCCTTCGAGAATGTCGCCTTTGGCTTGCGGCTGAGCAGGATGCCAAATGCAGAGGTCCGCCGCAAGGCAGAGGCGGGCATCGCAACGGTCGGCCTGACCGGTCTTGAGGCGCGCAAACCCGCCGAGATGTCCGGCGGGCAGCAACAGCGCCTGGCCCTCGCCCGGTCGCTGGTCATGGAACCCAAGGTGCTGCTGCTGGACGAGCCGCTGTCGAACCTCGATGCGCGTCTGCGCCTCGACATGCGCAACGAACTGCAGCGGGTGCAAAAGGACACCGGCATCACCATGGTCTTCGTCACCCACGATCAGTCAGAGGCGCTGGCCCTGGCGGATCGGATCGTGCTGATGAAAGACGGCAAGATCGAGCAGCTTGGCACCCCGGCAGAGCTTTACGCGACGCCCGTCACCGCCTTTGCAGCCGATTTCATGGGGTTCGAGAATATCTTCCGCGTCGAAGGGGCACGGCTGGTGTCCGATCACGGCAGCGTGCCGCTGGGGTTTCAGGCGCAATCGGGCCTCCTTGCCTGGCGTCCCAGCGGCGTGACCGTTGGCAGCGGTCCGCTTGAGGGGCGGGTGATCTCCAGCAGTTTTGCGGGCGGGCACCGGGAATATGTGCTGGACAGCGCGCTGGGACAGATCAAGGCGGAGGCCCCGATCGAGGTGCCCGAAGTTCCGATCGGCGGGGCCATCCCGTTCGATCTGCCGCACTCCACCGCAAGGCCGCTGGCCGCGTGAGCCGTCTTTGGGTCGATACCGATTTCGGGTTCGATGACCTCTGGGCGCTGCTGCTGCTGCGGCATTTGGGCTGCGGCGTTGCAGGTGTCTCGCTGGTGGCAGGCAACGCCCCGCTCGCGCAGGTGGCCCGGAACGCGACCGCCGCCAGATCGGCCTATGGGTTCGACTGGCCGCTCTGGCAAGGGGCCGCCCGCCCGCTGCAGCGCGATCCGGAAACGGCAGAGCGTATTCTGGGCCCCACGGGGATGCGCAGCCGGGGGCGGCAACTCGACCCGGCCAACACGCCCGCGCCCCCGGTCGGCGCGGTAGCGGCGATGGCCACATGGCTGCAAGACACGCCCGAGGCACCGCGCCAGATCCTGGCCCTGGGGCCGCTCACCAATATCGCGCGGCTGGTTCAGACGGTGCCTGACCTGCCAAGCCGGATCAGTCGCCTGGTCTGGATGGGGGGCAGCGCGGGCCCTGGCAACCACACACCCGAGGCCGAGTTCAACGCTCTGGCAGATGCCGAGGCCCTTGCGATTGTGGTGGCCTCGGGTCTACGCCTCGACATCGTCGACCTGACCTTTTGCCGGCGGGTGACCTTCGGACCGGGCGATCTTCCGGCGACCGATCCGCTGACCCGCGACCTTCTAGGCGGCTATCTTGACATCGCGCTGGAACGCGGGCGGGCGGGCATGGCGATCTACGATCCTCTGGCCGCACTCGCCGTGGCAGAGGCGGACTCCATCGCCTTCCAGCCCTGCACCATCGACGTGAGCACCGATCCCGGCCCGTCCTACGGCGCAACGCGGATGACCCCGGTGACGCAGGCGCCGATCCGGCTTGCAAGCGGCCGCGGCGAAGGGCTCGCGGGCCGGTGCCTCGGCGCATTGGAAAAGGACGCGATCCATGGCCCAAGACGCTGATCTGAACGCCCCCGGGCTGCGCGCCCGCGCTGTCAGAGCGGCGCAGGGCCGCGCCCCCTTCGATCTGCTGATCCGCGACGGTCGGCTGATGGATATGGTGACGGGCGCCACCCGCCCCGCCGATATCGGAATTGTCGGCGGCCTGATCGCCAGCGTGCACCCCCCCGACGCCATGCGCGAGGCGGCGACGGAACTGGACGCCGGGGGCTGCCATATCGTTCCGGGGCTGATCGACACCCATATGCATGTGGAAAGCTCCATGGTCACGCCGGCGGAATATGCCGCTGCGGTCGTGCCGCGCGGGGTGACGACGGCGGTCTGGGATCCGCATGAATTCGCCAATGCCTGCGGCGTCGCCGGGGTGGACTATGCGATCGAGGCGGGCCGCGATCTGCCGCTGCGCCTTCTGACCCTCGCGCCGACCTGCGTGCCCTCGGCCCCCGGCTACGAATCCAGCGGCGGCGATTTTGACCCGGAGGTGCTCGCCACCCTGCTGGCGCGTGACGAGATTCACGGCGCCGCCGAATTGATGACCATGCAGCCGCTTCTGGGCGGCGACCCGCGCGTCCAGGGCATCGTCAATGCCGGGCTTGCCAGCGGCAAACGCGTCTGCGGACATGCGCGCGGGCTGACGGGGGGCGATCTGGCCGCCTATGCCGCCGCCGGGGTGGAGACCGACCACGAGCTGACTTCCGGCGCGGATCTGATGGCGCGGCTCGAAGCCGGGATGACCGTCGAGCTGCGCGGCTCGCATGGGCATCTGCTGCCCGAATTTGCCCAGGTGCTGCTGGACCTTGGGCATCTGCCGCAGACGGTGACCTTTTGCACCGACGATGTCTTTCCGGATGACCTTTACCGCCAGGGCGGTCTTGACCACGTGGTCCGCCGCATGATCGGTCACGGCCTGCCGCCGCAATGGGCCTACCGCGCCGCCACGCTGAATGCCGCCACCCGCATCGGGCGCCCCGATCTGGGTCTTGTCGCGCCGGGCAAACGGGCGGATATCGTCGTTCTTCAGGACGTCGTACAGGTCTCGGCCAAGGCCGTTGTCGCCAATGGCAGTGTTGTCGCCGAGTCCGGCACCCTAAAGACACCGCCGCACCGGGCCGCGCCCCCGCCCGCGCTGCTGGATACGGTCAACCTTTCAAAGCTTCACACGGACGACTTCGAAATCACCGCCACGGGGCAAATGGTGCGGGTCGCCACCTTGTCGAAACCACGCTTTCCCGACTGGGGCGAGCGGACCTTGGCCACCGACAATGGCACCCTCGTTCTACCCAAAGACATGATCCGCATGGCGGTTGCCAACAGATATGGCGCCGACGCTCCGGTCCGGGTGGCCTTCCTGGAAAACTGGGGCACCTGGCGCGGAGCCTTCGCCACGACCGTTTCGCATGACAGTCACAACCTGACGGTCTTCGGCCGCGTGCCGTCCGACATGGCGCTGGCGGCCAATGCGGTGCGGGCGGCGGGCGGCGGGCTTTGCGTGGTGGCGGATGGCCAGATCAGGGCGCAGGTGTCGCTGCCCGTCGCGGGCCTGGTCAGCGACGCCGCGCTGGCGACTTTGGCAACCCAGTTCGCGGACCTGCGCGCGGCGCTGGATGCGTTGGTTGACTGGCAGCCACCCTATCTGGTGTTCAAGGCGCTGTTCGGCGCCTCGCTGGTCTGCAATGCCGGGCCGAGGCTCAGCGATATCGGTTTGGTCGATGTCTTTGCCGAACGGATATTGGAGACACCGGTGCTCGGCTGACGCCCCTGCCACGGACGCCCCCCGCCCTCTGATCGCCAACGAACCCGGCCCACTGCGGTTGCCAGAGAGGGGCGCGCGGCGCGTTCGCGAAACTGGCCTTGCCTGCCTCGCCCGCAACCAAAGTTCTTTCCACCGCCACGGATTGCTGCTTACCTGTCGGGGCCAGCCTGACGTCGCCTTCCGGCGCGAACCGGCCCGACCTTTGCAAGCGAGGGCCAGTGGATTGTTCCGGACCCCGGTGTTGGGTGAGAGCAGTTTAGGGAGGAGACACCATGAGTATCAAAACGAAAGCGATTCTTGCTGCCACAGTGGGCGCTATGGCCGTCATGACGGGACAAAGCGTTGTTGCGGACACGTCGGGCAAGCGCATTGCCCTGTCCAACAATTATGCCGGAAACTCCTGGCGGCAGGCGATGCTGCGCAGCTGGGAAAAGGTGACCGGGATGGCCGTGTCCGACGGCATCGTCGCGGCGGCGGATGCCTTCACCACCGCCGAAAACCAGGTGACGGAACAGGCCGCGCAGATCCAGAACCTGATCTTGCAGGGATACGATGCCATCGTCATCAACGCCGCCTCGCCCGAAGGTCTGAACGGCGCGGTAAAGGAGGCCTGCGATGCCGGTGTGATCGTCGTCTCGTTCGACGGCATCGTGACCGAACCCTGCGCCTGGCGCATTGCGGTGGACTTCAAGCAGATGGGCAAGGACGAGGTTCTGTACCTGGCCGAACGTCTGCCCGAGGGCGGCAAACTGCTTGAAATCCGCGGGCTGGCCGGGGTGTTCGTCGATGACGAGATCAGCGCGGGCATCCACGAAGGCGTCGCCGAAACCGGAAAGTTCGAGATCGTGGGCTCGGTGCATGGCAACTGGGCGCAGGATGTGGCGCAAAAGGCGGTTGCGGGCATTCTGCCCTCGCTGCCCGAGATTGTGGGCGTGGTGACCCAGGGCGGCGACGGCTACGGCGCAGCACAGGCGATTGCGGCCACCGGACGCGACATGCCGGTGATCGTGATGGGCAACCGCCATGACGAGCTGACCTGGTGGAAAGAGCAGAAGGACGCCACCAGCTATGAGACGATGTCGGTCTCCATCGCGCCGGGCGTTTCGACGCTGGCGTTCTGGGTGGCGCAGCAGATCCTCGACGGCAAAGAGGTGCCAAAGGACCTGACCGTGCCATTCCTGCGGATCGACCAGGACACGCTGGAAGAGTCGCTGGCCAACACCGAAGTCGGCGGCGTCGCGAATGTGGAATACTCGCTCGAAGACGCGCAGGGCGTGATCGCCGGCGCTATGTAACCAGACGCCCGCTCTGATCATGACCACACCATCGGACCCGATCGTCCGACTGGACGGCGTCGAAAAGAGTTTCGGCGCCGTTCGGGCCCTTGCGGGCGTCTCGCTCGATCTGGCGCCGGGCGAGTCCTTCGGGCTTGTCGGCCATAACGGGGCGGGCAAGTCGACGCTTATGAACATGCTATCGGGCAATCTCGTGCCCGACGGCGGAACCCTTGCGATCGGCGGGCAGGATGTCACGGCCGGCTATTCGCCGCAGGCCGCCGTGCGTCATGGCGTGCGCTGTGTCTATCAGGAATTGTCGCTTTGCCCGAACCTGACCGTGGCCGAGAATGCCCGGATCACCCATCCGTCCATCGCCGGGATCGGCTGGCGCCGCCGGGCGCGGGCGCTGATTGGCGACATGCTGGATCAGGTTTTTCCCGGCCACGGTATTTCCACCGACGATGTCACCGGCGATCTGTCCATCGCAAAGCGGCAGATGGTCGAGATCGCGCGCGCCTTCGCGGTGACCGAGGCCGAGGCGCGGGTGGTGATCCTGGACGAGCCCACCTCGTCACTGGATTCCGTCGCGGCCAAGAAGTTGTTGGCCCATGTGCGCCGCTATGTCGAAGGCGGTGGCACCGTCGTGCTGATCTCGCATCTGCTGGGCGAGATCCTGGACACCTGCGACCGGATCGCCGTGATGCGCGACGGCGGGGTCGTGGCGCTGGACGCGGCAACCGGATTTACCCGCAACTCACTGGTCGCCGCGATGGGCAGCGTCGCCGAAACCGCCCAGGCGACGGCCAAGGGGGCCGCCCTGCGCGACAGCGCCCCCAAAGTGGTGGACGCCCGCCCCCCC
>CAYGRI010000093.1:0-15192 GCA_964352155.1 uncultured Maritimibacter sp. | reverse complement strand
GGCCCGGAGATCTCGAGGGACGAGCTGGCAGAGATGGACGCGGCCGGGGTGCGCGGCGTCCGGTTCAACTTCGTCAAGCGGCTGGTCGATGCGACCCCGCGCGAGGTCTTCCTTGGCATTGCCGATAAGCTCCAGGCGTTTGGCTGGTCCATCGTGGTCTATTTCGAGGCCCAGGATCTGGAAGAACTGGAGCCGTTCCTCAAGCAATTGCCCGGCATCATCGTGGTCGACCATATGGGGCGGCCGGATGTGACCAAAGGGATCGACCATCCGGATTTCCAGCGCTTTGTCGGTCTGATGCAGGATACCCCCAACATCTGGACCAAGGTGACCTGCCCGGAACGGCTGACGGCGGCGGGGCCGCCCTATGACGATGTGATCGCCTTTGGGCAGACCATTGTCGAGCAATTCCCGGACCGGGTTCTGTGGGGAACCGACTGGCCGCATCCGAACATGAAATCCCATATGCCCGACGATGGGGCGCTGGTCGATTTCATCCCCAAGATCGCACGGACCGAGGAACAGCAGCGTAAGCTGCTGGTGGACAATCCGATGCGTCTGTACTGGGCGCGCTAGGGCTGAGAGAGCCTTCGCGCCGACGCGCAGCATTCGCGCGGTGGGACCAGATGGCACCCCCCCGGCGAACTGCGGTTGGCTGGGGGATGACGTTCAACTGTTCGTTGTTCCGGCGGCCGAGACTGGACAATCCCCCATGCGCAGGTGATGGTTGTCAAGGTTAACCAATCGGCGTGGAGACGGTTCCAGCGCGTCCAAGGAGACATATCTTGAAAACCACCCTTTGTGCGCTCGCAGCCTGCCATGTTCTTGCCGGCCCCCTTCTGGCACAGTCTTTCGACGTCGATATTGTCGGGTATGGCACGTCAGAGAACTTTTTCGAAGCCTTGTCGGGGGATCTGATGGTCACCCGAAGCGGCTCGACCATGGATCGCTTCGACGGTCTGGAAGGGACCCCGCTTGCCGGTATGACGGTGCGCTGTTTCGGGGCGACGACGATCCTGAATGGGGTCGCCGATGGCAATGGAAACTGCGTGTTCACCGACCCCGAGGGGGACAAGGTCCTGCAAGCCTGGACTGTGGATGAAGTGGGCGCGGGCATCGCTTTCGGAACCTGGCGCTTTATTGGCGGGACAGGAAAACACGAAGGTATCCGCGGCAGAGGACATTTCACCGATCTGTCCGTGGCGCGCACGGGGGCGAAGGAAATGTCGATCGTCGGCGTCGCCAACTGGCTGGAAAAGTAGCCAGGACGTCCCGGCGAACCGGCTCTGGCGCCCAATCTCATCAACGGAAGGGACGGAGTTCAAGCCTGGGCGCCGGAGCGCGCGGTCGGACGGGACGGCGCCTCCCAGCTTGCAGACATGGCAACGGCCTCGCCGGGCGGCGGTTTCGCTATGCCCCTCGACGTATAGGTTTCGCGTCCGGGATATTCGATCTGTGACAGGCAGGGGCGGCGCTTGATCCACGTCAAGTTTTCCCCCGCGCGCCCATGCGAACACCTCTGGAGTGACAGGAGGAAAACATGGACCAGCCCGGCTACGACTATCATATCGACATTCCCGGCACGACGATCTTTGACGGACGCATGGCGATGAAGGGCTATGCGCTCAACAAGATGTGCTATGCCTTCAACCGCGCCGAGAACCGCGACGCGTTTCGTGCCGACGAAGAAGCCTTCATGGAACGCTACGGCCTGAATGAAACGCAGAAACAGGCGATCCGGGACCGCGATATCCTGAAGATGATCGAGGCGGGCGGGAATATCTACTACCTCGCCAAATTCGCCGGGATCTTCAAACTGTCGGTGCAGGATGTGGGCGGGCTTCAGACCGGTCGCACGACAGAGGAATTCCAGCAATTCCTCGCCAGCCAGGCATAGGGGGCGGATCATGGCAAAGGTTCTTGGCGGCATCACCACCTCGCATATTCCGGCGGTGGGCAACGCGATCCAGAAGGGGCTGCAGGACGATCCCTATTGGAAACCCTTCTTTGACGGCTATCCCAAGGTTCACGCCTGGATCCGCGAGCACAAGCCGGATTACGTGATCAACATCTACAACGATCACGGGCTGGGCTTCTTCCTGGACCGGATGCCGACCTTTGCCATCGGCGCGGCGCATGAATACCGCAACGAGGATGAAGGCTGGGGCCTGCCGTCGCTGCCCCCGTTCCCCGGCGCGCCGGAGCTGAGCTGGCATATCATCGAGTCGATGGTGGCCGACCATTTCGACATCACCTCTTGCCAGGAACTTGCGGTGGACCACGGTTTTGTCGTGCCGATGCAATTGTTCTGGCCGGGCGCGCCGAACAATCCCGACATGCCCCGCGCGGTGCCGATCAGCGCCAATACGGTGCAGCACCCGATCCCGACGTTGGCGCGGGCGCTGGATT
Organism: uncultured Maritimibacter sp.; assembly: GCA_964352155.1. Classification (GTDB taxonomy): domain Bacteria; phylum Pseudomonadota; class Alphaproteobacteria; order Rhodobacterales; family Rhodobacteraceae; genus Psychromarinibacter. The sequence goes on along the minus strand of CAYGRI010000093.1, from coordinate 12,783 downwards.
TCGGCAAGGCATTAGGGCGGGCGCTGCGGTCCTTCCCCGAGGACGCCAAGATCGTGGTGCTGGGGACCGGCGGGTTGAGTCATCAGCTCGACGGGGCGCGGGCCGGGTTCATCAACAAGGAGTTCGACCGCTATTGCCTGGAAAACATCGTCTCTGACCCCGAGGCGCTGACCAGGATCACCCGCATGGAACTGGTCAAGAATGCCGGCGCCCAGGGCACCGAATTCCTGATGTGGATGATGATGCGCGGCGCGCTGGGCGATGACGTGACAGAGATCACGCGGAACTACCACATCCCGATCTCGAATACCGCCGCCGGGACGCTGCTGCTGGAATGCGCCGCTTGAAGGTCAGACCCGGGTGACGCAGGGGGAATGGGTCCTGCCCGCCCGCATTCCCATGCCGGGCCGAGCGGGCTATGCTGTGCGCATTCCGCCTCGGCCCGGCATGTGACGGCGCGGCACGCTTTGGACAGGGCAGGATCGCACAGGGCCGTTGGTCCGCACCGGAGGCAGGCATGACACTGGTTTACATCCCCGGGCTCGTCTCGGACGGGCGGGTCTGGCGCGCGGTTGCCGAGGCCGTGGGCGGCGCGGCGCAGCGCGTCGCGGTGATGGACCAGCCCTCGATCACCGAGATGGCGGCGCATGTTCTGGGGGCGGTCCCGGGCGAGGTGATACCGGTCGGCCACTCGATGGGCGGCCGCGTGGCGATGGAGATGGCGCGCCTGGCGCCAGAGCGGATGCGGGGACTGGTGCTGGTGGATACCGGGCATCACCCGCTGGCGCCGGGAGAGCTGGAAAAGCGCGAAGCCAAGATCGCGCTGGGGCACCGGGACATGGCGGGGCTGGTGGCGGATTGGCTGCCGCCGATGGTGGATCCGGGGCGGCACGGCGATGCGGCCTTGATGGCGGATCTGCGCGACATGGTGCTGGCGGCCGGGCCGGAGGTGCACGAACGGCAGATCCGCGCGCTGGTGGGGCGGCCGGACGCTGCGCTGTCGATGCGGCAGGTGACCTGCCCGGTGCTGCTGCTGGCGGGGGTAAGCGACCAATGGGCGCCGCTGGCCCAGCATCAGGAGATCGCGGCGATGGTCCGCAACGCCCGGGTGATCGAAGTGCCGGGGGCGGGGCATTTCCTGCCAATCGAGAAACCGGCAGAGACGGCCGCGGCGATCCGCGACTGGCTGGCGGCAGAAGGCCTGCGCTAGGGGGGCTGGGCGACGGTCTTTGGGTTAGGGCGTCGGGCAACGTGCGGAAATCATTTGCGATAACACGGACTCTTGCGACGAACTGACCGATACGCCTGGGGTGAAGCGGGGCACCCGCCTTGATGGTTTGCACGGTGTTTCGCACCCGCCTGGGCCATCGCAATCAGGGGGTCGTCCATGTGAAAAGAGCCGTAGTCGGCGCGGGTATTTCATCTGGGGTGGGCCCCGTCTGGAATACGGGTTGCATCTGTGGCGCATCCCGATCCGGGACGGCTTGAAAATTCCCGGAAACTTCGGGAGTCTTGCCGGGGAAGGAGAAAGCAATGGCACGCTGCGGCTATCGAACAGGAGTGATCCATGACCCCACGCGCTTGAATTGGGCCGGGACCGGGGATCGTCCGATTGCCTGGTCCGCCTGGTATCCGGCAAAGGCAACGCACAGCACCGAGCCGCCGCCTGGCCAGGTCTTCGACACCGGGGACGTGATTTGGAACGCGCCGCTTGCCAACCAAGAAACCTACCCTGTCGTTCTCCTGTCCCACGGAACCGGCGGACGCGCAGAGAGTCTCGGATGGCTTGCCCGTGCCCTGGCGGGTAAAGGCTATGTTGTGTTGGGGGCAAGTCACCACGGCAACACGGGCCTGGAACCCTACCTGCCCGAGGGTTTTTTGTGCTGGTGGGAACGCGCCACAGACCTGACGCTGTTGCTGTCTTCGCATGCAGCGGCGGGATTTCTGGCGGGCCGACTGGATCTGAATCGCGTGTCGGCCGTTGGTTTTTCGCTTGGCGGCTACACGGTTCTGGCGCTGGCCGGCGCGCGGACATCTCTGGATGCGTTCAACGCGTGGCGGGCTGCGAACAGTATCACCGAGGGCGGGCCGAAAGAGTTTCCGGATGCTGCCGACAGCATTCCCGCCTTGATGGAGAACTCGGCCGTCTTCCGGTCCTCCTGGGCGCGGCATGGCGAGGATTTCACCGACGCCCGCATCGCGTCCGTCCTCGCGATCGCGCCTGCGCCGCCGATCCGCGCCTTTGTGCCAAAGACGGTATCGGCGATCAAAGTCCCGATCACCCTCATAACGGGCGGGGCTGATGTCGAAGCGCCAACAGAGCAATGCGCCGATTGGATCGTCTCCCTCAACCCTCATGTCGTACACCATGACCTTGGGCAGGATGTCGGCCACTACACCTTTTTGGACCTTCCGGCGAACAGAGCGCTTGTGGGCAAGGTTGACATATTCACAGATCGCAGCGGGGTGGAGCGACACAGCGTACACAAGGCTGCCATCAGCCTCGCGTCAAGCAGCCTGGGGTAGGCGGGGCCGCAGGGCTTCAAAGGGGCGGGTCCACAGGTGCGTGCCCCGGGAAATACAAAAACCGTTTCTGACCCATACCGTCTGGCCAGAAGTCTATGCCCGGCAATGACCCCGCTGGTTTTGCGACGCGACACCCTCGCATCCGGTCGCTATGCTTTCTCTGACTCTGGGGGCAGGAATGGCGCAACAGAAGATCTTTCCGCAGCTAGTCGGACACGACATGGCATGTGGCTGGGGCTTTGAGACCTGGCTGCAATACATCGACGGGTTTGAACTGCGTCACTTCTGTGCGTTCGAGCTTTTGAATGACAAGCGTGGTCTTGCCTGCCTTACGGATTATCACCGCAAGCTGGTCGAGTCGGCGGTTGAACACGGCTTCGGCGTTGTCAACGACGGCTTGCACTATCGCGCCAGTCGGGACTGGGGGGACCTTATCGGGTTTTCTCGTGAAGAACTCACAGAGATCAATGTCCGCGGTATCGAGTTCTACAAGGAGTTTGCGCGCGAGTATCACAGTGACACGACGCCAATGCTGGTCGGTGGAAGCATCGGGCCACGCGGGGACGCCTATGACACCGGGCGAACAGAGGATGCCGCCGAGGCCGAGGCGTATCATTCGGAACAGATCATCACTCTTAGGGATGCCGGTGCTGACCTTGTGACCGCCGCGACGTTTTCGAATGTCCAAGAGGCCATCGGTTTTGCCCGTGCCGCCAAGGCGGCCGATGTTCCTTGCGTCATGTCCTTTGTCGCGAAGGGTGGGACCCTCAACGATGGAACGAGCCTGGCCGATGCCGTGTTTCGTGTCGATGCTGCGACGGGCAGTGCGCCACTTTACTATATGGTCAATTGCGCGCATCCGACCGAGTTTGAACCCGGATTGACCGACGATGACTGGACCAGCCGCATTGGGGGCTTCCTGCCGAACGCGGTCGCACTGGATTTGCTCGCACTTTGCAGCCTGGGTCATCTAGAGGATGGCGACCCGGAGGAATTGGGCGGGCAGATGGCTGCGCTGTCGCAACGGTTTCCACATGTCCACGTTTGGGGCGGCTGTTGCGGCACGGATGGGCGGCACATCGGCCAAATCGCCCGGCAGGTCCGTGACGCGCGCAGGACGGTTCAGGCGTAAAACAACGATGTACAGGTTTCGCAATGCACACCCGACGGATGCAGACCGCTGCTTTGAGATTGAGACATCTGCCTATGAGGGCGACGAAGCGGCAACCCGCGCCAAAATCGCCAAGAGGATCGAGGTTTATCCCGAGGGGTTCGTGATTCTGGAGATCGACGGGGAGGTCAAAGGCTTCATCAATTGCGGATGCGCCCATGCAGTCGAAATGTCGGACGAGGCGTTCAAGGACCTGATTGGCCACGACCCTGCCGCGCCGCATGTGGTGATCATGTCGGTGGTCGTGGACCCCGCACAGCAAGGCAAGGGCCATTCAAGGGGGCTGATGGACGAGTTTGTGGGGCGGATGCGACAGATGGGCAAAGCCACGATCCATCTGATGTGCAAAGAGCTGCACGTGCCGATGTATCAGAAGTTCGGGTACCGCTATCTAAAACCGTCAGCCTCTGACCATGGCGGGATGACATGGCATGAAATGTCCATGACACTTTAGGCGCGCGCTTTGTGGTAGACACGAGATACGCATACCTTTGCGGCAACGGCGGACCGGATCTGTTTTTTGGGTGTGTTGGTTTGACTGGGGCTGATCGGTTTTCCCGAAACGCCTCTGCCTCAGGCCGGGACTGTGATGATTTCACTTCATGAACACTGACCGTCACTTAAGTACGGAAAAGCTGTTGCTTGCGCCCGTGGCGCCGCGTGACGTCTTCTTCTTTTGGCGTTTATCGGGCAACGCCAAAGTGCGGCAGTATCTGGGTGGCCCTGTCCCGTGGCGCCAACGGTTGGTTCAGTTCCGGCACTATCTGCATGGTGACCCGAGCGTTGGAATTTGGGTGGTCAGGCCGCGAAAGCGAAATTCTGCAATAGGTCTCATGGTGTTGAGCCCGCATAAAGATGGCGCAGATTTCGAGGTGTCGTATCAGTTCAAACCGTCGTCGTGGGGGCAAGGTTTCGCACGTGAGGCAACTGAAAGAGTTGTCGATCATGCGATCTGTGATCGTGGACTTCAGCGGGTGATCGCAGAAACGCAATCTGCCAACGCCGCCTCGTGCCGAATGCTTGCGGGCCTTGGCTTTGTCGAAGAAACAAGGCTCGAACGGTTTGGTGCCGAGCAGGTGATCTTTGTGAAATCGCAAGGGCGTTTGGTCAAACCTGCCACCGCCGGAGCCGACGGCCTGCCCGGCGCTCCTACCCGGACAAGCCCCTGATCTGCGCGTGATTTTCCGATCAGGCCCTTGGCGCCACCGGCTACAGGCTTTAGCTTGCGCGCAGTCCTCGCCTGAAAGGTCCCGCCATGTGGCAAGCCTCTGAACGTTATCCCGATCCGTCGATAGAGGTGCTGGACCCGAGGTTTCAAAAATACCTGCTGTTTCATGCCCGGGTCGAACGGCTGTACAACGACTGCCGCTGGTCCGAGGGGCCGGTGTGGTTCGGCGATCAGCGCGCGCTGATCTGGTCCGACATCCCCAACGACCGGATGCTGAAATGGGAAGAGGAGACGGGCGCCGTGTCCACCTATCGCCGGGGCGGGCACACCAATGGCAACACCCGCGACCGGCTGGGGCGGCTGGTGTCCTGCCAGCACGGCCACCGCTCTGTAACCCGGACAGAGATCGACGGGACGATCACCGTTCTGGCCGACAGCTATCAGGGCAAGCGCTTGAATTCACCCAATGATGTGGTGGTGAAATCCGATGGCAGCATCTGGTTCACTGACCCCGTCTTCGGCATCCTGTCGCATTACGAAGGCGGGGTGGCAGAGCCGGAACTTCCCACCCATGTCTACCGGATCGACGGCGAGACGGGCGAGATCACCGTGCTGATCGAAGGCATCAACCAGCCCAACGGCCTGTGCTTTTCGCCCGGCGAAGACCGGCTGTATCTGGTGGAAAGCCGGGGCGAGCCGCGCAAGATCCATGTCTACGACGTCTCGGACGACGGGCTTTCGGTGACGAACGGCCGGCTGTTCGTCGATGCGGGCGAACGCGGCACGCCGGACGGGTTCCGCTGCGACATGGATGGCAACCTCTGGGCGGGCTGGGGCATTGGCGAAGGGCTGGACGGGGTGCGCGTCTTTGCCTCCGACGGGACGGCCATCGGCCACATCCATTTGCCAGAGCGCTGTGCCAACCTGTGTTTTGGCGGGCCGCATCGCACGCGGCTGTTCATGGCGGCGTCAAAGTCGCTGTATTCCCTTTTCACCGCGGCGCAGGGCGTGCCCTACGCATGAGGCGTCGTCAGATCCCATCATGGCCTTGGGGCACCGCACCATGACGTCGAAGAACTGGATCTGGGCCGACACCGGGGCGCTGCTGGCACTGGGGCTGATCGGGGGAACCCTGGCCAGCCTGATTGGCCTTCCGCTGCCCTTCATGCTGGGCAGCCTGATTTTCAGCGCCATCTACACCCTGGGTTGGAGCCAGCAAGGCCGCGCGGTGCAATATCCCAAATCGCTGCGGTTCTATTTCATCGCGGTGATTGGCACGATGATCGGCACCCGCTTTACCCCCGAATTGCCGGGGCTGGCGGCGCAGATGTGGCCCTCTTTCCTCGCGGTGTTGCTGTTCGTGATCGTCGCGCATGGCTACAGCTATCTCGTGTTGCGCCGGGTGGGGGGCTACGACCTGCCCACGGCGGTCTACGGGGCGCTGCCCGGCGGGCTGATCGAGGCGGTGGTGCTGGGCGAAAAGGCGGGTGGCGACGTGCGCATCCTGACGGTGCACCATTTCACGCGCATCATCTTTGTGGTGCTGATGGTGCCGCTGCTGTTCCTGTGGCTGGGCGGTGAATCGGTGGGCAGTTCCGGCGGCCAGACGATGGAAAACGGGCCGGTGCATGCGCTGGACATCGGGCTGATCGTGCTGTTGTCGGCGGTGGGGATGTGGATCGGGCGGGTGCTGAAGCTGCCGGCGGGGCAGTTGATCGGGCCGTTGCTGCTGTGTGGCGCCGGGCAGGTGACCGGGGTGATCGAGCTGCACAACCCGGGATGGCTACTCAACCTGGCGCAGCTGGTCGTCGGAGCCGGTCTGGGCGCGCAATTCGCGGGCGTCACCGGCAAGCTGCTGCTGCGCGCCTGTGCGCTCAGCGCTGTGACGGTGTCGGGGATGCTGGCGATCGGGGCGGGCTTTGCCATCGTCATGTCGCAAGTCGTACCGGGCGGGTTCGAGCCAATGTTCATCAGCTTTGCGCCGGGCGGCGTGACAGAGATGGCGCTGATCGCGCTGAGCCTCGATGCCAGCCCGGTGATCGTGACCGCGCATCACATCGTGCGGATCCTGTTCGCGGTGGTAGAGGTGTCGTGGATCGGGCGGCTGGTGCCGCAGGCGGATCAGGGCGGCGCGGGGCCACCCTAGAGGGCCACGCGCCGGATCTCGGGGGGCGTCCGTCGAAGGCTCTGGACGATCCGGTGAAAGACGCCGCGGACACGCAGGTGCGGGGGCTGTTCGGGTCGTTCCCCCGTTCCCCGCACTGCCCAATACGCCTATGCCCCCCGGCCGAGCCCACCTCCGGGCGGAGCGGGACGCCGTGTTCTCAGAAATCCGCAGGCCACATTGAAGCGGCAGCAGTGGGCTGGGCTGTGGTGCTCCGGTGGCCGTGATCTCCTAGAGAGTGTTGCGTTCAAACGCATTTGCCGGGCACGTTCTGGCCATCCGGTAGCGGCAGTCTTTATGCGCAAAACCGGTAACCCCTGTTGCGCGACGAGCGCTAGCGCCAAAGCCACGCATAGCTCGCCAGCGCGCCCTGGGCCTTTGCAAGCAGCCGGTTCGGCAACCCCGGCCGGGGCACGGTTCCGGCGATCAGGCGGTCGGCCACGACCTCGGCCGGGCAGGGGAGGCGCAGGACCGGGTCGAAATAGCGCGGATAGGCGATCAGCGCCGCATGGGCGAGCGCCGCGACAGAGGGGCGGGCCTTGCGTCGGTCGGGCACCGGGCCAAGGTCGCGGGTCAGCCCCCAGCCCGCGTAGAACGGCGCGCCCAGGCAGGTGACGGCACGGCCCCGCAGCAGCGCCTCGAACCCCAGAAGCGAGGTCAGGGTCCAGACCTCGTCCACTTCTTCGATCAGGCGGATCGGGTCGGCGCGGGGCAACACAAGATCGGCGTCCGGGGCCTCGGCCAGGGCGCCCGCGCGCAGACCAGCTTCTACATCGGGATGCGGTTTGTACAGAATCACCGCCTCGGGGTTGGCCTTGCGCGCGGTTTGCAGAAGGCCAAGGTTGGTCCGGATCTCTCCGCAACCCTTCAGGATAGAGGCGTCGTCTTCCACCTGACCGGGCACCAGGATCCGGCGGCCTTCGGGCAGGTCGGGCAGATCAGGCAGGTCCAGGTTGTACTTGGACAGCCGCGCCTCCGTCAGCCGCGCGACCAGACGCTCGGCCCGGCGCAGGCGCTGGGGGGGCAGGGCGGCGGCGGCGGCCACCAGCGTTTCCAGTCGGCTGGGCCGCGTCGGATCGTAGTAGATGCCCAGATCGTCGGTGACCAGCGACAGGGGCGGCACAAGATCGGCGCCCAACCCGCGCGAGCGCAGAAAGCCATCCTCCACCCGCAGCAATCCGGGGGCGCGGGCCAGCTCCGGCGTTTCCTTGCCGGCCCAGACCAGGACGCGGCGATCCTCCAGCCGTGCCAAAGCCTCGGCCCGGGCCGGGTCGTTCTGAAACCGGATCCGGCGGGGGCCGCCAAAGACCTCTTGCAGGGGGCGGCGTTTCCACAGGCGCATGCCACAGGCGACATAGCCCTGCCGGTCGGCGCGCCAGGCGTGGGCCTCCGCCTCCAGTATGGCGATGGCGTCTTCCAGCGGGCACAGGCGGTCGCGGAACGGGTCGTACCATTTGGGATACAGGATCATCGCCGCCGCGAACAATTGCGCGCGGGTCAGGGGGCGGCTGCGGCGTGGCACGGGGTTTTCATCCTGCGTCAGGCCCCAGCCGCTGTAAAAGGGCTGGCCGAAGACACGCGGGCGGTGACCGGCAAAGATCGCCTCGAACCCCAGACCGGAGGAGACGGTGTAGACGGCCAGCGCGCCCTCGAACAGGGTCCAGGGGCTGACGGGATCGGTCAGAAGCGAGACGCGGCCCACCGCATCGTCGGGGCCGAAATGCCCCTTGCGATGGCCGGAATTCGTTTCGGGATGGGTCTTGATGACGACGCGGGCGCCGGGGTGTTCTTCTTGCGCGAAGACCAGCATTTCGCGGAACGTGGCGGCGCTGGCGCCCGAATGGGTGATGGCCGCGTCGCCTGCGGTCTGGTCGATGACCACCACATAGGGCGCCTCCGGCAGGCGGGCGGCGGGGTCGAAGGCGTTGTATTTCGACAGATGCGCCTCGCGCAGCCAGTCGATACAGGCGCGGGCGCGGTCCAGCAGGGCGGTGTCGTCCAGCGGATGGGTCGCCAGCAGGGTTTCCAGATCGGACGGCGCCGCGCTGTCGAAATGAACACCCTTCCGGTCCAGCAGCAGCCCCAGCGGCGGCCCGCCCCCGGCGCGTCCGGGATGGACAGAGCGCAGCAGCGCGTCCTCCACCCGCAGGATCGGTGCGTCGCGGCGGCTGGCCACGGCCTCGCCCCGGGGCGAGGTGGGGCTTTTGCCCCAGACGCCGACCCAATCGTCGGGGCCGGGCTGGCCCAGCCGGATCTCCCAGCCATCCAGCTCCAGGATGCGGCGGATCCGGCGCTGGGTCAGAAAGCCGCCGTTGTAAACAAAAAGCCGCCGGGATGTGTCCACCCCGGCGGCCTCTTTCATGCGTGGTTCTGTCGTCAATCGCCGTTGCCGAAGCCAGTGGCCAGCGTATCGGCGGTGCCCACGATCCCGCTTGCCGCGGCAAGCGTGCCGGTCAGCGCGCCCAGAACCTTGGTCCATTGCGCGAACGGCGCTTCGGTCACATAGACGGTGTCGCCGTCGCGGATCACAAAGTCGCGGGCCATGAACAGACCGTTGGGTTCGGTCAGGTCCAGCACATATACCAGCCGCTGCGCGCCAATCAGGTCGTTGCGTCCCAGCACCTGGCGGGCGATCTCTTCGGGCTCGTTGCGGAAGATGAACACGCCGGTCGGGTCTGCCGTGGCCGCGCTGAGGCCGCCGACCTGGGCAATCGCCTCGACGGCCGAGATCGTCTGCCGCTCAAACCGGATCTGGGTCTGCCGCAGGGTCGCGCCCAGCGCGGTGAAGGAGCGCTGGTCCGCCTCGACCAGGATCTTGTCGCCGCCGCGCAGGGCGATGTCGGCATGCGGGTTCTCGAACAGGTCCTCGTACCAGATCTCGCCGGTGTGGCCGCCGCGAATCACCCTGATGCGGGCGATCTCGGGTTCGACGGTGACGCCGCCGGCCTGGGCGATCATCGCGGACAGAACGCGAGTCGGACGTTCGATCGGATAGACGCCCTGCCCCGTGACGCTGCCGGTGATCGACACGGTGGCGCCGTCGCCCGCCAGCCGGCGGACCTGAACCTGCGGATCCGGGGTCTGATCGGCGAGCCGTTCGGTGATCAGCCGGCGCACCGCTTCGGGCGTGTTGCCGGCGGCGCGGATGCGGCCGGCATAGGGCACAAAGATGAAGCCCGCGCCGTCGACCTGAACCTCTTCGAGAACGGTGGCGTTGACCCCGGTCGAGGCCAAAAGCCCGTCATCCACGTTCTCATAGACGGTCAGGCCCAGCGTGTCCCCGGGGCGGATCGTATCGGATCCGATCACACCGGCATTGACCAGCGCGGGGGTAAAGCCAAGCGCGGGCACAACCGCGGTTGCCCGCGTGACCCGATCGTTCACCGTAACGATAAAGGCGTCGCCCTGTCTTTGGACGGACCCTGCATAAATTTCGCGTTTTGTGGGGCCTACCCGCGGCAGGCCGCAACTGGCTGTGACACCCACCAGCGTCAATAGCGCCACGGCTCGCGCCCAGCGCGATGCGTTGATTTTCACTGCTCGGTCTCCTCGACCTATTATTCTGCCTCAAGTTTTTTTGTTAAACTATCGGAAACAAGTCGAAAAAGCCAGTGTGGTTTGTGTGGGCGGGCTACTTGATAAGGCGCAACTGTTGCCTTGGAGCCGCTGTTCCCTTCTGCAAGGCTTCATATGGGTCCTCGGGAACCAGCATCATGTCCACCACCTGGCGCAGCAGCTGGCGGCGTCCGCGCGCCGAATAGAAGCTGCCCGCGATCTGGCTGGTTTCCAGCAGAAAGTGGCGGTAGTCGCGATAGGCGCGGGTATCGGGCCGTTCGGGCAGGCCGAAGAAATCGGTCAGCGCCTGGGTCGAGACGAATTCGCGCTTGGCATAGACGGCATTGCCGAAGACCTTGAGCGGCAGGCCGCGCCACAGAACCTGCTGGGCGGCGGTGGAATTGACGGTGACGGCGCTGCGGGCATGATCCAGCAGTTGCGCCAGCTTGCCGCCGCGCACGTAATGCACCCGTTTGGCGACGCCGTAGCGTTCCGCCAGTTTGCGCACGTCGTGGCGCACGGGGGTGCGGCCGTCTTCGAGCGGGTGCGCCTTGAACACCATGTGGTGATGCTGCGGGGCGCCGTTGGCAAAGCCCTCGATCACCGTTTCGAGGAATTCAGCCATGGAATGAAAGCGGCTGTGCTGTTTGAAACTGGAATCATGGGCCAGTTGCAGCAGCGTCAGGTGATAGGGAAAGCCGCCGTACTTGATCCGCGCGGTCGCCTGAACCCGGTCGAGCCACAGCCAGGGCATCAGCAGCAGGCGCTTGATGTACAGCCGGAACTCTTGCAGCACGGTCAACTCGCGATGCGGGGTAAAGCTGCGGTAGGCGTGGTTCGCCAGCAGCACAAAGCCGTGATACATCGCACCGTAAAAGACATGCTGGCGCATATCGCCCCAATGGGCGGGCGGTTCGGGCACATCGGGATCCGCGAGCGCCAGGGCGCGCTGCATCTCGGGGACCGACAGATCCATCATCCGCGAATTGCCGTTTGATCCGCCGCGTTCATAGGTCACCCAATAGGGGCGCAGATAGCCTTCCTCGAACACATGCACGGTCAGCCCGATCTCGCGCGCGGCAGCGACGGCATCCGCATGGATCCGGCGCACATCGCCATACAACACGATGTCGGTCACATTGCGCTGTGCCACGATGCGGCGGAATTCCCCGGGCCAGGCGTCGATCCCGCCCTTGTAGGCGATGTAGCTGGATTTGTCCGACCAGAACGCCTGATCGCCCGCGTTGAAGCCCACGCGCCAGACCTTCGCGCCCGCGGCCCGCAGCATGCGGCCAAGGCTGTGAAAGAAGGGTCCGTGCGGCCCTTGCAGAAATAGAAAGATCCTGTCTTCGCCAGAGGTCATGGGCGTATCCTCCTGTCCCGGTTCCGGCCTGCGCGCGTTGCGCCCGTTCTGCGGGTGATAGTTTGCCGTCGAGTGTAAATCGCGCCCGATTCTGGCAGAGTTGTGGCCGATCCATGCATTTTTGCAGGAGTCTCGGCCAAATCTGCGGCCGGAGGCGGGATTGTGTCCCGGTGCGGGACTTGCGATTGCCCTGGAGCGCAGGCAAAGTCCGCGCGAATTCGGCAGGAGATGCGATGTTTACCGGGATCATCACGGATATCGGCGAAGTACTGGAGGTCGAGCAGCGCGGCGATTTGCGCGCGCGGATCGGCACCGGCTATGATGTGGCGGGGGTCGACATCGGCGCCTCGATCGCCTGTGACGGGGTTTGCCTCACGGTGATCGCCACCGGGACCACGCCGCGCGGCTGGTTCGACGTGGAAATCAGCGCCGAGACGGTGTCGAAGACCAATGTCGGTCACAACGGCTGGCCCGCGGGCCGGCGGATCAACCTGGAGCGGGCGCTGAAAGTGGGCGACGAGCTGGGCGGGCATATCGTGTCGGGCCATGTGGATGGCGTGGCCGAGGTGGTCGCCAGCCGCACCGAGGGCGACAGCACCCGTCTGACCTTCCGCGCGCCCGAAGGGTTGGAGCGGTTCATCGCCCCCAAGGGGTCGGTGGCGCTGAACGGCACGTCGCTGACGGTGAACGAGGTCGAGGGCCGCGACTTTGGCATCAACCTGATCCCCCATACCCAGGCCGTGACCACCTGGGGTGCCGTGAAGGTGGGGGATGCGGTCAACCTCGAGATCGACACGCTGGCCCGCTACGTCGCGCGCCTGCAAGAGGTCATCGGG
>CAYGRI010000092.1:0-15253 GCA_964352155.1 uncultured Maritimibacter sp. | reverse complement strand
GCGGCGGGCGCGGTCGGGGGCACCTGGCTCGATTCAGGCTGCAAGGCCGTCACTTCGATCCCGGGCAGCGGGACAGAGGGCGGGACGACCGGGGGCACGGCATCCTCAACCACAACCTCCGGCACGGGCTGAATCGGGGTTTCGGCTGAGGCAGCCGGCTCGGCGTCTGGTTCCGGGATGGCCGGATCGGGCACGACGGCGGCGGTTTCAACCTCGACCTCTGTCTCGACAATCCCGGATATCGGGCCATCCGCGACCGGCGCCGGCGATTCGGTCAGAATGACAGGCGCGGGTTCGTCCAGTTCGGCAATCTCGGGCTCTCCCCCCAAGCCGAGCCAGTCGCGCGCCACATCGCTCAGGAAATAGGTCGACCACAGGGCCACGACCGCAAGCCCCAGCAGCATCGCAAGGGTGATAGCGGGTCCGACAAACCGGGGGCGGGTGGAGGGCGGCGCCTTGCCACGCGCGCCAAAGACGGTCATCGCATCCGCCTCGGTCGCGGTGACCGGGCGCGGCATTTCCGATCTGGCGAGGGGCACCCGAGTTTGCGGCGGCAGCGAAACCGTGGTGTCGCGCGCCTCGACCTGCGCCGAGATCTGGACCTTTGGCAGCGGCTTCAACTTGGGTGCGGGCAGCGGCGGCGCCCGGCGCGCAAGCTGGCGGGACTGGCCCGTTTCCGGGGCGCGACGCGACGGGATCTCCTTGGCGCGCACCTTGGGTTCCACCGTCTTGGCAACGCTTTTGGAAACGGTTGCCGATGCCTCTTTGGCCACGGCGGCGGGCATGTCCGGCTTTGCCGCGGGTTTCGCTGCGACCGTCTCGTCCGGCATCGGAGAATGGCGCATCCGGTCCAGCGTATCGGCCAGCGTCGCCGCCCCGTCGGCCTGATCGCCCTTGTCCTTGCCGCGCAGCATCCGGAACCCGAACCCTCGCTTGCCAGAGGCCGGCTTCTTTTCGGGAGCCGCTGCCGCATCAAGGACCGGGTCGGCCTTCCGGGCCAGTTCCGGCGCGGTCGGATCGATCGCCGCAGCGAGGGCCGCCGGGCTTGGCCGTGGCGGAAGGTCTTCGGCTTTGGGCGGAATCGGCGGCGGCACGGCTGCCCCGTTCAACGCAGGCACCGCTGTCACCTTCGGCTTCGGGGCGCCATCGACCGCCGGGACAGGACGCTCCGGCAGTGGCGGAAGGTCTTCGACCTGCGCCTTCAGTGGCGGCTTCCTATCGGCCAACACATGCGTATCCGAAGGCGCTGGCGCCGGGCGGGGCCTGCCGGTATCCGGGATCGCATGGCCATTGACCTTGGCCGCCGGGGCCGCATGCCGCCGACTGGAAAAGGCCAGTGGCGCCGGGGCCTCTGGCTCTGCCTGCGGCGGCGGATCCTGCGGAACGCTGCGGCGCCGAGAGAACTGAGCGGGCTCCGGCGGATCCGCTGCTGCCACAGGCTCGCTTGCGGGCGCAGACATCACCGCCGCCTCCACCGCGTGGCCGTTGGCAGCGTGGCCGTTGGCTTCGACGACCTCAGCGCGGGGGACCGTGCGTGCCGGCGCCGGCTTGTGATCCCGGTCCGCGCCGTTGTATGCTGGCTGTTCTGCCTCCACCTCGGCAACCGGAGGTTCGGCCAGGTCGGGGGTATCAACCGGAGCCGCGAATTTCGCGTCGCCCAGCTTGCCGACAATCTTGATTCGCCGCTTGTCCGGCTCGATCGTCTCGCCGCCTTCCAGAACGCGCACTGCGTGCCGCGTGGGGCCAAAGAAAGGCTCCCCGTCAAACGCGCCGTTCTTCGGGGTGGCCACGAAGGACACTGGATTGAACCGATACTGCGTGGCAAAGGCTTCCGCTTCGGTCAGGGTGCCACGGGCGACCACGGCCACCTGCGCCTTCTTGCCCTTCTGGCGCCAGTCGAACACCAGATCCTGAAGCTCATAGGGCGTCAGCCCGACCAGCGCGTCGCGAATCTGCGCGACCCTGTCGGCCCGGGATGGCCCGGGGGCGTCCACCTCGACATACAGGACCTGCGAATTCGGGATCACCAGCTTGGTCGTCAGGCCGTCCGCTTCCAGATCGGCGGCGGTCCGGCGCAGGACCACCAGCTCATCCATCAGGTCAGCAGCATCAAGCGACACATCGCCCACGTTCAACCACCCCGCCTGCGCGCGATGCAGGAGGCTGATGCCGTCGTGCGAAAGGTTCAGAGCAAAACTCGGTTTCATACGTCCGATCTATAACTCATGCGGGGAGGGTGACGGGAGCCATCGGAGCCTTCCTCGCCGTTTGATGCGGTTCTATAGCAACAATTGTCAGAGTGAAAGTAAAACACCCGCTCTGGGGTCGATCCCGGCGGCGCAACGCGCGCTTTTGCGTTGGAAAGAGAGGATTTCCGCCGACGGTAGCGATTCGTTTACCATGATCTTCTAGAGGGCCCGGCCACACTTTACCCGACCACCGGAACAGATCGGCGCGGGCAAGAGACAGCGTCGGACACAGCTTGGCGCGACACTCAGACCTCGATCCGCTGAAACGAATCACGCAAGGCCTGGCTCCAGGCATTCGACATCTGCTGAAACGCCTCGTCCTGCGCCTCGATCCGCCGGTGATATGTCACCCGGCAGGCGTCTTTCTGGATCACTGCCAGATCCAGCGGCATCCCCACCGACAGATTGGACCGCAACGTCGAATCCATGCTGAGCAGCACCGCTTTCTGCGCCTCTGACAGCGAGGTCCAGGGCCGCACCACCCGGTCGAGGATTGGTTTGCCGTATTTGTGTTCTCCGATCTGGAGGAAGGGGGTATCCGCGGTGGCCTCGATGAAATTGCCCTCGGGGTAGATCAGGAACAGCCGCATGGCCCCGCCGCGCCTTTGCCCCGCCACGATCAGCGTGGCCGTGGTATCGACAATCGCGCCCTGCGCCATGCGCGCCGAGATATCGGCGGACACTTCGGACAAGGTGTTGCCTACGATCGACGCGACGCCCAGCATCGTCTCGACGGTCAGGATAGAGGGCGGCGCGTCGGCGTCCCGGTTCTTGATCGCATCGTCCAGGCGCGCCATCGCGGTCTGGGTCACGCTCAGCGACCCGGCGGCGAGGATCACGATCACCCGCTCGCCCGGATCCTCGAAGGTGAACATTTTGCGGTAGGTCGCGATATTGTCCAACCCCGCATTGGTGCGGGTGTCGCTGAGCAACACCATCCCGGCATCCAGCAATAATCCTACGCAATAGGTCACGTCCGCCTCCTCGTGGCATGATCCAGAGCCTGTGCCGCCTCGTCCCCGCGCCCGTCCGGGCATCGCTGATCTGGAAATCCACGGGGGCCCGAGGGCTTTTTTGTCGTTCAGCCTTCTGCAGACAGCCCTGCTACTGCTGCACTTGTCCGACGGTCACCTCCACGTCAAGGTGTTCCGTCGCTTCTCCCATCGCGAGACCGCGGATCGGCGCGGCATCCAGTGCGTCAAACCCCGAGCCCAGGCGGACATAGCGGTCGTCGGGGCAGCATTCATTCGCCGGATCGAAGCCGACCCAGCCCAGCCCGTCAAGATACAGTTCCGCCCAGGCGTGGCTTGCCTCTGCCATCGCGTCGCCGGCCGCCGAATACAGGTAGCCAGACACATAGCGCGCCGGAATATCCACACTGATCGCCGCCGCGATCAGCACATGCGCATGATCCTGACACACGCCATGGCCCAGTTCCAAGGCTTCGGCGGCGGATGTGCTGGCGTCCGTCTCGCCGGGGCGATACTCGACTGCATCCGAGACCGCACGCGACAGGGCATGCGCCCGAGCCAGCGCGCTGTCCTGCCCCGCCACCGCCGTTTCGGCGAGCTTGCGAAGGTCGTGGCTGGCAAAGGTCGCCCGCACCGGGCGCAGATAAACGGTTGACCTGACATGTTCGCGGTGGCCGGTGAGAATCCCGTTCTTGTCCACGGTTTCGACCGTGCCCCGGACCTCCACCGTCAGCCCCTTCACTTCGGACCTCAGGGTCAGGGTTTGCACCCAATCGCCGGCCCCATCGCGAAACCCGGCGCCAAGCTGTCCCCCGTCGACCGTGACGGACCAGTCCAGCACCCGCTGATTTTCGCAATCCACCGGTTGCAGCCGCAGGCTTTGCACCACCCCCCGGACCGGCGAGTCAAAGCTGTAGACCGTCTTGTGCGCGACACTCAGTTTCATGACACCCGCCCCGTCAGATAGCTGGTGTGGATCGCGCCGCTCAGCCCGCCGATCTCCTTGATGAACCGGGTCAAGAATTCGTGCAACCCTTCCTGAAAGATATCCTCCACCTCGGCCTTTCCAAGCTCGTCCATCATCTTGCGGGCCACCGCCTGCGCCTCGGACGAACGGTCATAGCTGCGCGCCAGAAAGTCCAGCGCATCACAAACATCCTGCAGAGATGTCCGAAGCGACCGGGGGCATTGCGTGTTCAGGATCAGGAAATCGGCGATCTTGCGCGCCGTGATCTCGCCCCCATAGGCCCAGCCGAACGCCCGGTAGGAAGAGATCGCCCGCAACAGCGTGATCCACTGATAATTGTCCAGGCTCGACCCGACGTAGCTGATCTCGGGCAACAGCACGTAGTATTTCACATCCAGCAGGCGGGCGGTGTTGTCGGCTCGCTCCAGCGCATTGCCCATCCGCAGGAACTGGTAGCCGTCGTTGCGCAGCATGGATCCGCTGGACGCCCCGCGCACCTGCGCCACGGTCGAGCGGGTCCAGTCGATCAGATCGCTCAGCGGCTGCTGGCTGCGCTCTGTCCGCTGCATGGACCGGATGTCCTGAAAGGCGGTGTTCAGCGCATCCCAGACCTGCCCGGTGATCGCGGTGCGTACAATCCGCGCATTCTCGCGCGCGGCGGTGATGCAAGAGGCGACAGACGACGGGTTGTCGTTGTCAAAGAACATGTGGCTTTCAATGTTGCGCTGCACGGCGTCGCCGTATTTCTCGGCAAAAGCCTCGCGCGTGCCGCTAGCCTCCAGCACCGATTCCCATTCGTTGCGATACCCGCCGCCGATGTTCGGCAGCAAGGAATTGCGGGCGCCTACCTCCAACAGCCGCGCATGGGTTTCCGCCCGCTCCAGGTACCGACCGATCCAGTACAGATTCTCCGCGGTCCGGCTTAGCATCGCCCACCTCCCCACCGGAAAGGCCCCTGCCCCGCAGCACGGCCTGTCTCGATCGCGCCGCCCAAAGCTCGCCGATGCTCGAACATCATTCCGCCAGCACCCAGGTATCTTTCACGCCGCCGCCCTGCGAAGAGTTCACAACCAGCGACCCTTCCGTCAGCGCGACCCGCGTCAGGCCGCCGGGCACCAGCTCTATTTCTTCGCCCACCAGACAATAGGGCCGCAGATCCACATGCCGCGGGGCGATCCCCTCCTCGACAAAGGTCGGCGTGGTCGAAAGCGCCAGCGTTGGCTGGGCAATGTAATTGCCGGGGTTCTCCTCGATCTTGGCGCGGAACGCCTCGATCTGGTTCTTTTCGGCCTTGGGCCCGACCAGCATCCCGTAACCGCCAGAGCCATGCACCTCCTTGACCACCAAATCCGGCAGATGCTCCAGCACATACTTCAACTCGTCCGGTTTGGCGCATTGCCAGGTCGGCACATTCTGCAGGATCGGTTCCTCGCCCAGATAAAAGCGGATCATATCCGGCACGAAGGTATAGATCGCCTTGTCGTCCGCAACCCCGGCACCCGGAGCCGAGGCGATTGACACCCCGCCCGAGCGATACACATTCATCAGCCCCGGCACACCCAGCATCGAGTCCGGGCGGAAACACAGCGGGTCGATAAAGGCGTCGTCAATCCGTCGATAGATCACATCGACCTTCTGCGGACCTTCGGTGGTCTTCATCCAGCAGAAATCGCCCTCGACAAACAGGTCCTGCCCTTCGACCAGTTCCACGCCCATCATGTCCGCCAAAAAGGAATGCTCGTAATAAGCAGAGTTGAAATGCCCCGGCGTCAGGATCACCACATTCGGCTCGCTGTCACACTTCTTTGGCGCGACAGAGGCCAGCGTGCGTTTGAGCGCGCGGGGATAGCCTTCGACCGGCGCAATCCGGTTGGTCTGGAACAGCTGCGGGAACATCCGCATCATGATCTCGCGGTTTTCCAGCATGTAGGACACGCCCGACGGCGTGCGGCAATTGTCTTCGAGCACGTAGAACTCATCCGGCCCGACGCGCACCAGGTCGATGCCCACGATATGGCTGTACACACCGCGCGGCGGGATGATGCCCACCACGGCCTTTTCATAGGCCTCATTGGTATACACCAGCTTTTCGGGGATCCGCCCGGCGCGCACAATCTCTCCGCGCCCGTAGACATCCACCAGAAAGGCGTTCAGCGCCCGGGCGCGCTGCTTGATGCCCCGTTCCAGCCGCCGCCACTCATCGGCTGCGAACACACGCGGGAACATGTCGAACGGGATCAGCCGGTCCGGGTCGCCCCCCTCGCCATAAACGGCAAAGGTGATGCCGATCCGGCGGAACAGCGCCTCTGCCTCGGATTGTTTGAGGCTGCGCAGCTCCTGCGGCATGTCGCGAATCCAGTCTTGCAGACCGGCGTATGGAGGTCGAACGGCGCCGCCGTTCTCCATCTCATTGAAATACTTCAGGACGCTCGCATCATTCATCCGCCTAGCATCCACCGCATGAAGAAAGAGTGCAAGCGGGTCTGGCGTCGCCCGCCACGTCATGTTTAGCAAGCGCACAAGGATTGGGCACTCCTGCCACGCGCCGGAATGCAAACAATCTTAACGACGACGCAGACCGGCCCACGGCGGCGTGGATTCGCCCGCAAAGTCACCTACATAGAGAGAATGCCCGTTCTGACCGTCACCCCCCAGGGATTGTATTGCGCCGCCGGTGATTTCCACGTCGATCCCTGGCGCCCGGTGGATCGGGCGCTGATCACTCATGGCCATGCCGACCACGCGCGCCCGGGGCACGGGCGGTATCTTTGCACCGAGGCCGCCGCCCCTGTGATCCGCCACCGGCTTGGGGCCATCCGGTGCGAAACGATTGCCTATGCCGCCCCGCGCCAGATCGGCGATGCCAAGGTCTCGTTTCATCCCGCCGGTCATGTTCCAGGGTCCGCCCAGATCCGGGTTGAGGTCGCCGGCGAGGTCTGGGTCGTGTCCGGCGACTACAAGACCGAACCCGACGGCCTGTCGGAACCGTTCGAGCCGGTGCGCTGCCACAGCTTCATCACCGAATGCACCTTTGGCCTGCCGGTCTTCACCTGGCCCTCCCAGGCCGAGGTTGCCGCCCAGATCAACGGCTGGTGGGCGGCGAGCGTGGCGGCCGGGCGCACGCCGGTTCTGGGGGCCTATTCGCTGGGCAAGGCGCAACGGATTCTTGCCGTGCTCGACCCGCAGATCGGCCCGATTCTGACGCATTCCGCCGTCGAGAACGTGAACGAGGTGCTGCGCGCCCAGGGCCTCCGCCTGCCCGAAACGATCCGCGTCACCCCCGAGACCGACGCGAAACGGCATCCCGGCGCCCTCGTCCTCTGCACGCCGTCCGGGCTGGGCACCGCCTGGACACGCCGCTTCGGCCAGACCTCCTCGGCCTTCGCCTCCGGGTGGATGCGCCTGCGGGGGGTGCGCCGCCGGCGGGCCGCGGACCGGGGCTTTGTGCTGTCGGATCACGCGGATTGGAACGGGCTGAACGCCGCGATCCGCGAGACCGGGGCCACGCGTGTTCTGTGCACCCACGGCTACACGTCGCAATTCCGCCGCTGGCTGGAACACCAGGGCTATGACGCCCAGATCGTTGAGACCGAGTTCGAAGGCGAAAGTCTGGACGCGCCCGAACCCGAAAGCGCCGCATGAAAGGCTTTGCGGAGATGTTCACCCGGCTCGACCAGACCACCCGCACCTCCGCCAAGGTGGAGGCGCTGGCCCATTACTTCGCCGAGGCCCCCGAAGACGACCGTCTGTGGACCATCGCACTGCTGTCGGGGCGGCGGCCCAAGCGGGTGCTGAATGCGACGATTCTGCGCGAATGGGCCGCAAATCATGCGCAAATCCCGCCCTGGCTGTTCGAAGAATGCTATCCGATCGTAGGGGATCTGGCCGAAACGATCGCCCTTGTCCTGCCGCCCAACAGCCGTCGATCGGACCTGTCGCTGAGCCATTGGATCGGTGAAATCCGCCGCCTGACAAGTCTGGAAGAGGCCGCCCGCAAGGCCTTGATCCTGGATGCCTGGGACAAGTTGGACGCGACGGAGCGTTTCTTGTTCAACAAGCTGCTGACCGGCGGCTTCCGAGTCGGTGTCAGCCGCAAGCTGATGACCCGCGCGCTGGCGCAGGCGACCGGAATCGACGAGGCCGATCTGGCGCATCGGCTGTTGGGCGACTGGACGCCGGACAGCACCACGTACCAGCGCCTGATCCTCGCCCCTGATCCAGAGGACGGCCTGTCGCGGCCCTATCCCTTCTATCTCGCCTATCAGCTCGAGGAGGCGCCCGATGCGCCCGGATCCGACTTGCCCGGATCCGATGCATCTGGGACCAACCAGCCTCAGACCAACGCGCTTGGCCCGGTGACCGACTGGCTGGCGGAATGGAAATGGGATGGCATCCGCGGCCAGTTGGTCCGCCGCGGCGGCCTGCATCACGTCTGGTCGCGTGGCGAAGAGTTGATGACAGACCGGTTCCCCGACCTGTCCCCAGCCCGAGACTTCATCCCAGACGGCACCGTGCTCGACGGCGAGATCCTGGCCTGGGCCGGTGACGCCCCACTGCCCTTTGCCGCGCTGCAAAAGCGGATCGGTCGAAAGACGGTGCCGAAAAAGCTGCTGGCAGAGACTCCGGTGATCCTACTGGCTTATGACCTGCTGGAATGGCAGGGGCAGGACCTGCGCGACAGACCGCTGGCCGAGCGCCGGACGCTGCTATCCGACCTGACAGGCAACCTGCCAGAGGGCGCGCCGATCCGCCTGTCGCCCCCAGTGGAGGCCGAGGATTGGCGCGGCTTGGCCGCCCAGCGTGCCCGGTCGCGCGATATCGGCGCCGAGGGGTTGATGCTCAAGCGGCTGGACAGCCCTTATCTGGTAGGCCGCAAGAAGGGCGACTGGTGGAAATGGAAGGTCGATCCCCTATCGATCGACGCGGTGATGATCTATGCGCAGGCCGGGCATGGCCGCCGCGCCAACCTGTTCACCGATTTCACCTTTGCCGTCTGGGATGGCGACGCGCTGGTGCCCTTCACCAAGGCCTATTCCGGCCTGACCGACGCCGAATTCCGCCGGATCACCCAATGGGTGCGCAAGAACACGCTGGAACGCTTCGGCCCGGTCCGCTCTGTCAAGCCAGAGCATGTGTTCGAGATCCATTTCGAAGGCATCCAGAAAAGCCCGCGCCACAAATCCGGCGTGGCCTTGCGCTTTCCAAGGATGTCGCGCTGGCGCGAGGACAAACCCCCGGCCGAGGCGAACACGCTGCAAGACCTGCGTGACCTGCTGGCCGCCTTTGGCTGACCGCCGGGCACAAAAAAGCGCGCCACCCGTCGGGGCAGCGCGCGATCACATCAAAATGTCGCTACTTTTCCGCGCGACTTACTCTGCGGGGACCGGCGCCGCCGCGCTGGCGCGGTTGTCCAGCGACCAGGCACCGGCGCCAAACACGGTCACAGCCAGCAGACCGCCCGCGATGGCCAGGTTCTTGAAGAAGCTCGTCACTTCGCCCTGGGCGGCCATGCCTTCCAGTCCAAAGCTGGGCACCAGGTGGAACAGAACGCCGGACAGAATGGTGAAGCCTGCCAGCAAGAACGCCGCGAGCCGCGCCTGGTAGCCGACCAGCAGCGCCAGCCCTCCAAGCACTTCGACCGCGATCACCAGCGGCAGCAGCGCGCCGGGGACGCCCATGAAGTCCATATAGCCTTGCGTGGCCTCGTAGCCGATGATCTTCTGCAGTCCAAACAGAATGAAGATCGCGGCCATCAGGGCGCGTGCGACGGGGGCGGCATTGTCCAGTTTGTCAGTCATTGAATCGTCCTTTCAAGGTGTTGCGCATGGTGGCGCTTGCAATTTGGGGGCGCTCGACCAGCGCCTCGATGGCGGTGATATGCGCCAGATGACCGCGTCGAACCAGACCGATGGGCGCGCCGCTGATGTGCGCAGGCGCACAGAGCAGGAAAGAACGCTTCCGAAACGTGCGGGCCGGTATCCCGCGCCTCTGCCCCCTCGGGCGCACGCAAATGCAGGTTTGGCGCAGACGCTCTCCATCGAAAGCAGCCGGGATGCTTGAATCGGCCCCGGACGGGGGCATATGACGGGGCAACGCTTTGCCCAAGGAGTTCTCATGCGACAGCCCCCCCGCCCCGTGTTCGACGCCAACGCCGCTGGCGGCAAGGATCTTGGCAATCTGCCCGACTGGGATTTGACCGACCTTTATGCCTCGGCCGATGCGCCCGAACTGAAGCGGGATATGGACTGGCTGGAAAAGGCCTGCGCCGATTTCGCGGTCGATTACGAAGGCAAGCTGGCAGAGCTGGACGCCGACGCCATGTTGACCTGCGTGCTGCGCAACGAAAAGATCGACATGATCACTGGACGGATCATGTCCTTCGCCGGGCTGCGCTATTACCAGCAGACCACGGACGCGGACCGGGGCAAGTTTCTGTCCGACTGTCAGGACCGGATCACCAATTTCTCAACCCCACTGGTGTTCTTCTCGCTGGAACTGAACCGCCTGCCCGATGACCATATGGAGGCGCTGTTTGCAGCGAATGGCGAACTGGCCCGCTACAAGCCGGTGTTCGACCGCCTGCGCGCCATGCGGCCGCATCAATTGTCGGACGAGCTGGAAAAGTTCCTGCACGATCAGTCGGTCGTCGGCGCCTCTGCCTGGAACAAGCTGTTCGACGAATGGATCGCCGGGCTGACGTTCGAGCTGGACGGTGAGGACTACGGTATCGAAGGCACGCTGAACTTCCTGACCGACCCGGAGCGCGACAAACGCGAGGCGGCGGCCCGGGAACTGGCCCGCGTGTTCGCCGATAACGTCAAGCTGTTCGCTCGCGTCCACAACACGCTGGCCAAGGAAAAAGAGATCGAGGATCGCTGGCGCAACATGCCCAGCCCGCAATACGGGCGGCACCTGGCCAACCATGTCGAACCCGAGGTGGTCGAGGCGCTGCGCAATGCCGTTGTCGCCGCCTATCCCAAGCTGTCGCACCGCTACTACGAGCTAAAGCGCAAGTGGCTGGGTCTGGACACGCTGCAGGTCTGGGACCGCAACGCGCCGCTGCCGATGGAGGAACAGCGCATTGTGGAATGGGACAGCGCCCGGTCGATGGTGCTGGATGCCTATGCTGGCTTCGATCCGAAGATGGCCGATCTGGCGGAGCCGTTCTTTGACAAGGGCTGGATCGATGCCGGCGTAAAACCCGGCAAGGCCCCCGGCGCCTTCGCCCATCCCACCGTCACCGATGTGCATCCCTATGTGATGCTGAACTACCTTGGCAAACCGCGCGACGTGATGACCCTGGCCCATGAACTCGGACACGGTGTGCATCAGGTGCTTGCCGCCGGGCAGGGCGAGATGCTGTCCTCTACCCCACTGACGCTGGCGGAAACCGCCTCGGTCTTCGGCGAGATGCTGACTTTCCGCAAGCTGCTGGCCAACGCCAGGACCGACACCGAACGCAAGGTCCTGCTGGCGGGCAAGGTCGAGGATATGATCAATACCGTGGTCCGTCAGATCGCGTTCTACGATTTCGAGTGCAAGTTGCATGACGCCCGCCGGGGCGGCGAACTGACCCCCGACGCGATCAACGATTTGTGGATGTCGGTGCAAGGCGAAAGCCTTGGGCCTGCGTTCACCTTCATGGAGGGGTATGAGACCTTCTGGGCCTATATCCCGCATTTCGTCCACTCGCCGTTCTACGTGTATGCCTATGCCTTTGGCGACGGTTTGGTGAACGCGCTTTATGCCGTTTATGAAGAGGGCGACGCCGGCTTCCAGGAAAAGTATTTCGACATGCTGAAAGCCGGCGGATCCAAGCATCACAAGGAGTTGCTGGAACCCTTCGGCCTCGATGCCTCTGATCCCAAGTTCTGGGACAAGGGGCTGGGCATGATCGCGGGCTTTATCGACGAACTGGAAGCGATGGAAGACTAGGTCTCATGGGATCCGGCAGGTCCGCGCGGGGCCTTGCCGGATCCCTTTTGCTTGCCTCAGTTCAGCATATAGACGCTGTCCAGCGGCCCGTCGGTGAAACGGCCCCCGGTGATCTTGCTGAAGCCGTTGACAGAGGTCACGGGCATCAAATCGTCCTGCGTGACGCCCCACGCCCCCTCGTCATTGACATACATCACCCGGTTGGCGCCTTCGCGGTTCAGAAGGTAAACCTCTTCCGTAGGTCCGAACCCGAACTCGCCCGCCGCGGCCATGGTAAAGCCGTTCACGCTGGTCGCCGGCAGGAAATCGTCCTGCGTCAGCGCAACGTTCCCCTCCGGGTCGCGGTGCAGAACCCGGTTCGCGCCGGCGCTGTTGAGCATATAGATCTCGTCGCCCGGTCCGAACCCAAGATCCGCCGCGACGAGCGTTTCGAACCCGTTCACGCCGGTCGCCTCAAAGTAATTGTCCGGCGTCGTTTCCCAGCCCCCGTCGTCATTGCGGTACAGCACCCGGTTCATGCCGTCATGGTTGAGCAAGAAGATCTCGTCCCCGGGGCCAAAGCCGAAATCGCCCGCCACCGCCATGGTGTAGCCATTCACGCTGGTCGCGGGCAGCATATCGTCCTGCGTGACCGCCCAGGCGCCGGCGTCGCCCTGATAGACAAAACGGTTCGATCCGCCGCTGTTGAGCAGATAGACCTCCTCACCGGGGCCGAAACCGAATTCGCCCGCAACTGCCATTTCGAACCCGTTGACAGCGGTCGCCTCCACGAAATTGTCCGGCGTGGTGTTCCAGACCTGCGAGGCGTCCTGATGCAGAACCCGGTTCGAGCCTTCGCGGTTCAGCAGATACATCTGCTCCACCGGGCCGAACCCGAATTCGCCGCTCACAAGAAGGGTGAAACCATTCACACTCGTGTTGGCCAGAAGATCGTTCTGTGTCGTGCTGCCTGTCCCATCTTCTGCAAAGGACAGCAGCCGGTTTGACCCGTCCTGAGCAACTGCGGCTCCACAAACGGAAATTGTTAAAAGAACAGCTCCAGAAAGTCGCATGAAATGCACGGCATGTCTCCTCTTGCCTCAGGTAATAAGGGAATCGCACCCACCAAGCCGCGACCCCGCTGGCCATCCGACGCCTCGGCCGGGACGATTGCAAGGCATCTCGGCACCGGCGCCTTAATTGGCGGAAGATCGCGGACATCTGCCCCGCGAACCCCGCCAACGCGAACAAGGTCGCATTGCGCTGGCCGGATCGCAAGCCGGTCACGCCCTTACTGTGCGACACAATCTGCCACCGGCGATGAAACCAATCCGCCGCGTCGCGCGTATATATCGCGAATCCTCTGCAGGAGATCCCATGATCCGCGCGCTCGCTTTCATTTTCGCCATGCTCGCCGCCTTGCCCGCGGCCGCGATGGACCGCTTTTACTTCGACAGCATCGACGGCGGCCAATACAACACCGCCGATTGGCGCGGGCGTCCTGTTCTGGTCGTCAATACGGCGTCGCTTTGCGGCTTTACCCCGCAATATGAGGGGCTGCAGACCCTGTATGACCGCTACCGCGACCGGGGGCTGATCGTATTGGCCGTTCCGTCCGACGATTTCCGGCAGGAGCTGGGGTCAGAGGCCGAAGTCAAGGAATTCTGCGAACTGACCTATGGTCTGGATCTGCCGATGACGACCATAACCAACGTGCGGGGCCGCAACGCGCATCCCTTCTATCGCTGGCTGGCCCGCAGCAACGGCTTCACTCCGTCGTGGAATTTCAACAAAGTCCTGATCGCGCCGGATGGCAGCGTCGCGGCCACCTGGGGCAGCGGCACCCGGCCCCTGTCCCGCTCCATCGCGGGCACGATCGAGGCGATGCTGAACTAGGGTGTGACCTGCCCGATCCGGCGCGCGGTTTAGCCGGCCGGACCGTGGCAGGGTTTGCAAATCTCAGGCGTGATCGGCCCTGCCTGTGACGTCGATCTGGTGCGACACCCTTTGACGCATGGGACCGGGTTGTCCGGGCGGGTTCAGTCCAGATCCGACCAGGGCCAGGGCTTTACCTCGCTCGCAGCTGTCTGGTAGCGGGCGGCCTTGGCGATCCAGATGCCCAGGCTTTCGCCGAACTCCGCCAGGCGCTCGTTCGGCGTGCCGGAACTGATCGCCATGACGATGAACTGAATCACCGTCGCCACGCCAAGCACGGTCTGGGCGAACTGGATCATCACCCAGATCAGGATCATGAAAATCAGGCGCATCCCCAGCCCGTCCTTGCGGTCCGGGTCGAACTGGGGGCCGTGCATCCTGCCTTCGAATTTACGGTCGTCGCTGTCCATGCCGATGACTCCTTGAGTTGCGCGCAAGTCTGGCGTCCCTGCCCCGGGTCCGCAAGGTCTTGCAACCCCCCGACCGGCCAGGGGACGCGTCAGCGCCGGCCCGGCCCAGCGCCCAGATGTGAGAACACCGCCAGCAGGGCGCTCCCCTCCGCGCGCGCCCTGTGCGGGCTCCTGCTCCTGCTCGGGTCGCTGTCACCCTTGGGCCAGCACCATATCGATCATCCGCTGCGTTCCGCGGCTGAACTCCAGCGGGCAGGGATAGGCGGCGCCGTCACGTACGCTGCGGCAAAAGGCCTCTACCTGCAGCACATAATGGTTCACGCCCGGCCACCGTTCTTGGGTCACCGTCATGCCGACGGTTTCCAGGGTCAGTTCGGACAAGCCAAAGACATTCGCGTTGAAGGGGCAGGTCAGGCGCATCACCCCGTCTTCGCCGTGGAACACCATCTCTTGCCGGGGGAACATGCGCATCGACGTGACCGAGGAATAGCGGAACGACGGAAAGTCCGCCGTGACATGGGCGAAGACATCCACATCGTTCTCGCGCCGGATCCGGGCCTCGACCGCCTGCGGTTCTTCGCCGGTGACGAAGCGCGCCGAGCCAAAGGTGTAGACGCCGATATCGGGCAGCGATCCGCCCCCGGTTTCGGGCCGGTTGCGGATATTGGCGGGGTCAGAGCGGTTGTCATAGGAAAAGACCCCGTCGACCAGCACCAGCTTGCCGATCGCCCCCGCCTCATACAACGCCTTGGCGCGCTGCCACTGGGGGTGATGCACGATCATGTACGCCTCTGCCGCCAGCAGCCC
>CAYGRI010000091.1:4676-15294 GCA_964352155.1 uncultured Maritimibacter sp. | reverse complement strand
GGACGGAGAACCCGGCCTGGCCAAAGGCGGCGGCAGCGGCCAGGCCCGCAAGCCCGCCCCCTGCGATGAAGACGTCGACGCGGGTCAGGCTCATGTCAATTGCACCAGAAAGCCGGTCAGATCGGCGGTGTGATGGTGGATATGCGGCTGCGCCTCGGGGACCGGGGCGACGTGGATCGTCCGCATCCCGAGCGCATGGGGCACGGCGAGATTGCGGATGTCATCCTCAAACATGGCGCCGGTCTGGGGATCGAGCCTGTCCGTGCCGAAGACCGCATCGAAGGCGGCCTGGTGCGGCTTGGGCTGCCAGCCGGCATGTTCGATCCCGTAGATTGCGTCGAACACCTGGTCCAGCCCCAGGGCCGCCAGCACCCGCTCGGCATACTCGCCATCGCCGTTGGTGTAGACAATGCGCCGGCCGGGCAGGGCGCGGATCGCCTCGGCCAGCGGCGGGTTGGGCGACAAAGCCTCCAGCGAGATGTCGTGCACGTCGCGCAGATAGGGCCAGGGGTCGATCCCATGCACCTGCATCAGCCCCGACAGCGTGGTGCCGTGATCGCGCCAATAGGCGGCGCGCAGGCGGTTGGCCTCGGCGTGGTCCACCTGCAGCTCGCGCATCACCCAGGCGGTCATCTTGCGCTCGATCAGGTCGAACAGCTGCGCGCCCGGCGGATACAGCGTGTTGTCCAGATCGAAGACCCAATGCCGGACATGCGAGAAGTGTTGTGCAACCATGCCCGATACCTAGGGGCGCTTGGGGGTGTCGTCCATGCCTATTGCCCGTCCGGCCTATGGCTTGATTGTCGCGGGGGGTCCGGCTTAATGTATACCACCGTATTCAGAAGCGACTCAGATGACTGGCGCCAGAACACCTCAGAAAGATGCCTATGAGCTGATACTCGAGGCGATCGACATCGGCCTGTACAGACCGGGGGACCGGCTGGTCGAAAGCGAACTGGCCGACCGGTTCGGGGTGTCGCGCACGCCGATTCGCGAGGCCTTGCAGCGGCTGGAGACACAATCGCTGCTGACCCGCGACGGGCGGTCGTTGATCGTGGCCTCGCTGGATCACAACCAGTTGGCGGAGCTTTATGTGGTGCGTACCGAGCTGGAGGGGCTGGCGGCCCGTCTGGCGGCGCGCCATGCCACGCCGGAAGAGGTGCGGGTGCTGCAGCAGATGGTCGAGGATGACACGGCGCTGCTGGGCGATCCCGGCGCGCTGAGCCGGGCCAACAAGCGGTTTCACAAGCAGATCCACCTGGCCTCGCACAATCGTTATCTGGTGCAGCAGCTGGATCTGGTGCACCGGACGATGGCGCTGTTGGCGACGACCTCTCTGGCGGTCGAGGGGCGCGGCGAGATGGCGCTGTCCGAGCACCGGCAGATCGTCGATGCGATCGGCGCAGGCGATGGCGAGGCGGCCTATGCGGCGCTGAAACAGCATATCTCCAAGGCGTTTGAAACCCGGCTCAGGCACGACGCAGACGGAAGCGGCGCAGCGGCGTGACGGCTTCGGTGGCGGCGGTTTGCGGCGCCTCGGTCGGGGCAAAGATGCCATGGGCGGTCTTGTCCCAGTAAAACGGCCGGGCCAGCAGATCGAGCAACCCGCGATAGGTCGCGATGGCGGCCAGCGGCATATAGCCATGCATCGTGATCACCCAAGGCGCCAGGTGGCGATGGCTGGGGGCCTTTATGGCATAGAGGTTGACGGTCAGCGACACCACTTCGGTGAACAGGAAAATGCCGATCAGCGACAGGATCCCGGCATGTCCCAGCAGCGGCGACAGGGGGTGGTCGGCCACCCCGAACAGCATCAGCCAGAATATCCACAACAGCGGCGCCAGCAGAAATTGTGACAGCGTCCCCAGGAACAGCAGCTGGACGCCGGCGAATCGCCATGCCCCCAGTTCGCGCCACAGGCGTAGCGGCTGGCGCATATGCACCAGCCAGGTCATCATGTAACCCTTCATCCAACGGGAGCGCTGGCGGATCCAGGGCCAGGCGCGGGCATTTGCCTCTTCCGCGGTGACCGAATCGATGAATTCGGTGCGATAGCCGAACCGTGCCAGACGAATTCCCAGATCGGCGTCTTCGGTCACGTTATGCGCGTCCCAGCCGCCCAGCTCTTCCAGCACGGAGCGGCGGAAGAACAGCGATGTGCCCCCCAGCGGCGGCACCAGCCCAAGGCGCGCCATGCCGGGCAGGACCACCCGGAACCAGGCGGCGTATTCGATGGCGAAACAGCGCGCCAGCCAGTTGGAGCGGCAATTGTAGAAATCGAGCACCGCCTGAACGCAGGCGAGATCAGAGCCGCGTTCGTGGAACCGCTGCACCACCTGCAGGATCTGATCCGGGGCCGGGGCATCCTCGGCATCATAAACGCCCACCAGAGTGCCGCACCAGAAATCCAGCGCGTAGTTCAGCGCGCGCGGCTTGGTCTTTAGCTTGCCCGGGGGCACAACGATGGCGCGCATGTGATGGGGCATGTTGATCGCGTCCAGCGCGGCGCGGGTGATCGTATCCTCCGCCTCGACGATCAGGCAGATGTCCAGGAGCTCGCGGGGATAATCCAGCCGTTCCAGCCGTTCCACCAGGCGGCTGGCTATCGAGGGTTCCTCGTACAACGCGACCAGAACCGAGACTCGGGGCAGGCGCGCCAGCACCGGGCGCTTGCTTTCGTCGGGCGGCGGTTCGGCCGCGGTGCGCAAGGTGGCGATCAGGGCGGCGGCCTTCAGGGCGGTGCAGGCGACCAGCGTGACGATGGCCCAGATCGACAAGACCTGCAGCGCGGCGATTGGGGCGGCAAGGATCACGGCGGCCAGCAGCAGAATCGCCAGCCACAGCATGGGGTGCAGGCGGCTGGGGTCGAACGCCATCTCGCGGCAACTCAGGTCTTCGGGAACCCGGGTTTCGGCGCGGGCGATCAGGGTTTCGGGCTGCAGGGTCGACACCGCGCGGTGCAGGTCCAGCTCGCCGGTCAGGGCCATGTCGACATCGCCGAATTCGCGGGCCAGCATCGCATGATGGCGTCCGAATTCCTCTGGCCGGCTGGTGGCGATGACGGTTGTGCCGTTGCGGTCGCGCCAGGGCAGGATCCCATGGCGCAGGCAGGTTTCAGCCCCAAGCCGCACCACCAGTGCGCGGTCCGGCGGATGCCGGTCCAGATCGGCGATGCCGACGCCGAATTGCTGGGCCAGAGCGTTCATCAATGCGGTGCGGTCGATCACCCGGTTGGCCAGCAGGATGTCGCCAAGCCGCGCCTCGAATCGGGATTGCCGCTTGAGCGCCGTGTTCTGCTCACCCCGGGTCAGGGCCCCGGTGCCCACCAGCAACTGCCCCAGCGGCGCCCGTTGCTTGCGCGACGTGCGAAACAGGGGCAGCTGCGGCGGGGCCTCCTGCAATTGGAGAGGGAGCATTTTCAAGGCGGCGCGCCCTATTGGGGAACAGTCGCCGTCAGAATTCGGTCAGCTCGGTTAATTTAGTCTTAAACTGTCACGGTTCAGCGCTGATCCATGGCGCTGACGAAGCGTTCGAACAGATAATAGCTGTCTTGCGGGCCGGGGCTCGCTTCTGGGTGGTACTGCACCGAGAAAACGGGGCGGTCGCGGTGGCGAATCCCGCAATTTGAGCCATCGAAAAGCGAGACGTGAGTCTCGACCACATCGCCGGGCAGGGTCTGGCTGTCGACGGTGAAGCCGTGGTTCATCGACGTGATCTCGACCTTGCCGGTGTCGAGGTCCTTGACCGGATGATTGGCGCCGTGGTGGCCGTGGTTCATCTTGATGGTTTCCGCGCCTAGCGCGATGGCCAGCATCTGGTGGCCAAGGCAGATGCCAAAGACCGGCAGGTCGGACTTTTCCAAAACCTCGCGGATCATCGGCACGGCGTAGGTGCCGGTGGCCGCCGGATCACCCGGCCCGTTGGACAGGAAGACGCCTGCGGGGTCCAGGGCCAGAACATCGTCGGCTGTTGCCGTTGCGGGCAGGACGGTGACATCGCAGCCCGCAGAGGCCAGGCAGCGCAGGATGTTGCGCTTGGCACCGTAGTCGACGGCGACGACCTTGTGGCCCGGGGTGGTGCGAGAGACATAGCCCTCGGGCCAGGCCCAACGCATCTGATCCCAGCGATAGGATTGGGCGCAGGTAACCTCGCGCGCCAGATCGACGCCCACCAACCCTTTGAACGCGCGGGCGGCGGCCACCAGTGCGGCGATGTCGAAGGTCCGGTCGGGGCTGTGGGCGAGGGCCACATGCGGCGCGCCCTGCTGCCGGATGGCTCGGGGCAGGCGGCGGGTGTCGAGGCCGCCGATGCCGATCCGTCCGCGGCGGGTCAGCCAATCGACCAAAGGCTCGGCGGCGCGCCAGTTGGACGGTTCGGTGGGGTCCCATTTCACGACCATGCCTTCAGCGACCGGCTCGGCGGTTTCATCATCATCGGGGTTCACGCCGACATTGCCGATATGCGGGAAGGTGAAGGTGACGATCTGCCCGGCATAGGAGGGATCGGTCATGATCTCTTGGTAGCCGGTCATGGCGGTGTTGAAGCAGAGCTCTGCCGTCGTCTGTCCGGCAGCGCCAAAGCCATGGCCGAAGAACAAGGTGCCATCGGCGAGCGCCAGGCAGGCAGTTGCGTTGTCCGGTCCGCGCGAGAGGGGCATCTGGCGATTCCTTGTCTGTGTCTGTGCGCAGGCCCTGTACGGGGGCCCGTGCCTGGGTCGATGCTTGGGCCCGGTGCCCGAGGCGAGACCTCGGGCGTTGCCCAGAGCGGTGCTTGGGCCCGATGCTTGGGCCCGTTGCCTGAGCGCGGTGCCTTGAGCCCGGTGCCTTGGGCCCGGTGCCTGTGTGCGGCCCGTTGCCTGGGGCGATGTTGGGCCCGGTGTTTGGTGCGGTGCTTGGACCTGTGCCCGGACCCAATCTTGTGCCCGGCCGAGATCGGGCGGAAACTATGCGGGGGCCGCGGGGGTTTCAAGCCTTGTCACACCTGCGTGGGCTGCTTGGTTTTGACGGCCTGGCAAAGTGGCTTGCAGTTGCGCCCGGCGGACCGTGGTTCTATGTTACCGCCTTGTCACAGCCCACGGACGAAGGATCAGCCCTGATGGACATGCGCACCCGGATCGGAACCGCGCTCAAAGACGCGATGAAGAGCAAGGACACCGCGCGGTTGTCGACCTTGCGGCTGATCAATGCCGCGATCAAGGACAAGGATATCGCGCTGCGCACGGTGGCGGATTCCGACGGCGTCGGCGATGCGGAAGTGCTGGCGATCCTTGGCAAGATGGTGAAACAGCGCCAGGAAAGCGCGCGCGCCTATGAAGAGGGCGGGCGGCTGGATCTGGCGGAGCGGGAAGCTGACGAAATCAAGGTGATCGAGGGCTTTCTGCCGCGGCCATTGACCGAGGATGAGGTGGAGCGGGCCATCGCGGCGGCGATTGCCGAGACCGAGGCGTCGTCGATCCGCGACATGGGGAGGGTGATCGGTGTGCTGAAGGCGCAATACACCGGGCGGATGGACTTTGGCCGCGTCGGTCCGGTCGTCAAGGAACGGCTGAGCGGCGCGTGATCCGGCGGAGCCGCTGACGCGGCAAGGTTTTTCTCTCTGCCACCGCCTCCGGCTTTGGCAGAGTCCGCTGGTTGAGAGCTGACGCGTTGTCGCGAATGTTCCACCTTGTTGACCGCTTCGACTCCCGTTGACGGGAGGCTGACGGTTTGGTGTCGGCCCTGGTGTTCGCGTGGCGCGGCGGGCCTTGGATGGGCTGCGCGGGGGAGACTATGGCGGAGCCTGGTTGGCAGGTTGGCGGCAGCCGATCGGTTGAGTGGCGGGAACGCGGAGGCTGGCCGGTTAGCGCAAATGTCTGGACGCTTCGCGCCGAGCGAAGGGTTTCATCGCCGCGCCATGATCGGCCAGGAAGCGGCGAGCGCGGTCGGGGTCGTGTTTCGACAACTCGCGGACCCACCAGGCGACGGCCTTCTGGATGAACCAGTCGCGATCCGGAACATAGCCCGCAGCCCAGCCCAGGATCCGGTCGCGGGCGGCGTTCTCGGCGGCGGAGGGGTGGTTCTGTTTCGTCCAGGGTAGCGTCATCACCAGCGCCGCGCGCCGGGTCCACATGTGATCCGACTGCGTCCAGGCCTCGACCTCGTCCAGCCGCGCGGGATCCGCCATCAGGCGTTTCTGTCCGGCGATGGCAGCGTGGTCGGCGATGGCCCAGGCGTCGA
This sequence comes from uncultured Maritimibacter sp., assembly GCA_964352155.1. Taxonomy (GTDB): domain Bacteria; phylum Pseudomonadota; class Alphaproteobacteria; order Rhodobacterales; family Rhodobacteraceae; genus Psychromarinibacter. The sequence goes on along the minus strand of CAYGRI010000091.1, from coordinate 9,079 downwards.
ACTCCGGCACCCAGCCCGCGATAAGGGCCCAGGCGCCCGAATCATCCGGCCGGATCCGCGCCTGGGTGAGCAGTTTGGCCGCCGCCACCCGCGCCTCGTGGATGTCGCTGCGCCACAATCCGTCGGCCAGCATCAGCCGTGCCGGGAGCGTCAGCTCCTTGCGCCAGTCGCGGGCGAGGCCGTCGATCACCGGGTTGGCCACCCCGAGATAGGCCCGGGGCGCCTTGTGATAGGCCGCCATCTCTGCGGCTTTGACCGGGTTGCCCAGGGCGCGAAGGGCGTCCAGGGCGCTGTCCGAAAGTGGGCCCTGCTTGGGGCCATGCTTGGGGGCCGGGGCCTCGGGCGTCACTCGACCGTCACGGATTTCGCCAGATTGCGCGGCTGGTCCACATCCGTGCCCTTCGCCACCGCCGTGTGATACGCGAGCAGCTGGGCGGGCAGGGCGTAGAGGATCGGTTCGAACAGCGTCGCGATCTCTGGCATCACCAGCGTCCGCCAAGTGCCCTCGCTGGCCGATTTGGCGCCCGCGCCGTCGGTGATCAGCAGCACCTTGCCGCCGCGGGCCATCACCTCTTGCATGTTGGACACGGTCTTGTCGAACAGGGCATCCTGCGGCGCCATCACGATGACTGGCACGGTCTTGTCCACCAGCGCGATGGGGCCATGTTTCAACTCGCCCGACGCATAGCCCTCGGCGTGGATATAGCTGATCTCCTTGAGCTTCAGCGCCCCTTCCATCGCAAGGGGATACATCTGGCCGCGCCCCAGGAACAGGATGTCCTGCGCTTCGGCAAGCTGGCGGGCGACGGCGGCGATCTCTTCTCCCTGCATCAGCGCCAGATGCATGCGGCCCGGAAGCCCCTGCAATTCGGCCAGATGCTGCGCCAGCGCGGCATCTGTGATCCGGCCGCGAGCATGGGCCGCCTTGAGCGCCATCAGCACCAGAACCGTGAGCTGACAGGTGAACGCCTTGGTGGAGGCGACGCCGATCTCTGCCCCGGCATGGATCGGCAGGTTCACATGCGATTCGCGGGCGATGGAACTGGTGTCGACATTGGTCACCGCCGCGATCCGGGTCTTGCCCGCGCAATAGCGCAAGGCGGCCAGCGTATCCGCCGTCTCGCCCGACTGGCTGACAAAGACCGCCAGCGTGCCCGCGCCGATGGGCGGCTCGCGGTAGCGGAACTCGGAGGCGATATCGACCTCCACCGGCAGGCCCGCCAGCTTTTCAAACCAGTATTTCGCGGTCAGACAGGCGTAGAAGGCAGTGCCGCAGGCGACCATGGTCAAGCGCTCGACCGCCGAGAAATCGAGACCCTCGGGCAGGTCGATCCGGTCGCCATGCACATAGGTCTGCAGCACTTCGCCGATCACGGTGGGCTGTTCCGCGATCTCCTTGGCCATGAAGTGGCGGTGGCCGGCCTTGTCGACGGCGGCGGTGTCGATCTGGATGGTACGGACGGGGCGGTTGGCGCGGCGCCCGGAGGCATCGAAGATCTCGACCGACTCGCGGGTCAGGATCGCGCGGTCGCCTTCCTCCAGATAGGTGATCCGGTCGGTCATCGGCGCCAGCGCGATGGCATCCGAGCCCACATAGACCTCGCCCTCGCCATGGCCTATTGCCAGCGGCGAGCCCTTGCGCGCGGCGATCAGCAGGTCGGTTTCGCCCTCGAACAGAAAGCACAGGGCAAAGGCCCCCTCGAGCCGTGCGATGGCCTGTTCGGCGGCGTCGCGCGGGGCCAGCCCCTGGGCGAGGAACTGGCTGGTGAGGGCGACGACCGTCTCTGTGTCGGTGTCGGTCGCGAAGGTCTGACCCTTGTCCTGCAACTCGGCGCGCAGGCTGCGGTAGTTCTCGATGATGCCGTTGTGGACGACCGCGACCGGCCCGGCCTTGTGTGGATGCGCGTTGACGATTGTGGGCGCGCCATGGGTGGCCCAGCGGGTGTGGCCGATGCCGGACTTGCCGTCGAGCGGTTCGTGCACCAGAAGGTCGGACAGGTTGACCAGCTTGCCCACGGCGCGGCGGCGCGCCAGTTCGGCGCGGCCGTTCACGGTGGCGATGCCCGCGCTGTCATAGCCGCGATATTCCAGCCGCTTCAGAGCCTCAACCATGATCGGAGCGACTTCATGCGTGCCAAGGACCCCTACAATTCCACACATTTCTACGACCCTTTTTCGCGGTTTTGACGGTTCTTCTTGTACATATCGAACAGTTTGCGCGCCAGGCCCGGTTTGGTGACCTGCTTGGCCCGGCCCAGGCCCAGGGCCTGGGCCGGCACATCGGACGTGATGACAGAGCCGCTGCCCGTCATCGCGCCATCGCCCACGGTCACCGGCGCCACCAGCATCGTGCTGGAGCCGATGAAGGCATGCGCGCCGATGGTGGTGTGGAACTTCTCGACCCCGTTGTAATTGCAGGTGACGGTGCCGGCGCCGATATTGGCCGCTTCGCCGATGGTGGCGTCGCCGATATAGGTCAGATGGTTGATCTTGGCGCCGGGGCCGATCTGGGCGTTCTTGATCTCGACGAAATTGCCCACCCGCACATCGCCGGACAATTCGGCGCCAGGGCGCAACCGGGCATAGGGGCCGACCACGGCGCCGCCGCCCACATGCGCCCCTTCCAGATGCGAGAACGCCCGGATCCGGGCGCCGGTTTCCACCGTCACACCGGGGCCGAAGACCACGTTGGGCTCGATCAGCACGTCGCGGCCGATCACCGTGTCATACGAAAAGAACACCGTGTCCGGCGCCACCAGAGTCACGCCGTCGGCCAGCGCCTTGGCGCGGGCGCGGGTCTGGAACACCGCTTCGGCGGCGGCGAGATCGGCGCGGGAGTTGATGCCCATCGTCTCTGCCTCGGGGCAGGTGACGGCGGTGGCGGACAACCCGCGGTCCCGGGCGATGGCGACGATGTCGGTAAGATAATACTCGCCGCTGGCATTGGCGTTCGACACTCCGTCGATCAGGTCGAACAGCACCGAGGCGTCGGCGCAGACCACGCCGCTGTTGCACAGGGTGATCGCGCGCTCTGCCTCGCTGGCGTCCTTGAATTCGACGATCCGCAGAAGCTCGTGCCCGTCCATGACGAGGCGGCCATAGCGCGCGGGGTCGCCCGCTTCGAACCCCAGCACGACGACGGCGTGACCGGCGGCGCGGGCCGCCTGCATCTGTGCCAGCGTCTCGGGCTGGATGAACGGGGTATCGCCATAGAGCACGATCGCATCGCCGGTGAACCCGTCCAACGCCTCGCGCGCCTGGGCGACGGCATGGGCGGTGCCCAGCTGTTCGGCTTGCAGAGCGATCGCGATCTCGGGGTCTTCGGAGGCGGCGGCGCAGGCGACCGCTTCGGCGCCAAATCCGACCACGAGCACCCGCCGCTCTGGCGCCAGCTTGGTGCCAGAGGCAAGCGCATGGGCGAACAGGGGTGCGCCCGCAATTTCATGCAGAACCTTGGGCTGGTCTGACTGCATCCGGCTTCCCTGGCCAGCGGCCAGGACGATCAGGGCTGTTGACATTTTTATGCTCGCGACATTCCTCGCCTCGGTTCTACCCGATGTACCGAATCCCGCAAGGGCGGGGCTGTCAAATGCCGTTTCCGGCGGATAAACGGCGATGAGTGTTTCGTTTTTGAGGAAAATGTGATGCGAACGGTGGTTTTCGATCTGGACGGGACATTGGCCGATACAAGCGCCGATCTGATCGCGGCGGCGAATGCCTGTTTTCGCGGGCTGGGGCATGGCAATCTGCTGGACCCGGTAGCGGACGCGCGCACGGCGTTTCACGGGGGCCGCGCGATGCTGACCCTTGGCTTTGAACGGCTGGGCGCGGTGGACCCGGCGGCCATCGACGCGGAATATCCCCGCCTGCTGACGTTCTACGGCGCCAATATCGACGTGCATACGCAGCTGTACCCCGGCGCGCGGGCGGCGGTGGAGCGGCTGTCGGACCAAGGCTATCGCGTGTCGGTCTGCACCAACAAGCCCGCCGCGCTGGCAGAGGATCTGCTGACGCGGCTGGGGGTCCGGGCGCTGTTCGGGGCGATGGTCGGGGCCGATACCCTGCCGGTCCGCAAGCCCGACCCCGCCCCCTATATCGCGGCGGTGGAGCGGGCGGGGGGCGATGTGGCGCGGTCGCTGCTGGTGGGCGACACAATTACCGATTGCAGAACGGCGCGGGCGGCGGGGGTGCCCTGCGTGCTGGTCGGCTTCGGTCCCGAGGGCGCCGATGTGGCGCGGTTGGGGCCGGATGCCCTGCTGGACCGCTACGAGGATCTGCCCGATCTCGCCGCGCGTCTGATCGGCGGATGACCCCCGCGCGGCACGGCGCCAGACCGCGGGGCGAGACACATGGCCGCTGGCCGCGACGGACAGGGGGCGCGGCGTGGCGTTGACGGCATCCGG
>CAYGRI010000091.1:0-4666 GCA_964352155.1 uncultured Maritimibacter sp. | reverse complement strand
GTCCAGCAGGGCATCCGGCGGGCAGACCAAAGTCCCGCCCATGACAGACCGATTCACAGGCAGTTTCACCCAGCAAGAGCCGATCCCAGAGGCCGGGATTGCCGCGGCGATGGAGGTTTTGCGCCATGGGCGCCTGCACCGCTACAACGTGGCCGAGGGCGAGGCGGGCGAGACCGCGCTGCTGGAGCAGGAGTTCGCGGCCTTCACCGGGGCGCGCTTTTGCCTTGCGGTGACCTCTGGCGGCTATGCGATGGCGACGGCCCTGCGGGCGGCGAGGGTGGAGCCGGGGGACAAGGTGCTGTCGAACGCCTTCACCCTGGCCCCCGTGCCCGGCGCCATTGCCGCTGTCGGCGCCGAACCGGTTTTCGTTGAGGTCACAGAGGATCTGGTGCTCGACCTGGACGATCTCGAACGGCGGATCGTGGACAGCGACGCGCGCTGTCTGCTGCTGTCCCATATGCGCGGGCATATCTGCGAAATGGACCGGCTGATGACGTTATGCCATGGCCATGGCGTGCTGGTGATCGAGGATTGCGCCCATACGATGGGCGCGGCCTGGGACGGGGTGCCCTCGGGCCGGCATGGCACGGTGGGGTGCTATTCGACCCAGACCTACAAGCATATGAACTCGGGCGAGGGCGGGTTTCTGATCACCGATGACGCGGACATTATGGCCCGCGCCGTGATGCTGTCGGGGTCGTATATGCTTTATGGCCGCCATCTGGCCGGTCCGCCGCCCGAAGCGTTCGACCATGCCCGGTACGAGACGCCGAACATGTCGGGGCGGATGGACAATCTGCGCGCCGCCATCCTGCGGGCGCAATTGCCCGGGCTGGCCAGCCAATGCGCCCGCTGGAACGAGCGCTACCGCGCGGTCGAGGCCGGGATCACCGGAACCCCGGGGCTGCGCACCATTCCGCGCGCGGAGCGGGAAAGCTATGTCGGCTCGTCGATCCAGTTCCTCTTGCCCGGCTGGGACGCGGCCGCGATTGCCGAGGTTCTGTCCTCCTGCGCGGGCCGCGGGGTCGAGTTGAAGTGGTTCGGCGCGCCGGAACCCGTGGCCTTCACCTCGCGCTATGACAGTTGGCGCTATGCCGATCCGGTGACGCTGCCGCGCACGGATCGCATCCTGGCTGGGCTGATCGACATGCGGATCCCGCTGACCTTCTCGCTGGAGGATTGCCGCCTGATTGCCGACATCATCCGGCAAGAAGTCGGGCGGATCGGCCAGACATGCGGGGCCGATCGGCGGTAACGCACCGATCCCGGATCGCCTGTGTGCCATGGCCGAACGGGACGGTTTCGCCATGGTCGAATGCACTTTTGCCGGGCGGCGCCCAATTCCCGGGCAAGTGGCGGCGCAGACTACTGCCGACGCGCGCAAAATCCGAAAATGGCGCCACACAGAAGCCATACATGAGGCTATATTGCCTTTGTCTGGAACTTGACGTGCCGCGCCCCGGTGTGGACCTGAAAGTCATGACACGGAACGGCCTTCGGGACGTTTCGCGGCACGGGGGGGCGCGATTATGTTCGTGTTTACCGAGGTGTGTGAAGAGTGCAGGGTTAACAGCCGCCAGAGGGGATGGCCGGTTCGCCGGATTTGTCATGCTAACGTCACTTGAACACCAGATGCGCGAAATGCTTGCAAGGCTGAACCGGCCTGACCCCGATTTTGCGTTTGCGACCACGCCGCGCAATGACGGCGGCCCCCATGTCGAGGGGAAGGGACCGGTGTTCGAATGGGTGCATACCGAACGCAGCGTCACGCTTAGCCGGATACAGGTGACCGGGGCGGAGCTGCTGTTCCTGGCGATGGACAGTCTGACCGCCGAGCTGGCGCAGCAGGCTGAACTGCGCGCGCGCGGCACCGGGCCGCAATCCCGCTGGCGCTGGATGGACGCGCATATCCGCTTGATGCGGCGCCTGGATCCCGCCTGGGGCCAGCGCCTGGCCGCGCGTTATGACAAGCTGCTGTCGATCCATCCGCTGCGCGCGGATGAGGCGATGGCGGGCCTCGCCCCCCTGGATCTGAGCGCCTTCGGGGTGGATTGACGCCTCTGACGCGCCCCGCTACCTCTGACCCCTTGTAGGCACGGAGGATGGGGCCATGTTCACGGCGTCGATGCAGTTCGATCTGGGCGAGGATGTGAACGCCCTGCGAGAGATGGTGCACCGCTGGGCGCAAGAGCGGGTCAAACCGCTGGCGGCAGAGATTGACCGGACCAACGCCTTCCCCCCCGATCTATGGCCCGAGATGGGCGAACTGGGCCTTCTGGGCATCACCGTCGAAGACGCGCATGGTGGCGCCGGGATGGGCTATCTGGCGCATGTGGTCGCGGTCGAAGAGATCGCGCGCGCCTCGGCCTCGGTCTCGCTCAGTTATGGCGCTCATTCCAACCTGTGCGTCAACCAGATCCGTCTGAACGGCACGCCCGAACAGCGCGCGAAATACCTGCCCGGGCTGGTATCCGGGGCGCATGTGGGCGCGCTTGCGATGTCAGAGGCGGGCGCCGGGTCGGACGTGGTGTCGATGCAGCTCCGGGCCGAGCGGCGCAACGACCATTACCGGCTGAACGGCACCAAATACTGGATCACCAATGGCCCCGACGCCGACACGCTGGTGGTCTATGCCAAGACCAACCCCGAGGCCGGATCGCGTGGGATCACCGCCTTTCTCATTGAAAAGACGATGAAAGGTTTCTCCACCAGCGCGCATTTCGACAAGCTGGGGATGCGCGGGTCGAACACGGCGGAGCTGATCTTTGACGATGTCGAAGTGCCGTTCGAGAATGTTCTGGGCGAGGAAGGCCGGGGCGTGCGAGTCCTGATGTCGGGGCTGGATTATGAACGGGTGGTGCTGTCGGGGATCGGCACCGGGATCATGGCCGCCTGCCTAGACGAGGTGATGCCCTATATGGCCGGGCGCAGGCAATTCGGCCAGCCGGTGGGGAATTTCCAGCTCATGCAGGGCAAGATCGCGGATATGTACACGGCGATGAATTCGGCCCGGGCCTATGTCTACGAGGTGGCGCGGGCCTGCGACCGGGGCAATGTCACCCGCCAGGACGCGGCGGCCTGTGTGCTGTATGCCAGCGAAGAGGCGATGAAACAGGCGCATCAGGCGGTTCAGGCGATGGGCGGCGCCGGGTTCCTCAACGATGCGCCGGTGGCACGGCTGTTCCGCGATGCCAAGCTGATGGAGATCGGGGCGGGCACTTCCGAGATCAGAAGGATGTTGGTCGGACGCGAGTTGATGTCTACCATGGGGTGATCAGCGAAAGGTTTGACTCATGGATTTTGACAGCACATTCAACCGCCGCCAGGGCGCCCGGCGCCACGGCACAAAGACCCTTTGGGCCTTGGCCGGCGGGATAGCGCTTTGGGCGGCCGGTCCGGGCGCCGCGCAGGACGAGCCGCGGTTCGACATTACGGGCACGCTGGTCTGCCTCGATGCGGCCGACGGTTTCGCGGAACGGCGCGCCTGTATCGGAACCAGCGCGACGAACTGCATGGAGTCTCATCCCGCCGGCTATTCGACTTTGGGGCAGGGCGTTTGCCTGTCGGGCGAACTGGACTACTGGGACGACCGGCTGAACGCCTCTTACCAATCCCTGCGCGCCATGGAACGGCAGGAGGATCTGGATTCTGCGGCGGCCGAATACGACTGGATTCCCAGCCAGGCCGATGCCCTGCGCGAGATGCAGCGCAAATGGATACCCTACCGCGATGCCACCTGCGACTATGAGCGGGCGCAATGGACCGGTGGCTCTGGCGGGGGACCCGCGCAGGCCAGTTGCCTGATGTATATGACCGCCGAACAGACGCTGTATCTGGAAGGCATGCGCGACAATTACTAAGTGGGACGTGTCGTACAGGTCCGGCCCGCGCCGGATCGCAAGGCAGGAGCCAGATCCATGACCATTGTAAAGCCGCCGCAGAAGATTGACGCGATCACCGAAGTGATCAAACGGGTGCTGCGCGACCAGAAGGCGTTCGAGGACAAGCGCGCAAGCCGTTTGGGGCGCGGCGCGGAACGTCTGACGGCGCCGGTGAGCGGGTTGCTGGCCCGGGTCTTGCCGCCGGGTCTTGTGCGCCGGGCGCTGGAGCAGGCGGATCGCATGGCGGGCCGGACGCTCCCGTCCGAGGTGACGGCGCATGATCCCGACAACATCGATGCCTGCGACCGCGCGGCGCTGCGGGTGCAGGCCTGGGCGCAGGGCTCGAACGCGGCCACCGGCGGGGCGGCGGGCTGGTTCGGCGCGGCGGGGCTGGCCGTGGATGTGCCCGCGACGCTGGGCCTTGCGGCGCGCAACGTGCGGGCCACCGGCGCGGCCTATGGCTTTCTGGAGGATACCGAGGCCGAGCGCGCCTTTCGCCTGATGGTGCTGGAAGTGGCGACCTCTCTCGCCAGCGACAAGCGCACCGAGACGATCGAGGGGCTGAACCGGCTGGCGCGCGAATTGTCCACGCCCGAGGCGCGGATCGTGCTTGACGAGGGCGGCAAATGGGTGACCGAGAAGATCGTGGAGCGCATTGCCCGGCAGCTTGGCGTCTCGCTGGGCGCCAAGAAGGCGGGGCAGGTGGTGCCGATCGTGGGCGGGGTCGTGGCGGCGACGGTCAACGCCTCGTTCCAGTCCGACGTGTCCCGCGCGGCGCGCTATGC
>CAYGRI010000090.1:0-15390 GCA_964352155.1 uncultured Maritimibacter sp. | reverse complement strand
TGCGGAGGTTTTGGGCGGTGGCGGCGAGGAGGAATTCGTCATTTGCGCCGCGTGGGCCACGTAATCGGAGCCGCCCCAAGCCGAGGATGCGTTTGAGGTGCGCGAAGAGCATCTCGACCTTCTTTCGGAGCTTCATCGAAATGTCGTATTGCTTCGTTTTGGCGATGTCGCGCGCCATCTGGCGGGCGTCTTCGTGTTCTTCGCGGGTGATCGATCTGGCATCTGCCTGCGGGCAGCATTTCGCCTTGGACGGGCAGGCCTGGCAGGTCAGTTTCAGGGCACGGTATTCGGCCCGACCTGCACTGGTTGGGCCCCGGTTCGGGTCGGAATAGTTCCGGCGAAACTGCTTCAGTGTCTGGCCCTCGGGGCAGATGTATTGGTCGTTCTCGGCGTCCCACTCGAAGTCCGCCCGGCTCCAGGTGCCGTCGGTTCGTCCGGACTTGTCGAAGACCGGGATGTGCGGGGCGATCTTGCGCTCGACCAGCCAGCCCAGCATCGGCCCGGTGCCATAGGCTGTGTCGGCGATCAGGCGTTCGGGATGCAGGTCAAACCTGGCCTTCACGCGGTCCAGCATGGTGCGTGTCGAGCCGACCTCGGCCTGTCGAATGGACCGCGTGGCCTCGACATCCACGATCACGCCATGATCCGTGTCGATCAGGTAATTGTCGGAATAGCTGAAGAATGCCGGGCCTTTGCGGGCAGCAGTCCACTGACTGGCCGGGTCGGAATGCGATGTGAACTTGGGCTGGACCTCGCTGGCGGCACCGAAGGCGGCCTCGTCCAGCGTGTCGAGATATTCACGGACCGCACGGGGGGCATCTGCCGGATCGATGCTCGATGCGTCCCATTCTTCCTTCGGGGTTGAGTTTTGCTTGTTGGCATCCGCTTCGATCAGGCTGGCGTCGATGGCCATGCGCTGACCACTGACCAGACCTTCCCCGATGCACCGCGCGACGGTCGTCTCGAACAGGTGGCGTAGCAGTTCGCTGTCACGGAACCGGCCGTGTCTGTTCTTCGAAAACGTCGAGTGATCCGGGACCCGGTCACTCAGGTCAAGGCGGCAGAATCAGCGATATGCCAGGTTCAGATGCACCACTTCGCACAGCCGCCGCTCAGAACGGATGCCGAAGCAATAGCCGACCAGCAGCATCCGGATCAGCAGTTCGGGATCGACGGAGGGACGGCCGGTGTGGCTGTAGAAATCTGCCAGATGGGCACGGATGCTGCTCAGGTCGACGAACCGGTCGATGGATCGGAGCAGGTGATCTTGGGGGACATGATCCTCAAGCGAGAACTCGTAGAACAGCGCCGGTTGCGCTTCCTGCTTCGGTCCCATCATCGCCGATCCTCCCGCCCAATACCGGAATTGAATCAGCAAGGCGCCCTTCGATCAAGCTCGAGTTTTTCAACAAAATACGCCCAACCCGACCCCCGCCATGCCATGACGGGGGTCGCGGGATCGGCGGGTGACGCCGGCGTCGAACGGATTTGAACGCATTTCGTCGGTCGCAATTCGCCTATGACCGGTCTTTCCCTCAACTTTTATCCTCGAGGTCCCATGGCCACGCTTGTTCTTGGTGCCGCCGGCGCCGCCCTTGGTGGCAGTATTGGTGGCGCGATTCTGGGCGTCAGTGCCGCCACCATCGGCGGTTTCATCGGCTCGACCATCGGATCTGTGGTCGACAGCTGGATTGTGTCCTCCCTCGCGCCGACGCAACGGATCGAAGGTGCGCGGCTGGACACGCTTCACATCACCTCGGCCACGGAAGGATCGGTCATTCCGCGCCTCTATGGTCGCATGCGGATGGGCGGCAATATCATCTGGGCTACCGATTTCCGCGAGGAGACGAAGACCACCACGCAGGGCGGCGGCAAAGGCGGCGGGGGTGGCAAGGTCAAAACCACGGAATACCTCTACTGTGCATCCTTTGCCGTGGCTTTGTGCGAGGGCCCGATTACCGGCATTGGCCGCATCTGGGCGGACGGGAAGCTGCTCGACACCGCCGGGATCACCTGGCGCTGGTATCGGGGCGACGAGGCGCAAACTGCTGATCCCTTCATTGCGGCGAAGATGGGGGCCGTAGGCACCCCGGCGTATCGCGGCACGGCCTATGTCGTGTTCGAGGACCTGCCGCTCGGGACCTTTGGAAACCGTCTTCCGCAACTGTCCTTCGAGGTCTTCCGGCCACTCGCCGATCCTGAAACCGCCGAGGGGCTGACCCGCGCCGTCACGATGATCCCGGCCTCGGGCGAGTTCGCCCATGCGACCGAGGGCATCCGCAAGGGCGGCAGCGGGGCGCAGAGTCCGGAGAACCTGAGCGCGCGCGCGGACACCGCCGACATGGTGGTGGCGCTGGACCAGCTGCAGGCCATGGCGCCCGCGGTCGAGAGCGTCAGCCTTGTCGTCGCATGGTTTGGCACCGATCTGCGCGCCGGCGACTGCGAGATCAGGCCGGGTGTTGAGGTCGCGGCGAAGACCACCAGCCCGAAGACATGGTCCGTGAACGGTGTCGATCGGGCCAGCGCCCATCTCGTGAGCCAGGATGCGCAGGGCCGGCCGGTCTACGGCGGGACGCCCGCCGACTTCGCATTGGTGCAGGCGATCCAGGAACTGAATGCGCGCGGGCTGCGGGTGACCTTCACTCCGATGCTGCTGATGGCGGTGCCGCCCGGGAACACCCTGCCGAACCCATATTCGGACAGCGCCGCCGCAACGGGGCAGCCGGTCTACCCATGGCGAGGACGGATCACCTGTTCGCCGGCGGCGGGCTATGCCGGGACCGTGGACAAGACCGCCGCGGCCGCCACGCAGGTTGCCGATTTCTTCGGCAGTGCCGATCCCTCGGACTACGCTGTCTCGGGCGAGAGCGTCTCCTGGACCGGCACGTCCGGCGACTGGGGTCTACGCCGGATGGTGCTGCATTATGCCCACCTCTGCGCAGCTGCGGGCGGGGTCGATGCCTTCCTGATAGGCTCGGAAATGCCGGGGCTGACGACGATGCGCTCCGTGGCGATCACCTATCCCACCGTGCAAGCGTTCCGCGATCTGGCGGTGGACGTTCGCTCCATCCTCGGGTCCGGAACACAGATCGGCTATGCCGCCGACTGGACCGAGTATTTCGGCCACCAGCCGGACGACGGCAGCGGCGACGTGTTCTTTCACCTCGATCCGCTCTGGGCCGATCCAGAGATCGATTTCGTCGGCATCGACAACTACATGCCGCTGTCGGACTGGCGTGATGGGGTCGAGCATCTCGATGCGCAGGACGGCTGGAACGCGATCTACGACAGGGCCTATCTGCAGGGGAACATTGCGGGCGGGGAAGGCTTCGACTGGATCTATGCCTCCGAGGCCGATCGCGCCGCGCAGGTCCGCACGCCGATCACCGACATTGTCTATGGAAAGCCATGGGTGTTTCGGACCAAGGATCTACGGAACTGGTGGTCGAACCCGCATTATGACCGCCCGGGCGGAGTGGAAAGCGGGACGCCGTCTGCATGGGTCCCACAGTCGAAACCGATCCACTTCACTGAGCTTGGCTGCCCTGCCATCGACCGGGGCACCAATCAGCCTAATGTCTTCTTCGACTCGAAGTCGTCCGAAAGCGCGATTCCACATTTCTCGCGGGGCTGGCGGGACGATGCCATCCAGCGCGCCTATTTCGAGGCGACCTACCTGTTCTGGGGCGACGCCGCGAACAACCCGGTCTCCGGCGTCTACGGCGACCGAATGGTGCACGGCCCCGAATGCGCCGCCTGGGCCTGGGACCCGCGACCCTATCCGTTCTTTCCCGAGCTGACGAACGTCTGGACCGACGGGGCGAACTGGCGGGTGGGGCACTGGCTGACCGGACGTTTGGGGTCAGCATCGCTGGCTGCTCTGGTACGCCATCTTTGCCTTCGGGCCGGGATGCCCGAGGCTCGGATCGACGTCACCGGCCTCTGGGGTGCTATAGAGGGCTACGCGATCGGGGCGCTGGAAAGCCCGCGCGCCTCGATCACCACGCTGTCGCGCCATTTCGGATTCGACGCCGTCGAGACCGAGGGCATGATCCGGTTTGTCATGCGCGGGCGGCCAGCAGTGGCGAACGTGACGCATGACGATCTGGTGGCGGCCCGCGAGGGGGACGTGCTGGAACTGACCCGGGCGCAGGAGACGGAATTGCCCCAGGCGCTGAAATGGCAGGTCGCCCGCGCCGACGAGGATTATGACGCCGCCCTCGTCGAAGCACGCCGGATCACCGTGGACACGACGCGCATCACATCTGAGTCCTTCCCGATGGCGGTTCCGCCGGAGGAGGCCGAACGCCGCTGCCGCCGGGCGCTGGTGGAGGCCTGGACCGGGCGCGAAACGGCGGCCTTTCGGTTGCCGCCCTCGCGCCTGGCGCTCGACCCGGCGGATGTCGTGGCGCTGGCGCATGATGGTCGGAAGGTACAGCTGAGGCTTGTCTCCATCGCAGACACGGACGCGCGCGGGATCGAGGCCGTCCGCCAGGACAGCAACGCCCACGACCTGCGGCCCGGATCGCCGCGTCGCGCATTGCTGGCGCAGGCCGTGGTGTTCAGCGCGCCGGCGGTTTTGCTGATGGATCTGCCGCAACTCAGTGAGGATCAGCCTGCGCATCGGCCGTTCGCCGCGGCCCATGCCGTTCCCTGGCCGGGCGAGATGGCCGTATTCCGCGGTCCTTCGACCGATAGCTTCGAGTTGCTGACCACGTTTGGCAGCCGAGCCCGGATCGGAGCGCTGGTCGCGGATCTTTATCCGGGACCGGTCTCGCGGTTCGACCTCGGGAATGCGCTGGTGGTCGACTTGGCTTCCGGCACGCTGGAAAGCGTCACGGACTTGTCCCTGTTCGGCGGAGCCAATGCGCTGGCGGTGGAATCCGCGACGGGCATCTGGGAGATCGTGCAAGCGGGATCCGCCGAGCTGATCGCGCCGGGCCGCTATCGCCTGACACGCCTGCTGCGCGGCCAGCGCGGCACCGAAGGCGCATTGGGCAATCCAACGCCTGCGGGCGCGCGGGTGGTTTTGCTCGACGACAGCCTCGCGTCACTGCCGATCGCAGAGGCCGATCTCGGGCTTCCCTGGAACTGGCGCATCGGCCCTGCGAACCGGTCTGTCAGCGATCAGGCCTATGTCGCGCAAACCTTTACGCCTGAGGGCATTGGCGTGCGGCCATTCTCGGTCGTCCATGTCGAGCAGCCCTGGCGCAGGCCGCGGACGCCAGGCGATCTGACCATCCGCTGGACACGGCGATCCCGCGCATTGTCGGCCGACAGCTGGGGTGCGGTCGAGGTACCGCTCGTGGAGGAAACGGAAGCCTATGAGGTCGAAATCCTCAATGGACCGACCGTGAAGCGGACGCTAACCACCTCCGCAACCAGCGTCATCTACACCGCCGCACAGCAGACCGCGGATTGGGGCGCGCTGCTGGTACCAGGCGACAGCGTCACCGTCCGCATTTTCCAGCTTTCTACTCTCGTCGGGCGTGGGGCAGCGAAGACAGTCACCCTCACATTCTGAAAGGACGGCCATGTCCGATTCCACAACCAACCTGTTGCTGCCCTACATCCTCGCCGCGCAGGCGCAGAAGCACGTGACCCATAACGAGGCGCTGCGCCTCCTTGATGGGATCGTGCAGCTTTCGGTGATCGACCGGGACCATGCTGCGCCGCCCGGCAGCCCTGCCGACGGCGACCGCTACATCGTTGCGGTCGGCGCCACTGGGGACTGGTCGGGTTGGGACCTGAACGTCGCGCTCTGGACCGATGGGGCCTGGTTACGGCTGCTGCCACGCACCGGTTGGCGGGCCTGGGTCGAGGACGAGGCAATCTTGCTTGTCCACGACGGGTCCGGCTGGATGAACCTGGGCGGTATGGCGGGCGTCGATGGCGCCAGCGCCTATGACATCTGGCTGGCTGAGGGCAACACCGGCACGGAGGCCGACTTCCTGTTGGCTTTGGTAGGACCTCAGGGACCTGAAGGTCCGCAAGGGCCCTCCGGTCCTGCAGGCGCCGATGGTGCCGACGGCACCTCGGTGACGATCTTGGGATCGCTCGCCACCACCGGCGACCTGCCGGGGACAGGCAACAGTCCTGGCGATGGGTACATCATCACCGGCGATCTACATGTCTGGGACGGCAGCCAGTGGAACAACGTGGGTCCGATCCAGGGGCAGCAGGGCGATCCCGGGCCTGCCGGAGCCGATGGGACGGACGGCGCCTCGGCCTATCAGATCTGGCTGGATGCCGGAAATACCGGGACCGAAAGCGATTTTCTCGCCGCGCTGGTGGGGGCTGAGGGACCGGTCGGTCCCGAAGGCCCGCAGGGCGCAGCAGGGGCAGGCGGCATCGATGGTGCGGATGGCGCCGACGGGGCCAGCTTCGTCTGGCGCGGCACCTGGGCGACATCCACGTCCTACGCCGAAAATGAGGTCGCCGAAAACGGAGGGGCTTCCTGGATCTGCACGACCGCACACACGTCCGGATCCTCGACGGAACCCGGTGTCGGGGGAAGCTGGACCGCGAACTGGGATCTGGCCGCCCAGAAAGGCGAGACGGGAGATCTGAGCGCGCAGGGCACGATTGGGGTCGGTCCTGTGGTGCTTGCCCGCCGGCCGATCAACAGCCAGGCGGGCGGGTACACCCTGGCGATGTCCGATGAAGGGGCCTCGGTTCATATGACCAACGGGTCCGCTGCGACGGTCACGGTGCCGGAGGAAAGCTCGGTGACATTTTCTGTCGGTACGGAAATCGAAATCGTGGCGCTGGGCGCAGGAGTGGTGACCATCGCCGGTGCCACAGGCGTCACCCTCAACGGTGTATCCGCCGGATCTGCGGATATCGCCGCGCAATGGCAGGGCGCGGTCCTGCGCAAGTACGGCGCGGACTCATGGCTGCTGACCGGGGCTGTGGGAGAGATGACATGAGGCTGATCCTTACCGGAGCATGGAACGCGGCACGCTATCAGTTGGACAATGCGGCGAGTGGGGCTGGGCCATGGGCAGATCCGTTCGACGATCCGTCCGGCACCGTTCTATGGTCGCGCTGGATCAACGGCTCGACCTCCGGCACCGCGAAAGACAATTGCGCGCTGTGGTCCAACAAGCAGGGGTTTTCCGGCCCGTCCAGCGCCTGCGAATGGAGGACGAACTCTGGCTCTGGCCGCGCTAACCTGGAACTGCTGAACTGGGAAGCGCTGGCTGCGGGGCCGCTGATCGTCCGGATGCGCTGCAAGGTCGAAACTTACGCGGTGTCAAAGGTCTGGCTGCTGTTCAACACGATCTACGCCGATCCGCTGTGGGAGATGTATGTCGATGTGACGCCGGACGGCACGGCCGCGGCCGACCGGATCGGATCTCACAGCCCCGAATGGTCGGACGTCTGGGTCGAGGAACACCCGTCTCACCCGGGCTGGATGTTCATCAAGGCGCGGCTGGATCTGACCGGGGCCGCGGATGTGGACGGGTCGTTTACCGTACACATGACGGATGGAGACCAGAGCGATGAGCTGTTCCCCTTGGATGATTTCACGATGATCCGGGTGCAGGATTTGACGGTGGAAGTGACGTGAGATGTTGGTCGCCGGGATCGCGGGGGGACAAATGCGCGCACAAACGTTTTTCTTCATTGTGAATTCCAGCGCCGCCCGCACAGTACTTTCCAAATCATCTTTCCTACAGATCACGAGGCCTAAATGAGACATTTGACCCTTGCCGTGCTCGCCTTTTGCGTCGCGTCGACCGCTGCGCAATCACAAATGTGGGAGTCGATCGAGACCATTGGCGGCGCATGGGACACCAAGTGGGGCGAGGTCTGGATCCTGCCTGGCGGTCCCGGGTACACCGGCACATATGCTGAGGATAACGGCCGGTTCGAACTCTGGTTCACTGACCACGTGTTCGAAGGCGTATGGGCTGAAGAACTTGCGGATATTCGGTGCGACACGCAGGTCATGGGCAGCTACTATTGGGGGCGACTAGAGCTCGGCAACAGCAACAGTTTCCCGGGATTTCAGATGCTTTGGGGCTATTGCGACGGCCGGGTTGACAAGGAGTGGCCTTTTTATGAGCGTCTGCCCGACGGGCTTTGATCTTACTGGGGTGGGCCATCTCCCGGTCGCGCGAGAAGTAAAACAGCGCGGCCGGCGGTGCATCGCCCGCGAAGGGGCGATCGTCGCGGACATAGGTCCAGAGCCGCGCCGTGCGCGTCCCGCCCTTTGCGAGCAATGGCACTGTCGTGTCGTCCCCGTGGAGCCGTTCGGCTCCGAGAACATGGGTCTGGATCAGGGGATGGATCGGTGTGAGCGCCGCGGCGCAGGCGCCGACCTGGTCCGCCAGGGTCGACAGGCTGAGGTCCACGCCTTCCCGGGAATAGCGCTCGGCTTGCCGATTGAGCGGCTGGTGCTGACCGAACTTCTCGAACAGGACCATGGCCAGCAGGTTCGACCCCGCCCAACCACGCGGGGTCGGATGGAACCGCGCCGGCGGCTGGCTGATCTTCTCGCACTGCCGGCAGGTGAACTTCTCGCGGACGGTCTGGATCACCTTCCACTGCCGCGGAACCACTTCGAGCGTCTCGGTGACATCCTCGCCCATCTTCACGATGCGGTCCGAGCCGCAGCAGGAGTACGCGGTCGGCGCCTCGATCACCACGCGCTCCCGAGGCAAATGCTCCGGGAAGGGCTTGCGGGCCGGGCGGCGGCGCTCGAAGCCGGCGACCGTCGTGGTCTTCGCCACCTTCTCGGCGGCGATCTCGTCCTCGGTCGCAGCGGCTTCGAGTTCCTCGAGCTGCAATTCCAGCTGGTCGATCAGCCGGGCACGGCGTTCCGAGCTGTGGCCATACTGCTCGCGCCAGAGTTTGGCGATCTCGAGCCGGAGGTGCTTGATCATCGCCTCGGAGGTCGAGACGACCGCCCGGGCCTGCGCCAGCTCGCTCTCGGCGGCCTCCGCACGGGCCTCCGAGGCCGCGAGTGCGGCGCGCAATCTGGCGAGCTCGGAAGCGGCATCTGACATGAGCGAGACCTACCATGCGGCCATCGGAAAGCCCATGCAAATAAGGCCGGTGCGGCTGATTTATCCCGCCTTTGCAGGGCGTTGGGTCCAGCGCGGATTGCGCCAGTCGATCCCCTCCAGGAGATAGCCGAGCTGGGCTGCCGAGATCTGCACGGCCTCGCCGCTCCCGCTGGTCGGCCAGATGAACTTCCCCGCCTCCAGCCGCTTGATGTAGAGCGACATGCCCACCCCGTCGTGCCACAGCAGCTTGACAAGATCGCCCTTGCGGCCGCGGAAACAGAAGATCTCGCCGGCATGCGGATCGCGGCCGAGCCCCTGCTGCACCTGCAACGCCAGCGTGTTCATGCCACGGCGCATGTCGGTCACCCCGCCGGCGATCCAAAGGCGCACCCCCGCCGGGAACGCGATCATGATCGATCGAGACCACGCACGAGGCGCGAAAGGGCCGCCGTGTCGATCGAGGTCGAGACGCTCAGCCGTCTGCCATTGGTGAGCATGATCTCCACCTTGTCCTCCAAGGCCGGCGTGTCGTCCGCCGTTGACGCAACGGGCGTCGGGTCAGACGAGATTTGCAGCTGCGTGAACGCGGGCGATGGTAAGCCGAACAGCCCCTCCCGGTATTCCTTCCGCCACCGCGTCAGCAGAGAGCGCGAGATCCCGTATCGCCGCGCCGTCGCCGAGCCCTGGCGGTGGCCGCGGAAGCTCTCTTCAACGTATGCGCCGGATACCGGCAAGACGATCTACGACCCGCTCCATTACATCCCGATTCTGGCCCGCAAGCCCGGCGCACTGCGCAACGGAGCGCCGTTCAAGGAGTGGGATCTGCCACCGGCCCTGCGCCTTGTGCGGCACAAGCTGGAACGACAGCCGAGCGGCGACCGGCAGCCCGCACCAAACGCCAGGGTCGCACCGCCGACCTGATCTCCCGCCTCGACTTCCTGGTCCTGGACGAACTTGGCTAGCTCCGGTTATTCCAACAAGGATTTCATCGTTTTATGCAAGCTTTGACGGCTGAAAGGCTTGGTCAGCATGGTAATTGCCGGAGCGTCATCGGGTTTGCGTGTGGCTTGGTTCTGATCGTGGCCAGTCACGATAATGGCCGGCAGTCCCGGGCGCACCCGACGCAGCATCTCCAGCGTTTCCCAACCATCGAACTCTGGCATGATCAGATCGACAACCGCGGCCCGAAGATCTGGCAGCTTTTCGGCCAGTTCGACGGCCTCTTTTCCGCCGGCGGCCTGATGTGTTTCATAGCCACAACTTGCAAGAAGTCGTGCAACAGTCTGACGGACTTCCGGCTGATCATCGACGATCAGAACCTGCGGCTTGCCTTCGGGTTCGCGGATATCCTTTGCACCGATTGCCAAAATCGGGTCATCGGCTTTCAAGTTCACAGGGTCGAAATAGAGGCGGAACCGTGTGCCTGCGCCTTCCTTGGTATGAAAGGTCAAACCTGCGGGCAGCCTGCGTGCGATCCCAAGCACACCCGAGAGGCCAAGACCGCGCGAAGTTCCCTTTGTAGAAAAGAACGGATCAAAAACCTGTTCGGCCTCTTCGGGGCTCATCCCGCCGCCGTCGTCCGAAATTTCAAGACAGACAACCGGCGATGAAAGCCTCGCGCACTGCCCTGTCAGGCAGCGCTTGCGTTCCGCATCAATAATTTCGGTCAGGCGCGTTTCGATGCTCAGCGTCCCGCCAGTCGCGCCCATGGCATCGATGGCATTGATGCAGAGGTTGCTCAGGATCTGATGCACATGAGCAACCCGTCCCATGACCGCTGGCAAGTTGTGATCCATATTCGTTACGATCTGAATGGTGTCTGCAAGATCGGGCCGCAGGTTGGCGATGGCCTCAAGAATGATTTCGTTCAAGACGATGGGTGCGGTCGCTGTGTTCTCCGAACCTCCGGCAAAATCCACCAGTTCGCCGATGACATCCCGGGCGCGCCACATGCCCTGTTGCGCCGTGTCAAGCAGGGGATAAGCCTCATGCGTCTCATCAAGCTCCAGCATTGCCAGTTCAGTATGGCCGATGATGGCAGCGAGTTGATTGTTGAAATCATGCGCGATGGTGCCGGCCATCAGCCCAAGGCTTTGCAGCTTTTTGCGCACGGTGAGCGCCTGGCGAAGCGACTGTCTTTCTGCTTCCATGTGCACGCGCTGCAGTTCCTGGCCGGCCCGCGATGCAATCACTTTGACTACGCTAGAGTCCAGCATGCGGGGGGACATCGGGCGGTGGTGCAGAAAGGCGACATGTCCAATCGGGTGCTGCTCCTGATCCCTGAAGCCAAACCCGCAATAGGACTGCACACCGAGATCCCGGAACAAAGCGACGTCCGGATAGATATCCTGCAGTTCGCGCGCCGCAAAGAAGGTCTTGTCCGTCTTCAGGTTGTCGCAAGGCGTTCCGGTATAGGCTATCAGCGTGCCCTCTGCCTCTGTCAGCAAAGCGCCACCGGCGGTTGCTGCGAGGATCCTGAAGTGGTTTGCGTCCCTTTCCACGCATTGGGTCAGCACGGCACCATGCACCTGAGCAATCTCGGCGGCCTGCTGGACGATACTGCGAAAAATTGCTGCGTCTGTTACCTCTGGGCTGTGCTCAATGGGATTGATTAGTGCGTAGAATGCGTGCTGCACGTTATCGCTGGCAACTTCGGCCCCGATACGAGGCAAGAGCGCGGCCATGATATTGATGACCTTTTCAGACAGCTCCATGGTGATGGCCGTGTCCCATTCAAAGGCGACAACACCGATAACCGCGCCTTTAAGATTGGTCACCGGAAACCCGACATAGCTTTTTGAGCCAAGCGCCTGAATGTTTCCGTCGTCCGGGAATGTCCGATCCAGATCCTCAAGATGGACGGCGATCCGGTTTTGGTCCATGACATGGAGGCACGGTGCCGGGCAGGCATCATAGGCCGCAACATCTATGGTCGGATCATTGGCGCTAAGCCCGAGGATCTCGACATATTCGGCTTCAGCGATCCTGAGCGAGCCGATCAGCACCAGATGCGCGCCGCTTTCGGCCCTCAGGGCATCGCACATCGCCTTGAAAAACGAAGCCCCGGATTGCAGAAAGGCCAGCCTGAATAGATCAGCATTCTTTCCTTGGAGATCAGTCTCTTGAAAAGGGCTCCTTGAGACATCAGGCAAAGACAACGAGATTCCCCCTAATCAGCGCTTTGTCATAGATTACAGGGCCGAATCTAGGCCAGAATGTCAATCGGCATCCAATCGTGACCCCCTATCGGCGTCCAATATTGACCCCTCTGGAGGTGAGCTGGCCCGGCGCTGCGTAGTCCCCATGTAACGCAGCGGCGGCGGGCCAGCGGGGGTGCCGTTTGCGCTATGCGCGGTTCTTGAAGCGCCAGCTTTCGTTGCCGGTCTCGACGATCTCGCAATGGTGTGTGAGTCGGTCGAGGAGTGCGGTGGTCATCTTTGCGTCGCCGAAGACGGTTGGCCATTCGCCAAACGCCAGGTTGGTGGTGACGATGATTGAAGTCCGCTCGTAGAGCTTGCTGATCAGGTGGAACAGGAGCTGTCCGCCGGTTTGGGCGAACGGGAGATAGCCAAGTTCGTCCAGGATCAGGAAGTCGAGGCGTGAGATCAGATCCGCGGTCCGGCCCTGTCGTTCGGCTCGGGCTTCGGCGTCGAGCTTGTTCACCAGGTCGACGACGTTGAAGAACCGGCCCCGGCGGCCGTTTCGGATACAGGCGCGCGCGATGCTGACCGCGAGATGGGTCTTGCCAGTCCCGGTTCCGCCGATCAGCACGAGATTGCGCTGATGATCGAGGAAGTCTCCGGTGGCGAGGTCGTGGATCAGGGTCTCATTGACCTCTGCGGCCTCGAAGTCGAACTCCTTGATCTCCTTGGCCAGCGGCAGTTTGGCGATGGTCATCTGATACTTGATCGAGCGCGCCTGCTTCTCACTGATCTCGGCGGCCAGGAGGTCGCCAATGATCTGCTGCGGTTCGTGCTGTCGCTTGACCGCCGTGGCGATGATCTCGTCGTAGGCTGTCCTCATGCCGTAAAGCTTCAGCTGGCCCATGGCGTCCAGCACCTGTGATCGTTCCATTCTTTGGTCTCCTCAGGCTGTCGTAGCGATCGCAATTAGCCGCAGGCTCGCGGCCCAGCTTCAGCGCATCCGGCGTCGCGATTGTCAGGGGTGGCGGCGGTTCGCGGTGACGCGCCAGGATGTTCAAGATCACGCCGGCGGAATGGACGTTGTGAGACAAGGCCTCGGCGCAGGCGGCTTCGACGGCGTCCAAGCCATCGGTGAGCACGGCACCGAGTATGTCGACTACCTGCCGATCACCGCCGGGCTGTCGTTCGAGCTTACGCTGCACACGGCGCAGGGCCGGCGGCAGATCCCAGTCCTTGAACGGCGCCCCGTTGCGCAGCGCGCCGGGCTTGCGGACCAGGACCGGGATGTAATGGAGCGGGTCGTAGATCGTCTTGCCACGGCCGAAGGCACGATCATGGCGGGCGACAACCTGACCATCCTGCCAGCATTCCAGCCTGTCGGCATAGGCGCGTATCTCGACAGGACGGCCGACCGCGCGGGCGTCGACCGAGTAGCGGTTCTTGTCGAAGCGCACGAGGCAGGTCTTGGAGACGGAGGCCGGGACGGCATGGAAGCCGTCGAACGGGCCGACATAGGGCACCAAGTTCGGACGTTCCTCTTCAAACACCTCCCAGATCGTCTTGTCCGGAATGTCGGGGTGCCGGTTCGCCTTGGCATAGGCAATGCACCGGTCCTCGAGCCAGGCATTCAGCTCGGCAAACGATTTGAACTTCGGGCGGGGCACAAAGAACCGCCGCCGTAGAACCCCCACCTGGTTCTCGACCTGGCCCTTCTCCCAGCCCGACGCCGGCGTGCAGGCAACAGGGTCGACGAGGTAATGGCCGCACATCTGCTGGAAGCGGCGATTGTACCTGCGCGATCTCTTCACCAGGCTCGCCAACGGCCATCTCGACAAGGACATCGATGCGCTGATGCCATGGGCCTACGCTGCCGCCCCCATCCCCTCACAATGAGCTCGTCAAGGAGTCCCCAGTGAGCTCATTCTGAGCGCTCACGACGGCGAATATGTCACCCAGACGCACGGTCGCACACGACCGCAAGTGAAAACTCAATGGGCCCTGGCCGACGCTCTGTTCGACGAGGGGCAATCCGATGGATTTGAGATGTCGGCCGACGAGCTCATTGCGCTGTTCGGGCCTGCCGGGTGACAGGATCACGCAAGGGGCGTGCAGTCAACTTTCGCAGTTGGCCGTCGTCGGAGACGGAAAACCATGCCAAAGCAATCATTGAGGAATCCAGCGCCACCAAAAATCGGACGCTTGGCCTCTCCGTCTGAATAGACATCGCATCGGGCAGGTGTCGAGTTTGGGCTGGATGCGCCGGTGCCTCAGTGAACTGGCACTGGCTGCAACATGCCGTCAGTTTCCAGTCTCAGGGCGCTGCGCCAGAGCGGCGTCTTGAACACATGGTGCAGGTACTTGCCTTCGCGCTCTTCGGCGGTCAGGACAAGGAGCCCGGCCCATTCAAGCGGGCGCAAGACGCAGGATGAGAACACAGCCATTTCGCGCCATCCTGCATTATCCCAATCATGGCCTTTGCCATAGAACGCCTCATACAGCGCCCGCTCGGTTGTGCCGTGGTCGGCCTCGACGTTGATCACGTTTAGCCAGACATCCCATTTGCCAAAGGGACGATCCTCAAATCGGGAATAGGAAGCATGGTCAATTCTGAGGACAAAGAAGGGGATGAGTTCAGCGAAGAGCCGCCCCGGGGCCTGCGCAAGTTCTGAGCCACGTTTGGTCAGCCGGAACTCACCCTTGAAGTGCCGCCCCAGTCGCAAAGTGATCAAAACGTAGTGCAGCACCTCGAGCGGCAGAAACTCGTACTCATTGATGACTTTGCTGTAGCGGAACATCTCTTCCGCACTCTTTCCAGGCCATTCAAAATGTTCGACCGCCCAATGGACGAACACGCGCTTGAACGCCTTGGTTTTCGTAAGGCCGATTGCCCGGTGCTCCTGCGTGTACTGCAGGGTCAGCAGCGCGGCACGCAGCAGAGGCGAATGCGCCAGGTCGGGATGATCATCGGCGAGGGTACGGAATTCGATCATGGCGTGATGCTGCCACAGGACTTTTCCGGGAGCCAGAGCGCAGTGAGCCCCTGCTTTTCAGGGCGACTCGTCGAATGTTGACCAGGCGTTGACAAGAATTGGACAAGAAAAACCCGACTGATTAGGTCGGGTTCTAAGCATTTGATCTTACGTAGGTTTTTGGTTGCGGGGGTAGGATTTGAACCTACGACCTTCAGGTTATGAGCCTGACGAGCTACCGGGCTGCTCCACCCCGCGCCAGTG
>CAYGRI010000089.1:0-15446 GCA_964352155.1 uncultured Maritimibacter sp. | reverse complement strand
TTCAGCCAAGGCAACCAATAGAAATTCAAAACCGTGCAAACTCTTGACTGCGGACCACCGTACACAATCAATGGTTTGGCAGATCGCGTACCGCGTTCCGAAAACCGCCACGGCGCATGGCCCTCGAAACCCCGATGGAACAAGGCGGCGGCCGATGCTGAACATTTCCAGCCCCGGACAAGACATTTGCGAGCTACTCTGCGGCCCGGGCACAGTGGTCTGCCTGCAGAGCAGTGGAGAATGCCCGGTTGACAGTGCAGAGTGGCGAGCGCCCTGCCCCATACAAGCGGTCAAAACCCCGGGTCCGGAGGGCGCAATGGCAATGATCGCGCGGAGCGTCCTCTCGCCGAGCGCGAGATAGGTGGGATTCCTAGGCTCCGGCTTTGGCCCACAGCTGGGTTTCGCGCATATGAACCTTGGACCTGCTTGGTCCTGAGATATCCTCGCCCGGCGTGGCTCACTCGGGCATAGACCATCCACTCCAAGCAAAACCCGCCGGTTTCAACCTAGAGGTGATGTGTGGGAATTCTGCTCGCTCCAAGGAGCAGAGGCCGGATGCACTCGACATCTTGGCTGTGTCGTTTCCAGGTCACACGCCCCGCCGCTAGGGCGCAATGGGAGCGGCCGATTCTCAGTAAAGTATCAAATCTGGAAACAATAACGGAATGCTGCCCCATTTTCTTCACATTTGGATGAAAAGTGAACTCAAACTTGGTGCAAAAAACGCTCCCGGCAGGCTTGAAGGGCAATAAATGATCACTCCAACGAACATTGCGCAAGGACAGAACCGGTCCTTGACCGGGTTATCCGGGCCGCAATTGGCTAGGATGGATCTGCCGTGATCGTCCTTGGTCATATCGCCTATCTGTCCGTGATCGTTATTGTGGGATCGGCCGCTTCCAAAGAGCTTTTGGGCGCGGCGCCTGCTGCGGTCATCGGCATCGGTGTGCTGGGGACGTGGCGTTATTGCTGGGCGGCAATAAACTTTACCCGTGCTTTCGTGTTTCGCGTCTTGGCGCATCCCAGACGCAAAGCGGCGGCCACGGCCCGCTTCAGGGCCTCTGGTCACAAGTCTCATGCTTTCATGCTGGTGACCTCCTACATGATCGCACCGGACACGACGATTGTGGTCTATCGGTCGCTGTTCCAGGCTGCGGCCAGAGCGCGTGATGGCGCGACGATTGTCGCATCGGTTGTCGATGGCGCGGACGAGCGTTTGATCCGGCAGCTTTTCGAAACGTCTCCAGCGGCGCGTGCGAATGTCAGCCTTATCGTGGACCGCATCCCGGCAACCGGCAAGCGCGACGCACTCGCCCGTTCCCTGCGTATCATTGCCCGACTCTATCCGACCGAGCATGATGTCCTGTTGATCGCCGATGGTGACACTTCGGTGCCGCAAAATATCCTGGAAGAAATTGTGCCAGTGTTCAGCGACCCCAAAATCGGGGCGCTGACGACTGATGAAGCGGTCGCAATCCCCGACAGAGGCCTGTTCCGCGATTGGTTCGAACTGCGCTTTGACCAACGCCAGGTGATGATGTGCTCTATGGGCCTCTCAAAGCGGGTCCTGACCCTCACAGGTCGGATGTCGGCGTTTCGTGCAATCCTTGCGACCGATCCCGGATTCATCGATCAGGTCCAGTCAGACTATATTGATCATTTGCGATTGGGGCGCGTGAACTTTCTGACCGGCGACGACAAGTCGACATGGTTCTGGTTGATGAAGAATGGCTACCAGATGGTCTATCTGCCGGACGTGCAATCGCACTCGGCAGAGACACAGCCGCTGCCGACATTCTTTGCCTCGGCCCGCGTGCTTACCGTGCGGTGGTTTGGCAACATGCTGCGCACCAACGGGCGCGCGTTGAAACTGTCGCCGGCAAAGATCGGGTACTTTACGTGGTGGTCGATCCTTGATCAGCGGGTGTCCATCTGGACCACCCTCGCGGGTCCGGGCCTCGCGGTGTTGGCTGCCCTGATGTACGATTACGCGCTGCTGGCTGTCTACGTGGCGTGGATCATGCTGACCCGCTATCTCTACGTTACGCTGATCCTTGCGTTCCGGGGGCGGATCGGCTTTCCGATCACCTTCCCGTTTCTTCTGTATTTCAGCCAGCTCTACGGGGCGATGATCAAAAGCTATGTCCTCTTCCGGCTGGACCGGCAGAAGTGGACGCGACAATCAACCGGATCGGTCGCGAATAGCCTGACGGTCGGGCAGCGCATCACCGCAGCCAGTTCCACCTACATGAACATCCTTACACTCGGTTGGCTACTGGTTGGCCTGCTGTACCTCGCAGGCGGCTACTGACCCGTTTCTCATCCAACAGGACATTTTACACGCGAAAGCTCTGAGTTAATGAAGCACGTAGATCTAAATAACCCGAATGGCGCTGAAAGCATACCTGCCAGCTTTCCCCACATGGCAGAGCATCCTCAACTAAAAGTCCCATTCACTGTACTCGTCGGTTCGAAGATCTTCGAAGGCGCCAGCCTGTCTCTGACCAAGGCTGTCGTCATCGGCACACCGGATATCAATGCAGGAGATACCTTGGTGTCGGCTGCAATCCGGATGAATTTCGCGGGCTACGCGCTGGTTCTTTATATGGATGCCTGGATCGAGAAGTCTGCGGGGGACGATGGCACCTACACCTTGCATTTCACCGAGCCCATGGGCGAACATGCCGCGCCACTGCGTCATATCCTCAACAGCTATATCGCCGGCGATATCGTGTCGCTGTCGGGCGTCCTTGGCTATACCGGGCCAACGAGCGTCAAGGCAAAGCCGAAGGCGGAAAAGCCGGGCCTGTCGTTCAAGTTACAGAACCTGGTCCGCCGAGGGATTGTCATTGCGCTGACGGCCGGTCTGGCGCTGATTGCGCTGAACCTGGCGCACCAGCGGGTGGTCTTTTCATACGAAGCACGCCCGGTGACGATCATGGCGCCGGGGCAGACCCTGCTGGCCACCGCGGCGGGGCAATTGACCTATGTCGACCCGGACGCTCGCAAGGGTGAAGTGGTCTATTCGATCCTTGCCAATTCCGGGGACTACCTGAGCGTCAAGATGCCATGCGATTGCACCGTCCTTCCGATGCGCAGCTTCGTCGAGGGCGCGACGATCATGAGAGGCACGCCGATCGCGCGCCTGGCCTCCGGTTCGGAGGGGCTGGTCGCGAACACAGAAATCAGTGCCGAGGGCGCCGTCAAGCTCGTCGCTGGCCAGACGGCGGAACTGGTGTTGGCGGATGGCACCATCTTGCCGGTCACGCCAGAGATTCTTCCGTCGCCCCAGGATGGCAAAGCCACGGTTCCGGTGGAAATGGTTCTGGATGACACCGCCGGCGTCTCGGCGGGGCAAGTCGCACGCCTGCGCTTTCGCCGCAGCCTTCTTCCATTCTTCCTGCGTTAGATCGGTTGGTTATGCATCGAAATCCGCATCAGGCCAGGGTCGATATGCCTCCCCGAACCGGACATGACCGGCCCCGTGAGACCGGCCTCCTGTCGGGGCGTGGGTCGTGCGGGCTTGTCCGTTTGCTGGTGGTGATGGGGCTGTCACTTGCGCTTTGCCCCGCCGCCATCGCCCAATCGACAGAGCGGCTGCTGGCTGGGGCCGAAGCTCGGTATGACGAACTCGTTGAACAGATGCGCGGGCTCGCCCCGCTTGGCGCCGTCGATGAAACCGGCGCTGTGCCGGGGGAACCCCGGGACGTGTCGGTGCCACGGCTTGTCACGGTCGACCTGCGGGTCGCGCTGCTGAAACTGGCGCGCAAGGACGAGGCGGAGTCCCACGATGTCGTGCTGAAGGCGCAAGGCGCGCGTGGAACGTCCGCATTGTCCTTGTCCGCAGGCACAATGGATCTGTCCGGGCTGCTGGCCGAGGCCGGGCGGCTGTTTCCCGGAATGGTCGGGGCTGACGGGCTTGGTGTGCCGCTGATTGTAGAAGAGGGCGCAACGCTGGTGCTCGACCGCGGCGAGGTATTGACCCTGGCCCGGACAAGCGGCGCCTTTCTTGCAAATTTCGGCACGCTCGACATTCGCGGGGCCGGCATCGTCGTGGCCGGATCGCCAAACCCCGACGCGCCGGCTTTTGCGCCATTTGTCGTGACCGCCGGGAAGGGGGTGATGGTCGCCCATGATGCCTATTTTGCGGACCTCGGCTTCGGCTCCGACCTGATCTCTGCCGGTCTTTCGGTGGTGGTCAGCCGGTTCTATCAGAACGAAACCCGTTCTTCCCTGAAAGGATCGGTCTTGCGCCGTGTTGGATCCACTGTGTTCGCGGGCGGGGAACAGGTCGACGTCCTGGACAATCGTTTTCTGGACTCGCGGCGGACCGCCCTGATCCTTCATGCCACAAAGGATGCACGGATCCATCGCAACACCTTTGTCGACGGGGCGGCGGGCGACGCGATACGACTTGGCCCGCAAACCGATGGAACCGACATCGAATCGATCGAGATTTTTCATCCCCGGGAAAGCGGGATCGCCTTGCTGCCCGGCAGCTTCGGCACGGAGATCCGCGATGTGACAATCCTGCGCCCTCGTCACCATGGCGTTCAGGCAGATACCTCTGACTGTCTGGAAATGCACAGCATCCGCATACTGGGACCACGGCAGGAGGGCATCGCACTGCGGGCGTCCCGCGGCGTCGTGCTGAAGAACAGCGCCGTGATCGCGTCCGGCCGCGCGGGTTTGCTGGTCGCGGATATGTCCGCGGAAGACGTGACCTATGTGTTTCGCAACCAGTTTCGGATGAATCGGATCGGGATCCAGACCGCCGCTCCTGGCCAGCTGGATCTGCGCAACAATAATTTCGAAGAGCAGTTTCCGCGGTTTCTGGCGGGGGATGTGCAATTCATGTCGCCCGTGCTCATGCGCGATCTCACGGGCGAGGCGCGGATCGTCCTGGCTGGCGGCGGCGCGCCGGATGCTGTGTCCGACGCACCCGTTTGCCCAAATCATCAGGAGCCGTGAGAGATGGTGTTTTCGTCGGAAGCGTTCCTGTTCCTTTTTCTGCCATTGTTTCTGGCAGCCTATTATCTGACGCCCGCGCGGGCAAAATCCTATACCATCCTGGCAGGGTCATATCTGTTCTATGCGTGGTGGCGTGTTGATTTTCTGGGCCTTCTGTTCCTGACGACGGGCTTTGCCTATCTTGTCGGCCAGAAAGTTTCGCGGCATCGGAACACGTCCCGGGGGCGGCTCTGGCTTGGCATCGGAGTTGCCGGATGTCTGGGCGTGCTTGGTGTGTTCAAATATCTGAACTTCTTCCTCGACAGTTTTGCTGCATTACTGGGCACCGACACCGCCGGGCTGGGCATCCACTGGCGTCTGATCCTGCCGATCGGGATTTCCTTCTATGTCTTTCAGGCGCTCAGCTATCTGATCGACGTGCATCGCGGCGATGCCAAGGCAGATGCGCGGTTCATCGACTTTGCCGCCTTCATCGCGCTGTTCCCGCAGCTGATTGCAGGGCCGATCCTGCGCTACAAGGACCTTGAGGATCAGTTCAAAAGCCGCACCCATTCGGCCGAGATGTTCGCCGATGGAATGGCGCGTTTCCTTGTCGGTCTGGCCAAGAAGGTTCTTCTGGCCGATGCGGTCGCGCCGTTGGCAAACCTGGCCTTCGACAATTCCGGCGACGTCGGGATGGCGCTGGCCTGGGCCGGGGTGGTGGCCTACATGCTACAGCTTTACTTCGACTTTTCAGGCTATTCTGACATGGCGATCGGTCTGGGGAAGATGATGGGGTTCCGTTTCCTCGAGAACTTCCGCTTTCCCTACATCAGTCGCTCGATCACCGAATTCTGGCGCCGCTGGCATATCTCGCTGTCCAACTGGCTGCGTGACTATCTGTACATATCGCTGGGCGGCAACCGGAAAGGCCGTTTGCGGACCTATTCCAACCTCATGACCGTCATGGTGCTGGGCGGGCTGTGGCACGGAGCGAACTGGACCTTCGTTCTATGGGGGCTTTGGCATGGCGGGCTTCTGGCCCTTGAACGGGCCACCGGTCATGACCGGCGGTCGGCCGGTCTGGTCTGGGCGCTGCCATTGACCCTGCTGTGCGTCCTGGTCGGGTGGGTCATGTTCCGGGCCGAACACGTGACGCAGGGGTTTGAGATCTACGCGGCCATGCTGGGCCTGAATGGCTGGCTCGGCGATCCCGCCTTGTGGCTTGAGGTGACGCGCGAAAGCCTGGGCTTCACCGCCCTCGCCGCAGCAATCTGCGTCGTCGAACCACGGCTTTGGCCGCTCTTTGAGGGACGCGATGACGTCGGCATCCGCCCCGATGGAACCGCCGTACGGCCGGTTGCGCAGGCGGCCGTTTCGCTGGGCCTTGTCGCTTTGGGCGCCTTCACCGTGATGAAGCTGGCGGAACAAAGCTTTTCACCCTTCCTCTACTTCCAATTTTAAGGGCTGACACGATGATGCTCCCATCCCCCACCCTTGCCCTCAAGATGGCCGTTCCGGCAGCGTTTTTCGGATATGCCCTGATTGCGAACCTGTCTTTGATTTCCGCCCCCGGCGCCATGTTGCCCGTGGCCGGCGGGGTGTTGGACGGCAGGGTCACGCAATCCATCGACCGGCTGTATCGTGACAACCTGCCACACAAGCCGTTCGCGGTCGGTCTGATCGGCGCGGCCCGCTATCTGCTGCTGGGCGAGGGCCGGTCCGGGGTGGTCCTGGGGCGCGAGGGCCATCTATTCACCGCCGAAGAGTTCCGCCAGGTGGACGACACCGTCTATACTGCAGCTCTGGGACGGATCGAACAGGCCGCCGCTCGGCTGGAGGCAATGGACGTGCAGCTGGTGGTGGTCCCGCTGCCCGCCAAGATCGATCTCTTGCGCGATACTGCTCGGGATGCCGTTGCAGCTGACGCGTTGGAGACCCTGTATCGACGCTTCCTGACGGATATGCGGTCAACCGGGATTTCGGTGGTCGACTCGCGGCCGGCTCTGGCCGCCCTGTCTGCGCCCTTCCTTGTCACCGATACCCATTGGACGCCCGATGGCGCGCGGGCCGTCGCAGCCAGTATCGCCGCCAGTGGTGTCATCCCGGCAGGCGAGGACATTTTCGCGATCGAGCCGGGGACCCGCACGGCCTTTGCCGGCGATCTTGTCAGCTATGTTACGTCGGATGCGATGGCCCCCTTCCTTGGTCTGTCGCCCGAAAGTGTGACGCCCTACCGCGCGTTGGCGGTGGCGGACGCGGACGAGGCAGGCGCGCTGGACCTTTTCGGCGACGCTGGCGGCGAGACCGACCTTGTCGGAACCTCTTATTCCGCCAACCCGAACTGGAGCTTTGCCGAAGCGCTGAAACTGGAATTGAACCGCGATGTCATCAACCATGCCGAAGAGGGCATGGGCCCATTCCAACCGATGCTGACGTATCTGGACCGGCTTGATCCGCTGGCGTTGCCCCAAACGGTGATCTGGGAAATCCCCGTGCGGTATCTGACAGACCCCGAACTGTTGCCCGGCGAGGATGGGGCATGATCGGCCAGCACAGCACACGAGGGTTTGCGCTTGGGCGATGTCTGGCGCTGGTCCTGTTTTTGGGACCGCTGACGGCAGGAGCGCTCGCCACCGGTCCCGCGACCGCACAATCGTCGCCGCCGATGATGCTGGATCTGACCCGGCTTGGCGAGAATGACCCAAAGGCGCGCCGTATCGCGGTCACGATGACGCCTGGCCTGCGCAGCGGCAGCGACCTGAAGCATGATTTCCTGCGACGCGCTCGCGATCGAATGGTTCAGGGAAAAACTGTCCCGACAGACCTGATGCAGGCGTTGGCAGATGCGGGCGATGGCGTTGCGGCGTTGCATCTGGCCCAGCAACTGGAGGCGCGGGGGAACACGGTCCCTGCCCGAGATGTGGCGCATTACTTCGGCATTGCGGCTGCGACCGGGCGCGTTGCAGGGCTGATCGGGCTGGTTCGGACACTCAAGCGGATCGATCCTGCCGCAACAAACCCCAAAAGGGTGCAGCGACTGAAAGAGATCGTCCTGGCATATGCAATGGCCGGCAATTCCGTTGCCTCTGCGGCAATGATGGAGTTTCACCTTGCAGGGCATCCATTTGGCCCAATGCCAGAGGAAATCGCCAGCCTTGCGACCCAGGGGCGCGGTGCGGGCGGTGCCCTGATCGCGCTTCAGCTTGCCAGCGATCTTGTGCAGACACGGTGGGACGATCCCACAGCTCTGACCCGTGCGCAATCCTATCTTCGCCTGGCTGTCCGGTCCGACTCCGTTCGGGTGAAACTGATTGCCGGGAACCTTCTGCCGGTGCTGGGCGCCCGCATCGCAAGCCTTGGTGCCGCACCTGACGCGGCGGAGCCGGACAGATGAGGGATAGCATGCGCATTCTTGCCGGCGTGGCCGCGCTGGCCGCTGTCCTTGGCGCCACCTCGGTTCGGGCTGACAGCGCTTATGGCTGCCACGGGTTGGAAACCGACACGGATCTTGCAACGTTGGAAGGCAAGGACGGGGTTTTCTATCGCATGGTGTCGGATATGCGGATGGATCTTCCGTTTTCCGACAAGACGGTTGACGATCTGGCCCGGCTGTCGCGCGCGCTGTCCGCGCGTGGGACCACGCTTGTCTTTGCGGCTGTCCCGACCAAATCCGCGACCATGCCTGACTGGCTGCCAGAACGGGCGCGCTTGATGGGCTTTGACCTGGGGATCGCAACGGACGTGCAACTGGACATCCAGCGGCGGCTTGACGAGGCGGGTGTCGTCACCGTCGATCTGCGCGCCGCGATGTTGATGGGCGAACCGGGGCGCCACACCTTCTTCGGAACCGACACCCATTGGAACGCCTACGGCGCAGACCTCGCCGCCATGGCTGTCGCCGAGACGCTAAAGGCGCAGCCGACCTACAAGGAGCTGCCCAAGACCGCGTATGAGACGATCGAGACGGGCGTGAAGACGGCGTTTTCCGGCATGCGCCGCATTCTTCAGCGCCGGTGCAAGGAGACTCTGCCGGAACCGGTTACAATGACCTACGAAACCCGGGTCGCCGGTGGTTCGGCAGGCGTTGGTGGCGCCGGCTTGGATCTCGGCCTGGATATCGGGCTGAACGAGGATGCCCCTCTGGACATCGGCCTGGGAGACGAGCCGCCGCTCGATATTGGTCTTGACGATGCCCCTCTGGATATCGGCCTGGACGATGCCCCTCTGGATATCGGGTTGGATGACGCCGCGCCGCTTGACATAGGTCTTGGCGAAGATCCCGAAAGCAGCCCCGACGCCCCGCGCGATCCTGCCAATGTCTTGCCAGTGGTGATGGTGGGAACCTCGTTCACCGATCTTGCCGTCAGCAATTTTCCCGGATTCGTGGCGCAGCATTCCGGGCTGGAGGTTGTGAACTACGCGATAACGGGCGGCGGGCAGTACGGGGCGATCACGTCCTATCTGACGTCCGATGATTTCCAGAATGCGCCGCCGGCGTTTCTGGTGTGGGAAGTGCCGATCTATGCAAACCTGGCCCAGAACGGCGACCGCCAGATGCGCGAGCTGATTGCCGCCGCCGGCGGACGCTGCACGACCAAGGTTGACCTCCGCAAGCATGACGATGGGTTTGGCCTGACCGTCCTTCTGCCGTCGGGGCTGGGGCCGGACCATTCGCTGTTTCTGGATACGTCCAGCAGGTCGACCTCTGTCGCGAGCTTCCATTTTCGCTCGGCCACGGGGCGCGAGCGCACGAAATCCATCCGACGGGGCGAGCGCCTGCGTCTGAATGGCCGTTTCTACATGCCGCTGACCGGCCTTTGGCCCGAAGGCGCAAGCAGCGTGGACATCACAGTCGAAACTCCACTTGGGCAAAGCCCCGCGGTCTTTGTCTGCCCCCCCGAAGCATCATAGAAAAAGGACTGAACCATGATTAACAGACGCAGCTTTATCTCCTCCGGGCTTGCAATCGCCTTCGTCGCGCCAGGCACTTTTGCCCATGCCGCTGGGGATGATGGCCTATATGCGAGCGTGTTCGACCCTCAGTCGAGCTTCATTCGTGTTCTGGCGCCCGATCAGGCCTTCGCCGTGGTCGGAGGCACCCGGATCAACGAGCTCGACTCCGGATTGTCCGCTTATGTGAACGTGCAGCCCGGCGTGGTTTCGGTTGCCCACACGGGTGGGACGACCGATCTGACCGTCGCGCCTGCCACCCATTACACTGTTGTGTTGCAGCAGGGCGCGGCGCCGCTGGTTCTGGTGGACGATCTCAAACTGAACCCGGCGAAAGCCGACGTGTCGCTTTATAACCTGTCCACGCGCGACGAGGTGGATTTGTTTGTGCCTGCCGCACGCGCTGTGGCGCTGAAGGCCGTTCCTGTTGCCGGGTCGAAATCCGTCGCGCTTAAGGCGCCGCTGACACTCGATTTCGACTTCCGTGTCGGGGACGAGACGCTGGTCTCTGTCGCGGCGGTAGAGCTGAAGCGTAAGGCAGGCGTCTCGGTCGTATTGACCGGCGGCAACGGCCAGTATGCCGCGGCTGCTGTGTCGAACACCTACATGAGGTAGAGGCGGATGACCAATGGCCCAATTCCATCGCTCCCGTCCCGGTGGTTGCCGGGCCGTTGGATCCTGCTTGCCTTGGCGCTTTCGGTTGGCGGCGGGGCCGCCGCCGAAGAGACACTAGACCTTGCCTTCCGTCCCCCCGAGGTAAACTTGGGGCAGATCTGTGTGTCGCCCCCCTCTGATGACGAGACAACAGATTTCTGGGGGCATTGGGATGGGCGCGTCCTGCCGGACCGCCCCCTGCGCAGCATCCGGCGGGACATCAACCGTCTGACAGCGATCGACGGGGTCCGCTGGTTCGACACAACAGCGCGCGCGATGGAACTGTTGGAGGCGACCGACCCTGCCTTCGAAGGGCAGGTCGCGCTGATGATGCGGATTGCGGCGCTGGATGCAGCGGGCAAATTCGAAGAGCTCAGCGAAAGCGGCCTCGTCGTCGCACTGGCAATGCAGGCGGGCGAATTGCAACCTTCGGCCAAGCTTGTGCTTTCGCGATACCTGCGCGACGGGATCGGGATCGCGCCAGATCCGGTGTCTGCCGACCGCCTCCTGACAGAGGCAGGCTTTTTGGGTGAACCCAAGGCCCTGTTGACCCTTGCCGCGCTTCAGCTTGCACAGAAAGCTCCGGCAGGCTGGACCGTTCCGGTGGAACTGACCGTGACAACCGCGTTCAGCAACATGGTGGGAGAGCCGGACATGGCGATTTGCAGCCGTGCCGAGCGGATCGCAACCGCCTTCCGCCAGGGGCGGGTTGTCACGGCCAACCGTCAACTTGCGCACGATTGGTATCGCTTCAGCGCCGATCTGGGCAGCGGGCACGCTGCATGGCTGGTGGTGGAATACCACATGCGGGCGGAAGGCTTCGATAAGTCGAATGATCTTCTGGTTCGGTATCTGGAAAAGGCGGCATCTGCGGATCTGTCCTACGCCCAGATTGAACTTGGCCGGGTGGTGGAGCGTGGTGCATTGGCGCCCCGCGACATAGATCGTGCCCATTCCCTCTACCAGGCCGCGTCGCGGTCCGGAGACCTGCGGGGGCTTTCACAGTTCGCCTTGTTCTTGCGTCGGCATGAAACGACCCATGCAGGCTTTCGCGAACAGAGAATTGCCGTGCTGAACGCGTTGATCTTGCGAAACGATGCGCCGGGCTGGGCCTTTTCACAGCTGGCCGAAGTCGTGCTGGAGGATCAAGGCCGCTGGGCCGGGGCAGGCGAAGCGCGTCTTTTGCTGGAACAGGCCGTGGCACGCGGCAACCTTGACGGACATGTGCTTCTTGCGCGGCTCATCCTGGCGCACGACCCCGATGCGGGACAGATCGACCACGCTGTCGATCTGCTGGCGCATGTGGTCGAGGAACGCGGCGGGGCACAGCCGATGATACTGCTGCTGGGTGCGCTCGTCTGCAGCGGTCAGGGAGCACCGGATCGCGCGGCCGCCCAGTATTGGACGGATCGCAAGCTGGCCATCGGGGTATCCGACTTTTCCGGGCCAGAGCGTCCCCTGTCCGACCTGCGTATCGCGACCGACGGCACCCGCCTTGCCGAAGTTCAGTCCTTTGCCCTCAGCGGATCGCCCGACAGTCTTGCGATGTGGCGCCGGATCATCGAGACTGCGCCTTTCGCGGACGATGCCATGCGCCGCTTTTGGGCCGACTACTTTGAACAGACCGATGCCAGGCTGGTTGCTCAGGCCAGTCTTGACCTGAGCCTCACCCATGATCTGGAGGTCCGGGACCTGATCTTCGCAGCCCTGCGGGAGCGTCATCTCGAGTCAGGCCCCGAGTTTGCCGGCTTGTTGAGCCAGTCCCTGATCAACGGGATGTATGAGCCTGCCAAACTGGCACAGACCGGCGCCCGGGCGCAGGACGCCGCCGCTGATATTCTGGCCCGCTCCTCGGCCTATGGCTACGGAGTGGCGATGGTCGCCCTTGCCCGTCTGGCGGCGGATCCTGTGGAAAAACGCGCCGTGTTCGACCGTTTCCGCCCGGTCATCGACGCCTATGGTGATTACGCTGCCCAGGTGTTCGCTGCTCACCACGCTGACACACCTGCGTTTTACGTGACGCGCGCGGCCGGAATCATGCCTTGCAACTTTGACGCCGCGATGAAAATGGCCGCCTTGAACGAGGAGCTGGGCGATGATGCGGGCGTTGCGCGGTGGCTTGACGTTGCGGATGTCTTTGCGGTTGAGAGAACATACTCGATGATCGCGCTTGCACGGTTCTATCTGCGCAGCGGCAAAGCCGAATATGCGCCTCGCGCGCTGGAACTGCTGTCGCTGGCCAGCGCGCAGGGCGATACCCGCGCCGATGCCGTGATCTTTCGCCTGATCGCGACGCCGGGCACGCCTGTCTTCGATCCCGATCGTGCCGCGGGAATGATCGCCAAGGCTCTCGAAAGTGAACAGTTTACGGTTCTGGCCAGCTATTTGTCAGTGCATCGCAAGGCCGACCCAATGGTGCGCACCCAGATCGCGAGGCAATTGGATATGCCGATGATATATCGTCGCGCTGCGGAAAGTGGCGGCACAGTTGCGATGCGGATCCACGGTCTTGCCCTGCGGGAACAAGCGGCCAGCAGCGCGGACCTCGCGCTAGCCTTGGACTGGCTGTCGCGCGCGGCGCAAGCAGGCGACACAATAGCCATGTTCGAATTCGGTCAGGCGCTGGCGTTCGGAATCGGGGTGCCGACAGATCGGGCCCAGGCCCTTTTCTGGCTTGAACGGGCAGCGGCGCAGGGCAACAATCAGGCGCTTGAGATCACCCGCCTCATCGAGTTGAGCGGGGCGGCGGGGCAATGAGGAAGAGAGGTCTCCTGGCGGCTTTCTGTCTGGCGGCCAGTGTCGGGGCAGAGGCTTCGGCGGCCTGTGGCCCCGCGCCTGATCCGGTCGTGAGACTGGAATTCGGCAGCCGCTATCAGTCCGATGATCCCACACGCTCGAACATCGACCCGGAAAGCAATGCCGACGTCAACAAGGCGCTGCGACCCGTCGACGATTTCATTCGCGATCTTGCCCGCGCGGCCAACACCGTGACCCGCGGCGGAGCCTCGGAGGCTGAACTGGCGGATTGCGTGGTGGGTTGGATCGCAATCTGGGCCTGGGCGGATGCCTTGTCCGAGATGGACAGCCTCACCGCGCAATTGTCGGTGGGCGGTCGGCTGGCCGGCATCGCCGGGGCTTACAGGCAGGTGCGCCCCTATGCCGAAGCCAACCACCGGACTGCGGCGGTCGAGCGTTGGCTGCAAAAGCGCGTCGCCGAACAAGTCGACTTCTGGGAAAGGGATGCGCCCCACGGGGCGAGGCGGGGCAACCTGCGGGCCTGGGCTTCGCTGGCAATCTTTCTGACCGCTGACCTTATGGACGACGACGCGGCGCGGTATTGGGCCTTCGCCTCGGCCGCGCGGATCTTGTGCAGCGCGCGGTCAGACGGGAGCTTGCCGCAGGAAACGCTGCGCGGCAAATGGGGGCTGCACTATCAGTTTCATGCCATTGGGCCGCTGGTAACGCTGGCCGCGATCAGTTCCCGAAGCGGACGCGACCCTGACTTGAGACAGATCTGCGACGGTGCCTTGGCCAGAGTCGTCAGATATGCGCTTGAGGATTACGCAGCGGGTGGGACCCGGACCGCGTCCTATTCTGGCCAGGTACAGTCCTATTTTGACGGCACACAAGAACTGGAGGCGCATGCCTTGGCGTGGTTGCCGGCCTACCTGACCCTTGTCCCGGACGGGTTGGCAGCACGCCGCGCCGCGGAGCTAGGTTTGTTGGCCAATTCCAAACTTGGCGGAGACCAGCGTTTGCTTTGGGAAAACCGCCAGGAGCGCCCGTGATGCCCCACAACAGGCTGCCTGGAAGTCGTCCCTGTTTCAGGACGGCTTGACTGTTGACCCCATGCTGCGATCGGCCAGAACGTGGTCTCAAGTGCCTGTGCTGGTGTGATGTAGCCGGTGGTGGAATCAGCCGCGAAGCGCAATGGGTGCATTGAAACGGATCCTGAGTGTTTTCCAAGTTCGTTCAGGAAAGCTACTACCGGTGATCGGAACCGCACACACTTCCGTAGTGTCAGACAGTGGTGGCTTGGTTGATCTGAACAGGCTGCGGGCATCCGCGAGACGGATAACGACAAAGGCGCGCAGGGCGCGGCCCTTTTCCAGGATCGCGACGCGCTGGCGGCGATAGTGATACGAGCCTTCGGCGAAGACTGGGCGATAGGCTCCTTATTCACAGGAACTGCGCCTCAGGTCCCGGCTGATCATCGATGGGTGACGGTTCAGCGCCCGGGCGATGGACCTGACCCCGTGGCCTGCGGGCTTCAGTTCCGCGATCTGGTCGCTTTCGGAACGGTCGAAGTGGTTGTATCCTGGCATGGCAACATCGTTTTCTTGTTTGGCGACAAGCGGATATCAAATCCGCCAACGATGTTGCACCTAACGTCTGAATTCACCGCGGTCTTCGACCGCAGGATATTGACCGACCAGTGGATGTATTCTTTCGGCCGATTTTGTTGAAACCGTCGTTTTACAACTTAGAGATTTCTATCGCGGATGATCGCTATTCGGGTCTGTTCAGGCCGGTTTTGGCACCAACTTGGCAAGCTTGCCCAGGTTCTGGGCTGTTGCGGCTAGGCGGAACTCGTCTTTGTTCCGAGCTACTCACCAGGGCGCGGTTCCGGGCGGAAACCGTAGCTTAAGTCTTTGATATAATGTATATAATAGCTTTTCAGACGATCCTTCCACCGGACAGAAAATGGCCTTCGCAGACCGCATCAAACACGATCGGAATCAAGGGTCCAGAGGCCCGGAATATCGTTCCCGTTCAAGATGTTAGGGTGGCCCTCAGGGTGAATTCTGGGAGGTGGTGCCGCACGAGGGATTCGAACCCCCGACCCCATCATTACGAATGATGTGCTCTACCACCTGAGCTAGTGCGGC
>CAYGRI010000088.1:0-15638 GCA_964352155.1 uncultured Maritimibacter sp. | reverse complement strand
CGCGATGTCTGGGGCTGCGACGTGATCGGCATGACCAACATGCCCGAGGCGAAACTCGCCCGCGAGGCAGAGCTGTGCTACGCCTCGGTCGCGATGATCACCGATTACGACAGTTGGCACCCCGATCATGGCGCGGTCGACATCACGGACATCATCGCCACGCTGACCGGCAATGCGGACAAGGCGCGGGGGCTGGTGGCGCGCCTGCCCGCCCTGCTTGGCAAGGAACGGGAGCTTTGCCCCCATGGATGCGACCGGGCGCTGGAATACGCGATCCTGACGGCGCCGGACAAACGGGATCCGTCGCTGTTGTCGAAACTGGGCGCCGTGGCCGGGCGGGTCTTGTGACCCAGGCAGCGTGACCGGCACTGTCCTGCTTCTGGGCGCCGACGGATTCATCGGGCGCCATATCGCGGTGAGGCTGGCGGAAGAGGGCTATCGCCCGCTCTGCGTCGCCCGCCGGACATCCGCGCTGGCGGCGCAAGGTTATGACACCCTGCGCGCCGACCTCACCGACGCGGCCACGCAGGACCCGGCCTTCTGGCAGCCGCATGTCGCCACCGCCGTCGGCGTGATCAACGCCGCCGGGCTGCTGGATGCCTCCGACGCCGCCTTTCAGGCCGTCCATGTGGACGCCCCACGAGCCGTCTACACCGCCCTGCCGCCCGAAGCGCATGTCGTGCTGATCTCCGCCGTCGGGATCGAGGCGGACACCCCCTTCGGCCGCTATCGCCGGGCCGGAGAGGCCCTTTTGCAAAACGCGCCCGCCACCATCCTGCGCCCCGGCCTGGTGCTGGGAGAGACCTCTTACGGCGGGTCGTCCCTGCTGCGCTCCCTCGCGGCGATGCCCTGGCGGACACCGATGGTGGGCGACGGGCGGCAAAGTGTCAATCCGATGCATGCCGCCGACCTCGCCGCGCTAAGCGTGCAGGCCCTGGACGGGCGGCTGACAGGCGCTGTGTTCGAGACCGGCGGGGCCGAACGCCTGACCCAGGCAGAGCTGACGACTCGGCTGCGCGCCTGGATGGGCCAACCGGCGGTGCCTTTGCTACAGATCCCGCTGTCCTTGGCACGGATCGGCGGGCGGATCGGATCGGCGCTGAAACTGGGGCCTTTGTCGGCCACCGCCGTGACGCAGCTGGAACAGGGCATCCTGACCAGCCCGCCGCCCGAAACCACCACTCGCCCGGCGTCGGACTTCCTGATGGCTCGCCCCGCCGGCACGCAGGATCTGTGGCACGCCCGTCTTTACCTGATGCGCCCCGCGATCCGGCTGACGCTGGCGCTGTTGTGGGCCCTTTCCGCCTGCCTCGGCCTGTTCCTGCCGGCCGAGACAGTGCTGGCCAGCCTGAACTCGCCACTGCCCGATACGCTGTCGCTGTTCCTTGGCCGGGCGGGCGGCGCTCTGGACCTTGGGATCGCCATCGCGCTTGTGGCCGCCTGGCGGCTGCGGCAGATCTTTTGGCTGCAACTTGCGACGGTGATGGGCTACACGGTCGGGCTGACCCTGCTGGACCCGGCGCTTTGGCTCGACCCGTTCGGCGGGATGCTCAAGAACCTGCCGATCTTCGCCCTTCTGGTCGTGCACCGGGTGCTGGAGGAGGAACGGTGATCGACCCCTATCTTGCCGTGAAATGGGTGCATATCCTGTCCTCCACCGTGCTGTTCGGGACCGGGATCGGCACCGCGTTCCAGATGGTCTGGGCGATGCGCACCGACCGCGTCGAGACCATTCACTCCGTCGCGTCCGGGGTGGTGGTGGCGGATTGGATCTTCACCACCCCCGCCGGGTTGGTGCAACCGGCAAGCGGGCTGTGGCTGGTGTATCTGGCCGGCTATGACCTTACGGAACCCTGGCTGGTGCTGACCTATGCCGCCTATGTGCTGGCCTTTTGCTGCTGGGTGCCAGTGGTCAGGCTGCAGATCCAGATCCGAGACCTGGCGGCACAGGCGCTGGCAGAGGGAACCCCCCTGCCCGACAGCGCACGGCGCCGTTTCCGGCTGTGGTTCGCCCTGGGCTGGCCCGCCTTCCTCGCCTTGACAGGCGTGTTCTGGCTGATGATCGCCAAACCCCCGCTTTGGGCCTGACCCCCGGCCCTGCGAGCACTGCGCCTTGGGCTCCGCCCCCGGGGCAGGCACGCACCGCGCTTTGGGCTTGCCCCCCGCACCGTCTTCTGGGCCTGGCCGTCGGCCAATCAGGCGCCGCGGGGCCCCAACACACCGGCGGCCCTGCCCTATTCTGTGTTCTCTTTCAGATACTCGCGGATAAAGCGCCTGATCTCGCGGGCGGCGCTTGTGTCCTGCTCCTTGCACAATTGCACGAAGGCATCCCGCTCTTCCTTGTCCAGCCGCAGAATCAGCTGACTGTCCTTCTTCGCCGGCTTCTTTTCCGCCTTCTTGCTCATAAAGACTCTCTGCCCATATTGACCTACTGATAGCGAATGTATATACATATGCCATACAAGGCAATCATTGCCATGCAGACTGACAAAAGGAAAGAAAAATGCACCCGCAACATGCCCGCACCTTCCTGGTACGCGATCGTCTCGACTGGACCCAACCACGCCTGTCCTGGATTAGCAAAAGCCTGTACCGGATCCTGTTCCGCCGCTAGAGCGCGCGGCGCTCACCAAATTCTGCCTGCGCCCGGAACGCGTTATGCGGTGCGAACACTGACTTGAGGCGCAGGCGGAATGGCGGAACCTGAACAGGCGTCAGACGCGCTTGCGCTGCGCCGTTGCATGGGCGAGAACTTTCGGGACGCATCGTTTTCCAAGGGGCCGCCCGCATGAAGCCAACGAAATCCGTCAAGGATTACATCCGCACCATCGTCGATTTCCCCCATGAGGGGATCCTGTTTCGCGACGTCACGACGCTGTTCGCCGACCCGCGCGGGTTCCGCATGGCGGTGGACCAGATGTTGCACCCCTATGCCGGGCAGCGGATCGACAAGGTCGTGGGGCTGGAGGCGCGGGGGTTCATCCTCGGCGGCGCGATTGCCCACCAATTGGGCACCGGTTTTGTCCCGATCCGCAAGAAGGGCAAGCTGCCCGGCACCACGATCAGCCAAGACTACACGCTTGAATATGGCGAGGCGATTGTCGAGATCCATGACGACGCCGTCGCCCCGGGTGAGAGCATTCTGCTGGTGGACGATCTGCTGGCCACTGGCGGCACCGCCGAAGCGGGCATCAAACTGCTGGAACGGCTGGGCGCCAATATTGTCGGCTGTGACTTCATTATCGACCTGCCCGACCTTGGGGGGCGCAAAAAGCTGGAAGGCATGGGGATGGAAGTACACGTGTTGTGCGAATTCGAGGGCCTGTAACCTTGGCAACTACGTCTGTTGTTGCAGGACGGCCCCTGGATTCATGATCCCCAGCGGGTCGAGCGCCGCCTTGATCGCCCGCATCGCCGCCAGTTTCGCCGGATCGCCATAGCGCACCAGATCGGCGGCCTTGAGCCGCCCGATCCCGTGTTCCGCGCTGATTGAGCCATCCATCTCGTCGACCAGATCATGCACAACGCGGGTCGCGTCAGCTTTGTGGGCCAGACGTGCCTCGCGCGTTTCGCCGGGCATCGGAAACAGGTTGTAATGCAGGTTGCCGTCGCCCAGATGGCCGAAGCAATTGATGCGGAACTCGCCGATCTGGGCCAGCCGCCCCGGCGCCGTCGCGATGAAATCCGGGATGCGGCTGAGCGGGATCGAGATGTCGTGCGAGGCGATGGCCCCGATCTTGCGATTGCCCTCGGGGATCGATTCGCGCATCCGCCAGAAATCGGCCCGCTGGCCTTCGGATTGCGCGATCAGCCCGTCGGACACCAGATCACGCTCGAACGCCGCGGCAAACAGACGCTCCAGCACCTCGGTCGGGTCCTGCCCCGCCGGCAGGCCCAGGTCGATCAGGACGGACCAGTCCGGCGCCTCGGGGAAGGGCAGCCGCACCTCGGGCATCGTTTCCGCCAGAAAGCGCGGGCCCATGCCGCTGATCAGCTCGAAGGCAGAGATCCCGCCGCCCGCGATCTGCCCCGCCAGCGCCAGCAGATCCAGCGCCGCCTCGGGCGAGGGCACGACCAGAACCGCGGTGCCGTCGTCGGCGGGCCTGGGAAACATGCGCAGGCTTGCGGCGGTGATCACGCCCAAGGTACCTTCCGCGCCGATCAGCAGGTTGCGCAGATCGTAGCCGGTGTTGTCCTTGCGCAGGCGTTTCAGCCCGTGCCAGATCGACCCGTCGGGCAGCACCGCCTCCAGCCCCAAACAAAGGTCGCGGGCATTGCCATAGCGCAGAACGTTGACTCCGCCCGCATTGGTGGCCAGCAGACCGCCGATCCGCGCCGATCCCTCGGAGGCGAGGGACAGGGGAAACAACCGCTCTGCCCCGTCGGCCGCCGCCTGCACATCGGCCAGAATCGCCCCGGCCTCGGCCACCATCACGTTTTCCTGCGGGTAGATGGCACGGATGGCATTCATCCGTTCCAGCGACAGCACCAGGGGCGCGGGGCCGCCGGGCATCACCTGACCGGTCACGAGGCCCGTGCCGCCGCCATAGGGTACCACCGGCACGCGCGCCTCGGCGGCCATGCGGATGATTGCGGCCACTTCGTCAACATTGCCGGGGGCCACGACCACAGCGGCCTGTCCCATGGGCGCCCCGCGCGGGTTGTCGAGATACTGGGCCATATCCCCGCGCAGCGCGGATGCCGGCAACGCCGCGCGAAGAGAGGTGATGAAATCGTCGGAAACGGAGGTCAGCATGGCTTTGGGGATCATGTCTGCGGCCGAAACGCAAGACCTGACCCGCGGCGGCCGGGCCGGTTTGCCCACATTGGTCGCATGGGCCGGGCGCTATTCCGCAAAAACCGGGAGGAATTGCGGTTGCAGCACCACGACCGTCGGCCGCGACGGCAGGCTGCGCAGCGAGACCTCAAATTCCGAGCCTTCGGCATATTGGATGTCGAAGGTGGTG
This sequence comes from uncultured Maritimibacter sp., assembly GCA_964352155.1. GTDB lineage: Bacteria > Pseudomonadota > Alphaproteobacteria > Rhodobacterales > Rhodobacteraceae > Psychromarinibacter. The sequence continues at coordinate 10,671 of CAYGRI010000088.1, read as the reverse complement.
CCCATCTCTGCCAGGAACCGATCCAGCGCGCTTCGGCCGAACCAATGCATCGGGATCACGACAGAGCTCTTGAGCCGGTTCATGATCCGGGTTACCACGTCCACCGGCAGGGTCATGCCGCCGTCGACCGCGGCCATGACCACATCCAGCCGCCCCAGGGCCGCATATTGTTCATCACTGGGTTCGTGGTGCAGATGGCCCAGATGGCCGATGCACAGGCCCTCGACCTCGAACACGAAGATCGAGTTCCCGTCATCCTCGCGCCCGCCAAAGGAGGAGCGGATGTCGGTCGAGACGTTGCGGATCAGCATTTCACCCAGATCCAGGTGATGGTCGACGCCCGTCCCCGGCACTTCGCCCCAGCCTTTCAGCACATGGGGAATGCGGGGGTCGGGATTTGCCGTCCAATGGGTGGAATGGGCATGGTTCATCGTGACCACATCGGGCACCAGATCCGCCGCGCCGGTGTAGCCGTTGAAATCGGTGATCACATCCAGCCCGCCCGGGGTCTGGATGAGGAACATGGAATGGTCGATATAGGTCAGCCGCACCGAGAATTGCGGCACCGGGTCGGTATAGGCGGCCTTCTGGATATAGGCGAGCCCGGGCGCGGCATCGGCGATGGCAATGCAATGGCTTGGGCGGCGGTCCTGGGCCTGCGCCGTGGTCGCGGCGGCCAGAAGCCCGAGAAGTGCGAGGCGGATCATCGGCAGTCTCCCCTGTTTCGTGGAAACATAGCGCAAGACGCCGGCTTCGGCGCGGGGCTTTGCCATTGCGGCCGATCACAGACGCGTCATGTGCCGAAAATTATGGCATCCGCGGAGGGGGCTCCGCCCCCGGCCTGCGGCCTCCCCCGGAGTATTTTTGGGCCAGAAGAAGGGGTCAGCCGACTTCGGTCTTGCCGCGGCGGTCGCTGCGCAGGTTGGCGTATAGCACGTGATTGCGCCAGCGGCCGTTGATTTGCAGGTAGCTTTGCGCGACGCCTTCGTATTTGAAGCCCGAGCGTTCCAGAACCCCGCGGGACGCCGCGTTCTCTGGCAGGCAGGCTGCCTCGATCCGGCTGAGATCGAGTTCGGTGAAGCCGTGGTGGACCACCGCCTCTATCGCTTCGCGCATGAAGCCCTGCCGCGCGAATTCGGCGCCGATCCAATAGCCCAGCGTGCCCGATTGCGCCGGACCGCGGCGGATGTTGTCCAGGGTGATGGCGCCCAGCAGCGCCTCGTCCTCGCGCCGAAACAGGAACAGGGGCACGGCGGTCGCGGCGGCGATGGAGCGTTGCGCCCAATAGACCCGGTTGGTGAAGGCCTTGCGCGTCAGGTGATCCGGCGACCAGGTCGGCTCCCATGGTTTGAGGAAGGCCGCGCTGGCCTGGCGCAGGGAGGTCCAGTGCCGGAAATCCGCATGGGACGGCGGGCGCAGGAACATCCTTTCGCTGACAAGGCGCAGCTTGCGACGGCGGCTGAGCATCAGGCGGCCAGACGCTCCCTGAGTTGGACGAGGCCGGGCGCGTTGGTGACGGGGCCGTACATCGTCAGTGCAGCCCGCGCATCCGCCGCCATTTGCCCCGCAAAGTCGCGCACATGGGCGGTGCTGACCGCGTCGATCCGCTCCACCACCTCGTCCAGCCCAGGCACCCGATCCCAGATCGCCAGCAGGCGGGCCAGCCGTTCCGCGCGGGACGAGGGGCTTTCCAGGCCCATCAGCAGACCCGCCTTCATCTGCGCCCGCGCCCGCGCCACCTCGGCTTCGGACATGTCATCGCCGGCGCGCTTGATCTCGTCAATGGTCAGCCCGGCCAGATCGCCGATCTGGTCCGCCGCCGTTCCGGCATAGATCGTCGTCAGGCCGGTATCCGCATAGGCGCCGGTCTGGGCGAAGATCGTGTAGCACAGGCCCCGCCGCTCGCGCGCTTCCTGGAAAAGGCGCGAGGACATGCCGCCGCCCAGGGCCGTCGAATAGATCTGAGCCGTGTAGATATCGTCGTCGCGGTATCCAGGCGTTTCGAAAGCCAGGGCGAAATGCACCTGTTCCAGCGGCCGCACCTCCAGCCGTTCGCCGCCCGCAAAGCGCGCCGGTTCCACGTGATCGGGACGGGTGCGCGGGATATGGCCAAACAGCCGTTCGGCGGTCTTCACGATCGCGTCATGGTCCACCGCCCCGGCGGCGGAGAGGATCATCTTCTCCGGGCCGTAATGTTCGGCCACAAACGCCTCGAGATCCGCGCGGGAGAAGGTGCGCACCCGTTCCGTCGGCCCCAGGATCGTGCGACCCAGCGGCTGTTCGGGATAGGCGACCTCTTGCAGCCAGTCGAAGATCACATCGTCGGGCGTGTCCAGAACCTGGCCGATCTCTTGCAGGATCACACCGCGTTCCACCTCGATCTCGGCCAGGTCGAAATTCGGATTTAGCACGATGTCAGAGATTACATCCAGCGCCAAAGGCACGTCGTTTTCCAGCACGCGGGCGTAATAGGCCGTCATCTCGCGGCTGGTGTAGGCGTTTATGTAGCCGCCCACATCCTCGATCTCCTCGGCAATCTGCAGCGCGCTGCGGGTCTTGGTGCCCTTGAACGCCATATGTTCCAGGAAATGCGCGATCCCGTTCTGCTCTGCCCGTTCATGCCGCCCCCCGGCCGAAATCCAGATCCCCAAGGAGGCGGATTTCATCGAAGGCATCAGTTCCGTCACGATGCGGAACCCGTTGGGCAAGGTATGAATTCTGACGGTCACCGCGCGATACACTCCCTGATGGTCGATTGGATTGCGCCAAGATCGTTGGGGACAGTCGTCAGGCGCTCTGGTCGGTCATAAAGGTCGGCCATCCGAATGGGAAGAGGCGGGCGCGCCCCGGTCGCGGCCTCCACCGCATCGGGGAACTTTGCCGGATGCGCGGTGGCCAGGGTGATCATCGGAATGCTCCCCAGATGATCCTCCGCCACTTTTACGCCGACGGCGGAATGCGGGCACAGGGTTTCGCCGGTGGCGGCATGTTGGGCGCGGATGGTGGCCGAGGTCTCTGCCTCTGTCGCGCGGCCAGAGGTGAAATCCGCCCGCAGTGCCTGCAACGCCCCCTGGCTGACGGTGAAGCCGCCCGCGGTTTTCAGCGCCTCCATCTCATGCGCCACGGCGGCGGGATCCCGACCATAGGCGTAAAACAGGGCGCGTTCGAAATTGGAGCTGACCTGGATGTCCATCGACGGGCTGATCGAGGGGGTCACGCCCTCTTTGATATGCGCTCCGGTCTGGATGGTGCGGTGCAGGATGTCGTTCTGGTTGGTCGCGATCACCAGCTGGTCCACCGGCAGCCCCATGCGCCGGGCAATGTCGCCCGCGAAGACATCGCCGAAATTGCCCGTGGGAACGGTGAAGCGGACATTGCGATGCGGCGCCCCCAGCGACACGGCAGCGCTGAAGTAATAGACGACCTGCGCCAGAACCCGCGCCCAGTTGATCGAGTTCACGCCCGCCAGACGCACCTCGTCGCGGAAGGCGAAATCGTTGAACATGTCCTTCACGGCGGCCTGGCAATCGTCGAAGTCGCCGTTGACGGCGATGGCATGGGCGTTCGCCTCGGTCACGGTGGTCATCTGGCGCTGCTGCACCTCGGACACGCGACCCTCTGGGAAGAGGGTGACCACATCCACGTTGTCCAGCCCGCGAAACGCCTCCATCGCGGCGCTGCCAGTGTCGCCGCTGGTGGCGCAGACGATGGTGATCCGCTCGCGCCGCCGCGCCAGGACGGCCTGAAACATCTGGCCGATCAACTGCATGGCGAAATCCTTAAAGGCCAGGGTGGGCCCGTGGAACAGCTCCAGCAGGAAATGGTTCGGCCCCAGTTGCACCAAGGGCGCCCGGGCGGCGTGGCCGAATCCGGCATAGGCCTTGTCGATCAGACCGCGAAACTCCGCATCGGTGAAGGTGTCGCCGGTAAAAGGGCGCATGACGCGAAAGGCGATCTGCTCATAGCTTTGCCCGGCCATGGCCGAGATGTCGTCGGCAGACAGCGTCGGGATCTCGGCGGGCAGATACAGCCCACCGTCCCGCGCCAGCCCGGTCAGCATTGCGTCTTCAAATGTCAGAACGGGAGCTGTCCCCCGGGTCGAAACATACTGCATGAGGCTATCCGTCGATTACATCCTGCGCCGTCTGATACGCGACACCCACAGAGCTGTCATCCCCGCCCAGACCGCCGCAAGAGAAAACCAGGTGATCGCATATTGCAAATGGTCGTTCGGGATCCCGCCGGCCCCCACCGGAAGCGGTCGGGTCGAGAAGATTGCGGGCGTGATCTCGCGCGCGACGATCAGGATCGGCTCTGTGCCCAGCACCTCTGCCAGGCGTGGGACATCGCGGGCAAACCACAGCCCTTTCTCCAGATCCGGGTCCGGCGTGAACCCGTCCACCTCATCCGGCCAATGCAGATTGCCGACCACGGTGACGGGCTGCGGCCCTCCGGCATCCGTGTGTTCCTCCAGCCGCAGATAGCCGCGGTCCAGCAGCACGCGCCGGCCGCCGGTCTCGAACACGCTGATCATCCGGTAGCCGGCGCCATAGAGCTTGACGCTCATCAGCACCCGCACCCCGATAGAGGCGATCCCCTCGGCCCGAACCGGCAGATATTGATCCCGCTCCGGATCACCGGTCGCAGGCAGTTCCACCGGCGGCGCGGCGATGCGCGCCTCTATTGCGGCCAGTAAATCCTGCTTCCAGGTCAGCCGTTGCATTTGCCACACCCCAAGCCCGATCAGAATGGCCATCCCGGCCAGGCCGATCCCGATGGGCACGATCAGCTGTCGCATGTGTCCTCCCAAGCGAAAGGGCGTGAAGTCATCCTCACGCCCCTTTCTTGTATCGTTTCAGTGACCCCGGTCGAGGCATCGGCCCGGTTGGGTCAACCGCCCCAGATGTAGACCGCGGCGAACAGGAACAGCCACACCACGTCGACGAAGTGCCAGTACCAGGCGGCGGCCTCGAAGCCCACATGCCGCTCGGGTGTGAAATGCCCAGCGAGGGCGCGCATCAGGCAGACGAACAGGAACACGGTGCCGATGACGACATGGAAGCCGTGGAACCCGGTCGCCATGAAGAAGTTAGCGCCGTAGATGTTGCCCGAGAAGCCGAAGGTCGCATGGGTGTATTCATAGATCTGGAACACGGTAAAGATCGCGCCCAGAGCGATTGCCAGGATCAGGCCGTTCACCAGATCCTTGCGGTTGTTTTCATGCACCAGCGCATGGTGCGCCCAGGTAGCGGCGGCGCCGGAACACAGCAAGATAAGCGTGTTGATCAGCGGCAGATGCCAGGGATCGAAGGTCTCGATATTGGCGGGCGGCCAGACCTGATATTCAATCGGCTGGGTTTCCCCGCCCGGATACATGGCGTGTTTGAAGAACGACCAGAACCAGGCGGCAAAAAACATCACCTCGGACATGATGAACATCATGAAGCCATAGCGAAGGCCGATACGCACCACCGGGGTGTGGTCGCCCTGCTGCGCTTCCTGCACGACTTCGGACCACCAGGCGAACATGGTGTAGGCCACGCCGACCGAGCCGATCAGCAGCATCCACACGCCCTTGTCGTGGAAGAACAGCACCGCCCCATAGAGCATGATGAACGCCGAGACCGAGCCCACGAAGGGCCAGATCGAGGGGTTCAGAATATGATAGTCGTGGTTCTTAGCATGCGCCATGGGAAAGGACCCTCGTCTTCTAGCGTCTTCATTCAGGGGCGACCGCGCCCGGACCCAGCGAAGCATGGGATTCCGGAAGGTCGATTTCGTAGAATGTGTAACTTAGCGTTATCGTGTGAACGTATTTTGCATCGCGGTCGGATACAATCTCGGGATCGACGTAGAAAGTCACCGGCATCTGCACGCGCTCGCCGGGTTCCAGCACCTGCTCGGTGAAGCAAAAACATTCGATCTTGGTAAAGAAGCCGCCCGCCTCGTAGGGGGTGACATTGTAAGACGCCTGCCCCGCCACCGGCCGGTCGCTGGGGTTATAGGCCTCGTAGAAGGCCAGGCCCGTCTCGCCGATCCGCAATTCCATCTGCGTTTCCACGGGGCGGAACTTCCACGGCATGTCGCGGGCCAGCGACGCGTCGAAGCGTACCTTGATCGTCCGCTCCAGCACCTCGTCAGAGGCAACGGTGCTGACGGCGGTGGTGCCGCCAAAGCCCGTCACCCGGCAGAACCAGTCGTAGAACGGCACCGACGCCCAGGCGAGCGCGCCCATCACGACCACAACGCAGACGGCCTGGGTCGCTGTCTTTGCAGGGGTCCGGCCGCTCATTCCTCGGTCACCGGCATGGCTGTGACGCGCGGGGTGTGATCAAAGCCCTCCACCGGGCCCACGTTGTTGATCTTGACCACACTCAGCGCGAACATCAGGACACCGAAGCCCGCCAGCGCCAGGCCGACGCCCCGATTGCGCGAGGCGCGACGCGTGTGAAGTTCGTGCTCGGCACGAATCGCCATTACCATACTCCCAATGTGCGCAGCGAGGCATCGATCAGCAGCGCCCCGAAATGCGCGAAAAGATACCATAGCGACAGCCGGAACACCCGCTTTTCGACGCGGTAACTGTCCGCCTCTGCCTGTGTCTCGTCGCGGCGCCAGATCTCCCAAGCACCCTTGAGGAACAGGGCGTTCAGCACCACGGCGGTCAGCACATAGACAGGCCCGCCGATGGAGGTGAAGCCCAGGCCCAGCGCCACCGGCACCAGGAACAGCGTGTAGCCCAGCACATGGTTGCGGGTCACCCGGCGACCGTGGGTCACAGTCAGCATCGGCACACCCGCGTCGTCGTAGTCGGACTTCATGAACAGCGCCAGCGCCCAGAAATGCGGCGGCGTCCACATGAAGATCAGCGCGAACATCAGCGCCGATTCGATGGACACGCCGCCCGTGGCGACCGCCCAGCCGATCATCGGAGGGAAGGCCCCGGCGGCGCCGCCGATGACGATGTTCTGCGGCGTCCAGCGCTTGAGCCACATCGAATAGACGACCACGTAGAAGACGATGGTGAAGGCCAGCAGAAAGGCCGAGAACAGGTTCGCCGCCAGCGCCAGCATCACCACCGACAGGCCCGACAGGGCCACACCGATCGCCAGCGCCTCGTCGGCGGCGACCCGGCCCGAGGGGACAGGCCGCTTTGCCGTCCGCTTCATCACCGCATCGATGTCGGCGTCCCACCACATGTTCAGCGCTCCGGAGGCGCCCGCGCCCACGGCGATGAACAGGATCGCGCACAAGGCCACCACGGGATGCACCGGGACCGGCGCGACCACCAGCCCCACCAGCGCCGTGAACACCACCAGAGACATGACCCGCGGCTTCAGCAGGGCGAAGTAATCGCCAAAGCTTGCGTCACGGTCGAAAGCACTGATACGAGCATCGCTCATCGGGTTTCCTTAGCTCTTACCACAAGCACCCAGATCGTTCGCGCCGGACCGGACTGCTCCGGGCCGACACGACGCGTTCGGGTCACTCCGCCGAAGCGACCTCGACCGAGGGGCCCATCCGGCCATCGACCGCATAGTCTTGCGCGGGTCCAGCCAGCCAGGCGGCGTATTCTTCTTGCGTGACCGCCTTGACGGTAATCGGCATGTAGGCGTGGTCCTTGCCGCAAAGCTCGGAGCACTGGCCGAAGTAGATGCCTTCCATGCCTTCCTCGACCTCGAACCACAATTCAGCGATCCGGCCCGGCACCCCGTCCTGCTTGACGCCAAAGGCGGGCATGGCCCAGGCATGGATCACGTCCGCGCCGGTGACCTGGATCACAACGACCTGCCCGGTCGGGATCACCACCGCAGTGTCAGTCGCCAACAGATATTCGTCGGCATTGTAGCCCGCCTCGACCGCCGCTTCGGGGCTGCCCAGCATGAAGCCTTCGAAGGCCAACCCCTCTTCGGGATATTCATAGCCCCAGTACCACTGGTAGCCGGTGGCCTTGATCAGCACGTCCGCCTCGGGGATTTCTTGCTGCTTGAACAGGGTTGGCAGGCTGAAGGCGCCGATAAAGACCAGGATCACGATCGGCACGACCGTCCAGGTCACTTCCAGCGGCGAATTGTGGGTGAAGGTCGCCGGGGTCGGGTTGGACTTCTCGTTGTAGCGGAGCGCGACCCAAGCCAGCAAAGCCGTGACGAACAGCACGATCGCCGTCATGATGACCAGCATCATCCCATCCAGCCATTGCAGATCGCGCGCCAGCTCTGTTGCCGCAGGCTGAAACCCGATCCCCGCGGGAATCGGTTTGCCGATGGGCTGCAGCCCGTCCAGCATCTCTTGTGCCCCTGCGTACCTTGCCAGCAGGGTTGCGGTGACTGCGGCGCCAAGGCCGCGCAGCATCGAATTCATACGCATATGCTCTCCAAGATGACTGGACGGTCGCATCGCCCCAAGCTCATCACCCCACCGTTTGCAGGGAATCCCATTGTGTCTCGGAACGGAGAAACCATATTAGAGGGCTATCCTCAAGGAGATCTGTTGCGGCATTCGGCCGCCTTTGATCCTTATCCTACCATATGGAGCCTTCATGACCGATGCCCCGTTCCGCCCGCTCGACACCGTTCTGGACAAGGACGCGGCCCTGGCGCAGCTGCGCTCCGCTGTTGCGGGCGCCGATGATGGCGAGTTGTTCTTCGAGCGGCGGCGCTCGGAAAGCATCGTGTTCGACGATGGCCGGGTGCGCACCGCCAATTACGATGCGACCGAGGGTTTCGGCCTGCGCGCCGTGCGCGGCGAAACGGCCGGTTATGCCCATTCTTCCGAGATCTCCGAAGCCGCGTTGACGCGGGCGGTGGAAACGGCGCGGCTTGCGGTGGGCGATGGCGGCGGCACGCTGGCCGATGCGCCCCAGGCGACGAACACGCGGCTTTATTCCGATGCCAATCCGATGGACGATCTCAGCTTTCCGGTAAAAATCGACACGCTGCGCGAGATCGACGCCTTCGCGCGGGATCTGGACCGGCGGGTGGTGCAGGTCTCTGCCGTACTGGCCGCCTCGATCCAGGAGGTCGAGATCCTGCGCCCCGAGGGCACGCTGGTGCGCGACGTCCGGCCCATGACGCGGCTGAACGTGTCGGTGATCGTCGAAGAGAACGGGCGCCGCGAAAGCGGCAGTCACGGGTCCGGCGGGCGGATCGGGCTGACCGGGCTGGTCAACCGCGCCCATTGGGAGGCCTCGGCCCGCGAGGCGCTGCGCATCGCCCTGGTCAACCTGACAGCAGAGCCCGCGCCCGCCGGTGTCATGGATGTCGCCCTTGGAGCCGGCTGGCCTGGCATCCTGCTCCACGAAGCCATTGGCCATGGGCTGGAGGGTGATTTCAACCGCAAGAAAACCTCGGCCTTCGCCGGTCTGATGGGGCAGCGGGTGGCCTCGCCCGGCGTGACCGTGCTGGATGACGGCACGATCCCCGACCGCCGCGGCTCCATCACCGTGGATGACGAGGGCACGCCCTCGGGCAAGAACGTGCTGATCGAGGATGGCATTCTCACGGGCTACATGCAGGACCGGCAGAATGCCCGGCTGATGGGGGTGGCGCCAACCGGCAATGGGCGGCGGCAAAGCTATGCCCATATTCCGATGCCCCGGATGACCAACACCTATATGCTGGGCGGGTCCGCCGCGCCGGGCGACATCGTGGCCGATGTCAAGGACGGGATCTATGCCGTGGGCTTCGGCGGCGGGCAGGTCGATATCACCAACGGCAAGTTCGTCTTCTCATGCACCGAGGCGTATCGGGTCAAGAACGGCAAGGTCGGCGCGCCGGTCAAGGGTGCCACGCTGATCGGCGACGGCCCGACCGCGCTGCAGCAGATCCGGGCGATCGGCAACGACATGGCCCTCGACCCCGGCATCGGCAATTGCGGCAAGGCGGGCCAGTGGGTGCCGGTGGGAGTCGGCCAGCCGACCCTGCTGATCGGCGGACTGACGGTGGGCGGCTCTGCCGCATGACGGACTGGGCGCCGCGCCCGGCCACCTCCCGGGACCTGCCCGGACTGGCGCATCTTTGGCACGACGGCTGGCACGAAGCCCATTCGGCACATGTCCCGGCAGGACTGACGCGCCTGCGGACGCTGGAAAGCTTCCGGGAGAGGCTGTCCGGGTTCGGCGACGGGATCCGGACAGCCGGGCCGGATGGCGCGCCCCTGGCGCTCTGCGTGATCCGCGAGCGCGAGATGCACCAGCTATACGTGGCGCAGGCGAGGCGCGGCTTGGGTCTGGCAACGCGCTTGCTGGCAGATGCCGAACAGCGGCTGGCGCTGGCCGGCGTCTTTGAGGCGTGGCTTGACGTGATCGCGGAAAACCCTACGGCCCGGCGCGTCTATGCCCGCGCCGGGTGGCAGGATCAGGGCCTTCAGACAGTTGCGCTTGACACGTCGCAAGGCCCCTTTCCCACCCGCGTCATCGTGATGACAAAACGCCTGGACGGGACAGGCCCGGGCGGAACCTGACCGGATGCCGGTGTCGATTCGAGGCAGATCCATGGCGGCACCAAGGTTTTTGCACTGTATTTACTGACGACAAAACAAAGTGTTGCAGTGATTTTTCCGAAACCTTTTCGCTATTCATCAACCGTTAACCACTCTGGTGCCATACCTGTTTTCAGCAAGATGGCGGACCAGGATGGCCAAGGATTTTCTCCCTTCACCCCACCCCCTCAC
>CAYGRI010000087.1:0-15664 GCA_964352155.1 uncultured Maritimibacter sp. | reverse complement strand
TGACGATCGGGAACAACAATCCGGCGCTGCCGATGACCGACGTCGCCCTGACCGACACCTTCCCCGACGGTCTGGTGATCGCCTCGGCGCCCAGCGGCGACACCGGCTGCACCAGCGGCACGGCGGCGGGCGATGTGGGCGGCACCAGCGTGACCCTGACGGGCGGCCGGGTGGAGCCGAACACGACCTGCACGATCACCGTCGGTGTGACCGTGACCCGCGAGTCGAGTGTCGTGAACACCGCCTCAATGACCTCCAGCCTGAACACGACGCCGATCCAGGACCAGGCGACGCTGACGGTGTTCCCGACGACGATGCCCTTGCTGACCAAGGCGTTCTCCGCCCCCAGCGCGGCCCAGGGCCAGACGCTGATGATGACGCTGGCGGTCCGCAATGTCAGCGACTTCGTCCAGGTGGGCGGCATCACCGTGACCGATACCTTCCCCGAGGGGCTTGTGATCGCGACGCCGCCCAGCGGCGACGCGGGCTGCAGCGGCGGCACCCCCGTGGGCGAGGTCGGCGGCACCAGCGTGACCCTGACGGGCGGCCTCGTTGCGCCGAACGTGACCTGCACGATCACCGTGGGGGTGACCGTGACCGGCAATTCGGACATCGTGAACACGGCCTCGATGACCTCCACCTACAACAGCACCCCGATCCAAAGCCAGGCGACACTGCAGGTGCGGCCGGGCACCGTGCCGACGCTGACCAAGGCGTTCTCCGCCCCCAGCGCCGCGCAGGGCGAAACGCTGACGATGACGCTGGCGGTCCGCAATGTCAGCGACTTTATCCCGGTGGGCGGCATCACCGTGACCGATACCTTCCCCGAGGGGCTTGTGATCGCGACGCCGCCCAGCGGCGACGCGGGCTGCAGCGGCGGCACCCCCGTGGGCGAGGTCGGCGGCACCAGCGTGACCCTGACGGGCGGCCTCGTTGCGCCGAACGTGACCTGCACGATCACCGTGGGGGTGACCGTGACCGGCAATTCGGACATCGTGAACACGGCCTCGATGACCTCCAGCTTCAACAGCACCCCAATCCAAAGCCAGGCGACACTTGCCGTCACAGGCCCGTCAGGGCCGGTGCTGACCACGGCCTTCTCGTTCGACACAGCCGCTGCCAGGCAGCCGGCCTCTGCGGGGTCTGGCGCCATCGGGCAGCCGCTGACCCTGACGTTGAGCTTGCGGAACCCCAACGCCTTCGTCGACATCACCGGCATCGTCCTGACCAACACCTTGCCGGATGGGCTAGAGATCTCTACTCCGCCCGCCGGGGATGCGGGATGCGTCGGCGGGACCTATAGCGGCGCAATCGGCGGCAGCGTGGCCACCTATACCGGCGGCACCGTGCCCGCGGGCGCCACCTGCAACGTGGCGATCGGCGTGGTTCCGACAGCGGCGGGGGTTCTGACCAGCCTCGCCACTGTCACATCGGACTTCAACGCCGTGGCCACCGAAGCCACAGAGACCGAAGATTCGGCGACGCTGGACGTGTCGGCGGTGCAGGCGCCGCAGCTGGCCAAGGCCTTTTCCTCCGATGGCGTCATTCAGGGCGAGAGCCTGAGCATGACGCTGGCGGTCACCAATCCGAACCCGGGCGTCCCCCTGACGAATGTCGTCCTGACCGACAGCTTCCCGTCCGGCCTGGTGATTTCTGCCCCGGCCACGCAGGACAGCACCTGCGAGGGCGGCGCGCTGTCGGGGGGCACGGGGGAAACCTCGGTGACCTACTCGGGCGGCACGGTGCCCGCGGGCGCGGTCTGCACCGTCACGGTGGAGGTCCGCGTTCTGGGCAACACAAGCCTGACCAACACCGCCAGCGTGCTGTCGGACCAGAACACGACCGCGCTGGAGGCCAGCGCATCGCTCAGCATCAGCCCGGCGCCCGCGCCCGGCTTTGCCAAGGTCTTCGAACCGGCAGAGATCTTCCAGGGCGAGACGACGCGGCTGCGCTTTGTGATCGACAATGGCCAGGCACTGATCGAGGCGGCCTCTCTGGGCTTTTCGGACACGTTCGACCCGTCGATCACCGTCGCTTCGGTGCCGAATGCCTCCACCACCTGCCCGGGCGGCAGCGTGACGGCAAATGCAGGGCAAAACACCATCAGCCTCGCAGGCGCCACCCTGCCCGCCGGGCAAAGCTGTCAGGTCGCGGTGAATGTGACGGCCGCCGCGGCGGGGGGCTACACCAGCACCTCCAGCGAGCTGACCTCGACCCTGGGCAGCAGCGGCACGGCCAGCGCCAGCCTGACGGTCCGCCGAATCGTGATCGGCGAACTGACCATCATCCAGCAGGCCGATCCGGATGGATTGTTCTCGTTTTCCTCCGCCACAAGCGCGCTGAACTTCCAGATCCAGACGGTGAACGGATCCGGGCGCGTCGGGCCGATCCAACTGCCCGAGGGCGAATACGAGATTTCGCAAGTGCTGCCGTCGGGCTTTGGCAACCTTGGCGTCACCTGCTCTGACGACAACAGCGTCGGCGACGCGCTGGAGCGGCGGCTTACCATCTCGCTGCAGGCCCAGGAATCGCTGACCTGCACCTTCAACTCGCTGCAGACGGATCAACGGACCATCGATGTGATCAACCGCTTCCTGCTGCGGCGCGCCGATCTCATCCTGTCCAGCGAGCCCGAGATGGGCCGCCGGATCGACCGGTTGAACCGCGGCTTCGGCAACGCATCCCGGGTCAGCTTCGCCAATGGCGATCTGGTGTCGATGCTGCCCTTCAAGTTCGATCCGATGGGCATCCGGGCCGACAACATCGAGGTCACCGGCAGCTTCACCCATCTGCGGGAATCGGCGGCCCGGGCAGAGCTGGCCCATGGCGCGACAGAAACCACGAAGTTCGTCGAGAACTACCGCTGGGACGCCTGGTTCGAGGCGTCGTACAAGAGGTTTGACGATGCCGACGGCACTGGCGATTTCGCCATCGCCTATTTCGGCGCGGATTACCTGATGAACGAGAACCTGTTGCTGGGCATGATGGTGCAAATCGACCGGATGACAGAAAGCAACACGAACCCCACCAGCGATGTGGAAGGCACGGGCTGGATGGTCGGCCCCTATATGACGGCGCGGCTGTCCCCGAATCTGTATTTCGATGCGCGGTTGGCGGCCGGTCAATCCACCAACAGCATCAGCCCGTTCGGCGCGGGCCTCTATACCGACGAGTTCGATACCGACCGTTGGCTGGCGATGATGACCCTGACCGGAGAGTTCACCCGGGGCCCCTGGCGGATCCGGCCCAATGCCTCGCTGTCTTATTACTCGGAGAAGCAGGCGGCCTATGTGGACTCGCTGGGGGTAGCGATCCCCAGCCAGACGATCCAGATGGGGCAGGTCAAACTCGGGCCGACCTTCGCCGGGTCGTTCGAGGGCAACAACGGGCTCCGCTATGAGCCGACCTTCAGCATCGAGGCGATCTACAATATGGGCCAGACGCTGGGCGTGACGCCGACCAATTCGACGCCAAGCACCGATGGCTGGCGCGGTCGTGCGCAGGCCGGGGTCGCCGTGACCACCGAAGGCGGCACCCGGTTCAAGGTGGGGGGCAGCTATGACGGTCTGTTCCGCAGTGACTACGAGACCATCGGGCTCACCTTCGACATTACGATCCCGCTGGCGATTGCCAAGGCGCGCTAGCTCCTGACAGAAACCGCCCCCGACCCGAGGCATGAAGTGCCTTCGGGTCGGGGGCGGGACGTTCAACGGTGCGGGACGTTCATGGGCGCTGCCCGCCCGGTCCTTTTGCTAAGCCGCAATGCTGTCTGGCACATCCCATGTGCCCCGGATGCTGGCGCGACGCCGGCCTCCCCTCCCCGGAAACCCCGTCGCGATCCGGCGCCCGCCGCGGGCTATCGGCGCCGGTTCCCCGGCCCGAAGCCGCGCTGTCGCCAAAGCACGCGGGCGGGCGGATTTGACATGAGGGCACCCCGCGACCGGTCAGGGCCCCTAGGCCTGTCCGCTCTGCCCCACCGCCGTCTTTGCCCCCTGCCACTTGCTTTTGTCGGCAAAGGCAAAACGGCTGCGCCCGGCGTTTTTCGCGTCGTACAAGGCCACATCGGCCGCTCGCATCAGCATCGTCGAATCCGGCTTTGGAAAGCAGGTAGAGGCCGCAATTCCGATGCTGGCGGACACCCGAAGCTCCCGGCCTTCGTAGAATATCGGCAGTTCCAGACGCCTTTGCAGACGGGATGCGACCGCTTCCAGCTGGAACCGTTCCGTCGTGTGATGAAGCAGCAGCACAAACTCGTCCCCGCCGGTGCGCACCACGGTGTCGCTCTTGCGCGTCAGATCCCTAAGGATGCGCGCGACGTTGCACAAAACCGCATCTCCGGCATCGTGGCCCATCTCATCGTTGACTTGCTTGAAGTAGTCCAGATCAATTGCCATCACGCTGAAAGGCGCCGAGGCGGTGCTGTAGCGATCCAATGCCTCGTTCAGCGCGCGCCGGTTGCGCAGGCCCGTCAGCGGGTCGGTGAGCGCGTTTTCCTGCGCCAGGGTCCGGGCGCCTTCCAGCCGCGAGTTCAGACGGCGCAATTCCGCCTGCACGGCGGCATTCGCCTCTACCAGATACAGCATCTCAACCGTCAGGTCCGAGGTGGCAAAATCCGCGCGGCTCATGTCGTAGGCGGCCAGAGCGTCAATCGCGCCGATGCCGAAGGACAGGTTGACCACCAGCCCATTGTCATCCGCCAGAACGACGCTTTCCCCCTTCAGCACGGTTCGGGGCGCGTCGCGGAACTGGATCCGCAACGGGTCCCCGGTCTGAGCGGCCAGGTCGGAGAACTGCGCCACCTGCCGGGGGCGCCGCACCTCGAACACATCGAGAAAGCGGCGACCGACCAGCGCGCCGTCACCCGGGCGCAGCTTGATCATCGTCGGCCCGGCATGGCGGATCACCCCCTCCGGGGTCAATATCAGACCCATTGGCATCAACGTGTCGAACCCGGCCGCCGATAAAGGAACAGTATCGGCCGCCTCGCTGGACGCACCCTCCGCCGCCGTCATGTGGCCGGCGCCCGAAGCTCGAACTTTCGCCCTTCGGCAAAGGCGATCTCCGCCAGGTCGATCACAACCCGTTCGGCGCCATGCTTTCGGCCAAGATGCTCCAGCAGCACCAGCGCGCCGTAGTCATCCGCCATCGCCCGCAGGATCCCCACGAAGACATGGCCAAATCCGGCCGTGGGATGGCGCACATTCAAGGTAAACCGCCCACCGTCCATGTCTTCCATCTCGACAACGGGCAGCTGCATGTCGGGCACGGCAAGGCGGGCGCGGTCGTGCAACTCGTCCAGAGAATAAAGAAACTCGACAAAGGTCGCGCCGCCGAATCGCAGCAGCCTGCGGATTGGCTGCGTGTTCCGGTGCGACACCAGGTAAACGCCAAGATCCTCAAGAAACAACTCCCGCGGTTCCTGAAGGTACCTGGTCGCCGCGGCCAACACGGCCTCCGTCTGCGAATCGTCATAGGTCAGCATCGCCTCAAAGCCGTCGCAGGGCACCCCGGCGCGGCGGGCCACCCTTTCCCAAAGGGAGGTTCCATAGATGTCGCACAAGAACCGCTGGATGGTTCGATTAATCATCCCATGCATCGGAGCACCTCTTAAACACTGCGACAGGCTATGCGAGGTTTCTTAAGAAAGGTCCAATAGCTTAGGGCAAAAGGATAAGTTCCGTCTGGCCCAGGTCGAGGGATTGTAGTGTCGGCGGGCCAAGACGATAGGCGCCCTCCAGCAGGCGGCGCAGCGTGTCGTTCGGCAAGGTCCCCCCCGCCCCGCGCAGCACCATCGGCGCCTTGGCCGAACCGCGCCACAACGCGAGCACGCGGGTCCCCGCCACCCCGCGCCAGAAGAACAGCAATTCGTCCCCCGGCGCGTCTGGCAGCAGATCGGCGCGCAGGGCCACACAGCCCGGCTGCATGGCGCCCCTGTCATCGGGGGCCGGGGCGCAGGCCCTGGCCCAGCGCGCCAGTTGCTCCGGGCGGACCCCGGTCAGATCGTCCCGGACCAGCGGCTCCGCCCCGCCGGGCCGCACCACCGCCAGCGCCAGAACCGCGTCCAGATCCCCCTGCGCGCCGGCGTCTGTCGCAACGCGGTCGAATTCAAACCGGCTGCCCGCCGCCCGCAGCGCCGCGATCCGGTCGGCCAGCGCCGCTGCGTCACGCCGGTCGAGGGCCGCGAGATCGTCCAGAACCCTGTCGCCCGCCACCCCAAGCTCGCGGCCCAGGAACCACAGGTCCAGCTCTTCGACCGTCATGCTGCCCGACGCAAAGCGCGCCACCTGATCGCGGGCCGAGATCCGCTCCGGGTTCAGAACCGGCGTCAGCCACAGCGCCGCGACCGCGATCACACAGAGCGCCATCCAAGTATTGGCCCGCCGGATCCGCGCCATCCAGTGCCGCCGAGCCAGAACCGACACGGCGTAGAGGCCCCCATAGCCAAGCCCCACACCGCCCGCGCAGGCGGCGGCCAGGCGATCCGGGCTCCACCCATATTGCCCGACCCGCAGCAGCACCGCATACAGCGCCAGACCGGCCAGCACCGGCATCGCCAGCGCCAGAAGTTGCGCCGAAACCCGCAGCACCGGCGACCCGGCCGCCGCGTCGTCGTCGCGCTCGATCGCGGCGGTAATCAGCGTGGCGATGCCCACCGCCATCGACAGCAACACCGCGGCCGCCGACAACGCGCCGAACAGGCCAGACACACCGCGAAACGGCAAGGCCGCCAGAAACACCGCCGTGACCGCCAGGACCACCGGCAGAAACAATTGCAACAGCCGCAGGATAAGATGCGGGGAGCCGTAGTCCTCCAGCTCCACCACGACCGCCAGCGCCAGGCCGATGACCGCCCCCGTCAGCAGCGGCGGCACCGGGTTGATGTCCAGCAACAGCGAGATGAAGGGCAATCCCACCAACCCGAATAGCGCATCCGACAGAAACACCACCGCCCAGAAGATGCCCAGAAAGATCAGCGCCGCCGTCCCGCGCACCACGATCTCCCACGCCTGGCGAAAGAGCGCGGGGTAGCTGTGCCAGGGCGCCTTGCCGCGCAATCCGACCATCAGAAAGGGCAGTGACAGGGCGCAAATCAGGCCATAGGCCAGCGCGGCATGGCCGGATTCCAGGAACGGATCGACCCGGTCGTAGCGCAGGCTCGCCCAGGTCAACAGCGCCGCCCCCGGCAGCGACGCGCCAACGGCCACCCCCAGTGCACGGCGAAACGGCAAGGTGCCCCCCGCCGCCAGAAGGGCGATGAAAAAGCCGCCCGCCGCCGTTGATCCGAACAGCAGCGCCCGCTCGCTGCGGACAAATTCGGGCACCACATCCAGCAGCAGCCAGGCGGCAAGACCGGCCAGCGCGCCGATGCCGGTCATCCACAGACGCCGGGCGATGGCAGGCGTGATCCGGTGCGGGGAAACAGACATGGAACAGCACCTTTGCTTGGGGGACGCGGGCACCCTAGGGCCCCCGCCCGCACGCGCCAAGGCGGATATTCCGGACCCCGCGCCCAGACAGCGTTTCCTGACCGCGTTTCCAGCCCCGGAGCCGGATCGTTGGCCGGATCAGGGGTCGATCAGTGGCCGGATCAGAAATCCGTCGGCGCGCCCCCTTCGGCCTTGCGGCGATCGACGAAGGCGGTCAGTTCCTCGCGGATCGCCGGATCCATCGGCGGTTCCTCGAAAGTCTCGACGATGCGTTTGTACAGCGCGTTGGCCCTCTCCGCCGTCCAGACCGCGCCATCCAGATTCCACGCCTCGAAGTTGCGCCAATCCGAGACGAAGGGCTGGTAGAACGCCGTTTCATAGCGCGCTTGCGTATGCTCGATGCCAAAGAAATGCCCCGTCGATCCGACCTCGCGGATCGCCCCCAGCGCGATGTCATCGGGGCCGGTGGCGCAGATCTCGGGCTCGAAATAGCGCTGGATCATCTGCAGCACTTCGCAATCCATCACGAATTTCTCGGGGCTGGCGATCAGCCCGCCCTCCAGCCAGCCGGCGGCGTGATAGACCATGTTGGTGCCCGATTGCACTGCCGCCCACAGGCTGTTGGAGGTTTCCCACATCGCCTGCCCGTCGGGCACATTCGCCGCGCAGACCCCGCTGGAGCGCAGCGGCAACCCATAGAACCGCGCCATCTGCCCGGTCATCTGCGTGGCCCGGATGTATTCCGGCGTGCCAAAAGCCGGGGCACCGGATTTCATGTCGACATTGCTGGTGAAGGTCCCGATGCCGCAGGGCGACCCCGGCGCGACATACTGGAACAGCGCGATGGCCGACAGCGCCTCGGCGATGGACAACGCCACTGCGCCCGACATGGTCACCGGCGCCATAGCCCCGGCCAGCGTGAACGGAGTCACCACGACCGCCTGCCCCTTGCGCACGCAGCGCAGGCATCCATCGATCATCGGGATGTCATGTTTCAGCGGCGAGGTCGAGTTGATGTTGGTGTACATCCGGGGGGTGGCGGCGAAGTCTTGGCGCGTCAGCCCCCCGGCGATCCGCACCATCTCCATCACATCCTCGACCCGCTCTGCGCCAAGGCTGTAGGCATGCACCACCTTGTCGGACAGCGTCAGCTTGTCGAACAGCACGTCCAGATGGCGGACCCCGGCATGCACATCCACCGGTTCCACCGGGTAGCCGCCGGCGAAATGGATGCAGTTGAAATATTGGGTCAGCTTTAGCAGGTCGCGGCATTGCGCCCGCGTGCCAGAGACCTTGCCGGTGTCCAGCGACCAGAAATTCGGCGGCGAGCTGACGTTGCCAAACAGCATATGCGCCCCGCCCATCACCAGGGCGCGATCCGGGTTGCGGGGGGTCAGGGTGAATTGCGATGGCGCCTTGCCCAGCATCTCCATCACAAAGTCGCGGCCCATGCGGACGTTGGTGCCGTCCACGCGCACCCCCGCCTCGGAGAACAGCGCCAGGCTTTCCTCGTTCAGGAATTCGATCCCGATCTCTTCCAGGATCCGCATGGCGCCGTCGTGGATCGCCTCGACCCCGGCTTCGGTCAAAGGCTCTGTCGGGCGGTCCGTGTTCAAGGGAATCCGCCAGGGCATTTGCCGGATGATTGCAGGATCGGTCAGCCGCCGATTGCCGGAATGCCCGCCCGATCGCCGCCGTCTTGTTGCCACCTGTGCCATGTCGACTCCTTGCCGCTTTCCAGACAGCAAACAGCAGGCCCCGACTCAAAGATGGGCGAAACGCGACGCCCGCGGGTCGGTTTCAGAGGGCCGCTGAAAAATGCCAAACTGCGGTTGCGATGGCCCAAACCTGCAGCGCCCACCCGGCCCATTCTTCGATGCGTGACAGAATCGCCGCAAATACGTCGTAAGACTAGAGATCAGAGCAGGTTTTGTGACAGCAGCCACTGCGGCAAGGCACCGATATCGGGCAGCACGGCATCAGCCAGCGGCGCCAGATCTTCCGGCCCCGCGAGGCCGGTCAGCACCGCGACGCAGCGCATTCCGGCGGCGCGCCCGGCCTCCAGATCATGGGTGCTGTCGCCCACCATCACCACCGAATCCGGCGCCAGCCCCATTTGCGCGGCAAAGGCCAGACACATGCCCGGCGCCGGTTTTCCGCCATGGCCAGAATCGTAGCCCGCGATGAAATCGAATTCCTCCGCCACGCCCGCGGCGGTCAGATGAGCGCGGGCCGGAACCTCGGCGTCATTGGTCGCAATGCCCAGGGCGAGCCCCCGCGCGCGCAGATCGCCGAACAGGGGTTTCAGCGGAACCGCCGGAACCTGCACCGCCTCCGCCGCGAGGCTGTTCAGCCGGTCGATCAGCTGTGCCCGCGACAGCTCTGGCACCGCCGGCGCCAGCCTTGTCACGATATCCTCGGGCGTTCCGGCGATCACCTCGCTGGTCGGGTCAAAGCGGGCCTCTGTCATGTCATAGCCGATCAGCGCGCCCAGAGCAGAGGCCCGCGCCGGGTCACCGGCCGCCAGATCCAGCAGCATTGTGGCGGACCACGCGCTCCACGTTGCGTGAAAGTCGAAAAGGGTTCCGTCCTTGTCGAACAGCACGGCTTTGATTCTGGTCATGGCACCCCCGTTGTTTTGCGCCTGATGCCACAGTCGCGGCGCCGTTGACAGAGGGGTCGGAAGTAATTGACACTGCCAATCATGGAACACCCGCCCCGCCTGCACGACTCGCTTGGCTATCACCTGTCGCTGGCGGCCCGCATCCAGCAGCGCCGGATCGAGGAGGGCCTGCGTCCGCTTGGTCTGGCGCGGACCCACTGGGCGATCCTGGCGGTGGCCGGGCATGAGGGGCTGCACCAGCCCTCGGACATCGCCGATCATCTGGGGATCGACCGCACCGCGACCAGCCGTGCGCTGCGCCGGATGGAGGCGGACGGCCTGATCGCGCGAACAGGCGGGGACGGCGACGGGCGGACCCGCAGCGTCTCCCTGACCAAGCGGGGCCGCACGGTGCTGGCGCAGGCGACACCGGTGGCCGCCCGGGTCCGGGATGCCATCGCCGCGCAACTGACCGACACGGAACAGCAGGCGCTGCGACGGCTGTTGCAAAAGATCACCGCCGGGGCGGGTGACCGCCCGACCCATCTGTAAAGGCACCCCATGACCAAGCTGTTCTCCTACCACACGCGACCGGTCCATCAGGGCCCCTACCCGCTGGAAACCCTGCTGCGGCGCGCTCAGCCCATCGGGCTGGAGGAACTGCCCCGGATGCAGGGGCTCAGCTTTCGCCGTCCCGAGGATCCGCTGTCGATCGTAAACGCGATGCAGGAATATCAGGCGATGCTGGACGCCACCCGCGACGGAGTCACCCGGGTGCGCGCGACGATCCCCGATGACCCGGCCGAACGGGCGCGGCATCTGAAGGCCTTCGGCTATTTCCTTGACAGCGCGATGGTCGGCATCTGCAAGATCCCGCAGACGGCCTGGCTGGAGGCGCCGATCGACAATCCCGATGTGGACCGTCTGGCCGACAAGATCCGCACCATGCAGCCCAAGACGCTGGCCGCCGGAATCGACCTGATCATGGCCAACCTGCGCGAGGCGCTGGCGCAGCCACCCGCCGACTGCCGTCATCACACCCATGCGCTGGTCTTCCTGTGCGACTTTCCCCGCGACCCCGGAGAGGGAGAGGCCGGGGCCGACTGGATCCACGACGCGCAAGACCAGCGCGCCTGCCTGCGCAGCATGGAAACGGCCGTGACCCTGGCGAACTACATCCGCCTGCTGGGGTTCGACGCCCGCGCCCATTCCGCCGCCGCTTCGGATGTGCATCTGACGCGGCTGGCGGTGGCAGCAGGGCTGGCAACGGTAAAGGACGGTCAGGCCGTGAACCCGTTCCTCGGCCCCCGCTTTGGCCTCGCCGTGATCACCACGACGCTGGAGATGCGCCCCGACAAGCCCCTGCAACCCGATCAGACCCCCGGCCTCGGCTGGCATGCGGGCCTTGGAAGACATGCCCGCAATGCCCGCACCGCCGATCCGTTCCGCAAGCGCAAGTTCAAGGACGGCCCGCACCCGTTCGAAACCCTGAAACGCGTTGCGGATCCGACCACCTATATCGATCGCCCGAATGTCGCCCGCGTCCCGAAACGCGCCAATATGTTCGCCCGCTCGCTGTTCGGCGATCTGGGCAAAGCGGCGCAAGAGGGCGCGCGCAACGGCAATTACGTGCGCAAGGCGGCCTCGGCCTTCGCGTTCCGCCCGTCGCTGGGCGCCTTCATCCTGCTGCAGGATGGCGAGGTGCGCGACCTCCACCCTTCCACCCGCGATGCGCAGCGCAATGCCGACAATATAAAGGGCGCGCTGTATTTCCTGGGGCAGGACGCGGTCGGGCTGTCGGCCTGTCCAGACTGGACCTGGTACAGCCACGATGCCTCGGGCGCGCCGATCACCCCTTACCACGATCAGGCCATCTCCATGATCGTCGATCAGGGGCACGAGACGATGGAAGGGGCCTCGGGCGACGACTGGATCTCTTGCGCGCAATCCATGCGGGCCTATCTGCGCTTCAGCCTTGTGGGCGGCGTTCTGGCGCAGCATTTGCGCAATCTGGGCCATTCCGCCCGTACCCATACCGTGATGGATGACGAGGTGCTGCACCCGCCGCTGCTGCTGTTGTCCGGGCTGGGCGAGGTGTCGCGAATCGGCGAGGTGATCCTGAACCCCTTCCTGGGGCCGCGGCTGAAATCGGGGGTTGTCACCTCGTCGATCCCGATCACCCATGACAAGCCCATCGACTTTGGCCTGCAGGCGTTTTGCGACTCCTGCAACAAATGCGCCCGCGAATGCCCCTCGGGCGCGATCACGGCGGGGCCGAAGCTGATGTTCAACGGCTATGAAATCTGGAAATCCGACAGCCAGAAATGCACCACCTACCGCGTCAGCCAGAAGAACGGCGCGATGTGCGGGCGCTGCATGAAGACCTGCCCATGGAACCTGGAGGGGCTGTTCTCCGAGGCGCCGTTCCGCTGGGTCGCGATGCATGTCCCCAAGGCCGCGCCGGTGCTGGCGCGGCTGGACGACATGGTCGGCAATGGCGGGATCAACCGCGTGAAGAAGTGGTGGTGGGACCTGGAGATGGTGGACGAAGGCCCCTATCGCCCGCCCGAGCATCCAGCGAACGAGCGCGGGCTCAGCCGTGATCTGGATCTGCGCTATGAGGATCAGACGCTGGCAGTCTACCCCGCGCCGCTGGCGCCGCCGCCCTATCCCTGGCCCTTCCCGGCGGACCGCGAGGCCGGGATCGCGGCCTATCAGGCGATGATCCCCGCCGCCGAACACCGCCGCCGCCGCGCCGCCGGCACCGCGCCAGAGCATGTCTACACCGCCGACACAGGCGACAGCCCGGTGCTGCAAGTGGTTGTCTCCAAGGCCGAAGAGATGGCGGGCGGGGTGACGAAGTACGAATTCTCGCGTCCCAATGGCAGCGACCTGCCCGCGTTCGAGGCCGGGGCGCATATCGACGTCGTTGTGGCGCCCGAATTCTTCCGCCAGTATTCGCTCAGCGGCGATCCGGCGGACCGGTCAAAGTATCAGATCGCTGTGCTCAGGGAAGATGCGGGCCGGGGTGGGTCGAAACTGATGCACCGGATCTTCCGCGAGGGGCGGCGGGTGTTCATTTCCCACCCGATCAACCATTTCCCCTTGATCGAAGAGGCCAGCTTTTCCTACCTCATGGGCGGTGGCATCGGCGTAACCCCGATGATCGCGATGGCCCACCGCCTACATGCGCTGGGGGCAGAGTTCGCCCTGCATTACAGCTGCTCTACCCGTGCCTCGGCCGGGTTTCTGGACGATCTGCGCAGTGTCCCCTGGGCCGACCGGGTGACGCTGCACATCTCCGACGAAGGCACCCGGGCCGATTTGTCAAAGGTGCTCCACGCCCGCCCGGGCGCCCATGCCTATACCTGCGGGCCCGATGCCTATATGTCCGCCGTGATGGCCAGCGCCGAGGCGAATGGCTTTCCCGAAGATGCAAGACATCTGGAGTATTTCTCGGTCCCCGAACAACCGGAGTACGAGAATCATCCCTTCACCCTGACGCTCGCCAAATCCGGACGGGAGTTTCTGATCCCCGCCGATCAGACCGCGACGGATGTGTTGCTGGCCGCCGGGGTGCGTATCGATGTGAAATGCTCGGACGGTCTGTGCGGCGTGTGCAAATGCAAGGTCCTGTCCGGAAAGGTCGAGCACCGCGATTTCGTCCTGTCGAACAAGGACCGGGCCGATCAGATCATCCTGTGCCAAAGCCGCGCCGCCGCGCCGGAGGGCACCGTGGTGATCGACCTGTGATCCCGGCGGCGGCTACGTCCAGTGCACGATCTCGCCGCCGGGCAGCGCCGCGCGCGCCTGCATGACGGTCGCGTAGGGCAGCCCGGCCGAGTCGCAAAAGCCCACGACCCAGGCATCGTCTATCGACAGGAAATCCAGCACCGACCCTAGAAATTCGGGGTCGGCCGCCTTGGCGCGAATGTCCTCCACAGAGGCCCCGGTGGACCCCAGAAAGACGCCCATCAGATCGTCGCTGGCCGCAAGCCAGCCCAACGCCCGGGCCGCGATCGTTTCAGCCATTTCTCGCGTCATCACCAATCTCCGCTGCGCTGGAAACGTTTTCTTAACCTCTCTCAAGCACATACTAATGCAAATACGAAATTTGCTATGATTTTGAATAAGAGGGCAACATGCCGGGCCGCCTCCTCATTGCAGATTCCGTCGCGGGCGAGCGTATTCTGCTCAAGGCCCGGCTTGCTTCGCATGCCTATCAGATCAGCCAGGCGGCCACATCCCAGGAAGTGCTGGATCAGGCCCGCGCCGAACAACCCGGGCTGATCCTGCTGCCGCAATGGATGGGCGCGGTCGATGGCGTCGACCTGTTCCGAAAACTCCGAAGCGACCCCCGTACCCGCGGCATTCCCATCATCCTCAGGCTGGAGCGGGCCGACGTCCGGGCGCGGCTGCGCGCGCTCGAAGCGGGGGTGGACGCCGTCATCGACATGTCCGCAGAGCCCGCGCTGCTTGGCGCCCGGATCCGCAACCTGCTGCGGCGCCACGCAAGCGACGCCGAATTGCGCAGCGTGGCCTCGGCGAATTCGCCCGGGTTCGCAGAACCGATGCAAGGGTTCCTTCCCGGCGGCAACGTTGTGCTGATCACCCCAAGTGCACTGGATGGCGCCGCGATGCGGCAGGCCCTGGCCGCGCACATCCGCGACCGGATCCGCGCCGTCCCGGCGGAGGCGGCGCTAGCCATGATCGGCAGTGGACCCGCCCCGGATGCAATCGTCATGATGGATTGCCCCGAAGCGCCGGGATGGGCGCTGCAGATGATCTCGGAACTTCGGTGCCGGGCCGATACCATGCGCTCTGCCATTCTCATGGTCCAAGAGCAGCCCTCGGTAAAACAGGCCGCCACGGCGCTGGACATCGGCGTCGACGATCTGATCGACACCGGCTTTGAGGTAGAGGAACTCGCCCTCAGGTTGCGACGCGAACTGGCGCATAAGCGGTGCGCCGACCGGTTCCGAGACGCGCTGCGGATCGAGCTGAAAATGGCGATGTTGGACCCTCTGACCGGGCTGTTCAATCGCCGCTTCGCAATGACCAAACTGTCGTCTTACGCTTCTGATGCGATCCAGGACGGATCGCAATTCGCGGTTTTGGTGATCGACCTCGACCGGTTCAAGTCGATCAACGACCGCTACGGCCATCCAGCGGGGGATGCCGTTCTGATCGAGGTCGCAGACCGGATGCGCCAGTGCCTGCGCCAGAACGACCTGCTGGCGCGGATCGGCGGCGAAGAGTTTCTGGCCGTGGTCCGTGGCTGCACGCTTGCCTCGGCCACCCGCGCTGCGGACCGGATCCGCCAGAGGATCGGGGGCACGCCGATCGCTCTGCCAGGGTCAGCGGGCGTGGTTGCCGTCACCGCGTCAATCGGTCTGCGGATGAGCACCGGCAGCCGGCCCCTGGGGTCCGAGCAAATGCTGAACGACGCCGATCAGGCGCTCTATGTCGCCAAGGCAAATGGGCGCAACAAGGTCAGGGTCAGCCACGACGCGGCCTGACCCCCGCCCGGCAACTTGAAACTGATGATGGCTTGTGCCCTCAATTGAGGTCAGCCACCTAGGGCCTTTGGACAATCATCTTGAAGCGACGAGGGTCGCTGCCAAGTTCCAGGAAG
>CAYGRI010000086.1:10217-15724 GCA_964352155.1 uncultured Maritimibacter sp. | reverse complement strand
GCGCCTGCGCGCCCCAATCCAGCATGTCCCTGAGGTCGCTTATGGTCTTGTCGAGTTTTGCGCGCTCTGCCTCGAGGTCGTCGAGGCGCTTTCTGGCCGCATTGTAGGCCTGTTGATACTGCGCCCCGGGACCGTCCTTGTGATGATAAAGGTCCAGCAGTTGGCGGATCTCTTCCAAAGAGAACCCAAAGCGTTTCCCGCGCAGGATCAGTGTCAGGCGGGCCCGGTCGCGGCGGGTGTAAAGCCGCCGGTTGCCCTCGCGGCGCGGCGCGATCAATTCCTTGGATTCGTAAAACCGCAAAGTCCGCGGCGTCACGTCGAACGTGTCGCACATCTGACGGATGGTCATGACCTCGTCTGTCATGTTTGCCTCAACTCAAGTTACACTACTGGACTGTGAACTGACGGTTTCGACATGCCCGTTCAAGTCCGGCGCAAGCTGACGCGGTCGTAACGTTACGTCACTCTTTGCCGGGCCGCCCCGTCAGTCGGCTTGAGAGGCAGCCTGCGCGCGCAGGCGGCGCAAATCCTCTATCGCGGCGGTCAGATCGTCATGCTGGGCCTGCAGGGCCGCAAGCTGCCGGTCCGCATATTCTACTAGCGCTTTCATCTGCGCATGGCTGCCTTCGTTCTCGTAGATTTGCAGCCATTGCCGGATCTCTTCCAGCGTGAACCCAAAGCGGCGCCCGCGCAGAATCAGCGTCATCCGTGCAATCTCTCGCGGCCCGTAGAACCGGCTGCGGCCCTCTTTCTCGGGGTCCAGAAGCTCTATGTACTCATAATAGCGGAGCGTGCGCGGGGTTACATCGAAGCGGGCGCACATCTCCTTGAACGATAGACGTGGGTCGGACATCACGACTCCTTTGCAAGTAAACTAAGGTGTCGGACCGGTTCGATCAATCGTGTTCAACCCGAGGCTGTGCCATACGATGCACGTCTGCCCGGCGGCGCGGCGGCAAAAGAAGCCCTTGCAGCGCGCCCGGCGAGGTCCGACAAAGCAACCGACAGATCGAGGCGAGGCACATGACCGAAGAAGACGCGCGGACCTTCAAGCTGGCGCGCCAGTTGATTGACGCGCTGCCGCATGCGCGAGCGCTTGGGATGCAGATGGTGTCCATCGGCCCCGGCCTGGCAGAGATAGCGATGCCCTATGACGAAAAGCTGATCGGCGACCCCGAGACCGGGGTGATCCACGGCGGCGCGGTGTCGGCGCTGATGGACACCTGCTGCGGCGCCTCTGTTATGTCTCATCCCGAGGCATCGCCGGTGACCGCGACGCTGGATCTTCGGATCGACTATATGCGCCCCGCGACCCCCGGCCAGACGATTCGGGCGCGGGCGGAATGCTACCATGTCACCCGCTCGGTCGCCTTTGTGCGGGCCACGGCGATGGATGACGATGACGCGCATCCGGTGGCCGCCGCCACCGGCGCCTTCACGGTGGAGCGCAAGCCATGAGCCGCCCGCGCCCCGACCCGGTGCAGGTGGTCAAGCAACGCCGCGACGCCGCGCTCAAGGCGCTGGTGGGCGGGGTCCCCTATATCCGCTTCATGGGGATATCGTTTGAACGGCACGGCGACGAGTTGACCGCGCTGCTGTCTTATGACGACAAGCTGATCGGCAATCCGATGCTGCCCGCGCTGCATGGCGGCGCGACGGCGGCTTTTCTGGAAACGGCGGCGATCATCGAATTGTCGTGGTCCTATCTGTGGGAAGACATCGAATCGGGCCGGATCGACCCGGCGACGATCCAGCCCGAGAATCTGCCGCGCCTGCCCAAGACCATCGACTTCACGGTGGATTACCTGCGGTCGGGCCTGCCGCGCGATGCCTATGCGCGGGCGCGGGTGAACCGGTCCGGGCGGCGCTATGCCAGCGTGCATGTGGAGGCGTGGCAAGACAACCGCGCGCGGCCCTTCGCCCAGGCCACGGGGCATTTCCTGATGCCCGCAAAGCCTCTGCCGTGAGCCAACCGGCGGTCACCGCCGGGCCGTTGACCCATCGCCGGGTGCTGCGGATCGCGGTGCCCATCGTGCTGTCCAATGCCACCGTACCGATTCTGGGGGCTGTGGACACCGGCGTGGTGGGGCAATTGGGATTGGCGGCGCCGATCGGGGCGGTGGGCATCGGCGCGGTGATCCTGTCGGCGATCTACTGGATCTTCGGCTTCCTGCGCATGGGCACCACCGGCCTTGTGGCGCAGGCCAAGGGCGCGGGCGAAACGGCAGAGACCGGCGCGCTGCTGACCCGGGGGTTGCTGATCGGCACCGCCGCCGGGGCGACGCTGGTGCTGCTTCAGACGGCGATCTTTGCCGGCGCCTTCTGGCTGGCGCCCGCGTCCGACGAGGTCGAGGGACTGGCGCAGACCTATCTGAGCATCCGGATCTGGGGCGCGCCTGCGGCCATCGGCATCTATGCGGTGACCGGCTGGCTGATCGGCATGGAACGCACCCGCGGCGTGCTGTTGCTGCAATTCTGGATGAACGGGCTGAATGTGGTGCTCGATGTCTGGTTCGTGCTGGGTCTGGGCTGGGGCGTCGGCGGGGTGGCCGTGGCCACGCTGATCGCAGAGTGGAGCGGGCTGGCGCTGGGCCTTTGGCTGTGTCGCGGCGCGTTTTCCGGCAACCAGTGGTGTGACTGGGCGCGGGTGTTCGATCCGGTGCGGCTGAAGCGGATGCTGGCGGTGAACGCGGATATCATGATCCGCTCGGTGCTGCTGACAGGGTCCTTCACCACCTTTCTTTTTCTGGCGGCGGATTTCGGCGACGTCACGCTGGCGGCCAATCAGGTGCTGCTGCAGTTCCTGGAGATCACGGCCTTCGCCCTTGACGGGTTCGCCTTCGCCGCCGAGGCGCTGGTGGGCGGGGCCGTCGGGGCGCGCAACCGGGCAGAGCTGCGCCGCGCGGCGATCATCGCCTCGCAATGGGGTGTCGCGGGGGCGCTCTTGCTGGCCGTCACCTTCTGGATCGCGGGCGGTGGCATCATCGACCTGATGACCACCTCCGAGGCGGTCCGGGCCGAGGCGCGCAGCTATCTGCCCTGGCTGGTGGCCGCGCCGCTTCTGGGGGTCGCCGCCTGGATGTACGACGGGATCTTCATCGGCGCGACCTGGACACGACAGATGCGCAACGCCGCGCTGCAATCGGTGTTGGTGTATGCGGCGTTTTTGGCGGTGTTGGTGCCCTGGCTGGGCAATCACGGGCTGTGGGTCGCGCTCATGATCCTCAACGTGACGCGGGCGGTGACTCTGGGTCTGCGCTATCCCCGCCTGGAGGCTGGCATCGGCAAGCCGCCCGCCGGATAGGCGCCGGGCGGTCTGGTGAGGCCAGCTCAGCGCCCTGGTGACGGGCCGATCGGCGTCTGCGTCCGGGTCAGGCGCTAGGGGGCGGCACCGCGCAGGGTCACAGGATCTCCAGCACGGCAGCGGGGGGGCGCCCCAAGGCGGCCTTGCCGTTGGCGAAAACGACCGGCCGCTCGATCAGTTTCGGCGTTGCGGCCATGGCGGCGATCAGGGCGTCGTCCGCCATGTCCCTGGACAGGCCAAGCTCGCGAAAGGCGGCCTCTTTGGTGCGCATCAGGCCGATGGCGGGCAGGCCGAGCAGCGCCAGTGTCTCGCGAAGTTCCGCCTCTGTCGGGGGCGAGTCGAGGTAGCGGCGTTCCTCGATCGCGACCCCGCGATCCCGCAACAGGGCCAGGGTTTCGCGCGATTTGGCGCAGCGTGGATTGTGCCAGATGGTTGCTGTTGTCATAGCCAGTCTTCCCGTCCTGTGCCGACCGCCTCGGCCACGTTGGCGTACCCGTCCGCCGCCAGCAAGGCCTCCAACCCCCGGGCGATGCGCGAGGCGAGGGACAGGCCGTGGTAGACCATGGCGGTGTACAATTGCACCGCAGAGGCGCCCGCGCGGATCTTGGCATAGGCATCTTCGGCCGAAGAGATCCCGCCGACCCCGATCAGCGGCAGCGCGCCGCCTGTGTCCCGCGACAGGCGGGCCAGAACCCGGGTAGAGCGGTCGAACAGCGGCGCGCCCGACAGGCCGCCCGCCTCGCCGCGTTGCGGGTTGAACAGGCCGTCGCGCGCCAGGGTGGTGTTGGTCGCGATGATCGCGTCGATGCCCGCCCCGGTCGCCACACCGGCGATCTCGGCAATCTCGGCGTCGGTCAGGTCTGGCGCGATCTTGAGGAACACGGGGATCGGCCGGGCCAGGGCGGCGCGCGTCTCCATCACTCCGGCCAGCAGGGCGGCCAGCGCGTCGGCGCCTTGGAGATCGCGCAGCTTTTCGGTGTTGGGGGACGAGACGTTTACGGTGGCAAAGTCGATATGCGGCCCGGCGATGCGCAGCACATCGGCAAAATCGGCGGCGCGGTCGGTGCTGTCCTTGTTGGCGCCCAGGTTGAGGCCCCGGATCCCGTCCTTTGGCCCCTCCGCCAGCCGGGCGGAGATGGCGCTGGCCCCGTCATTGTTGAAGCCAAAGCGGTTGATGGCCGCGCGGTCTTCGGTCAGGCGGAACAGGCGCGGGCGCGGGTTGCCAGGTTGCGGCCGGGGCGTGGCGGCGCCAAATTCGAGAAAGCCGAACCCCGCGGCGCAGAGGCCCCGGATCGCGGTGGCGTTCTTGTCGAACCCGGCGGCAAGGCCCACCGGGTTAGGCAGCGCCAGCCCCGCCACCCGGATGGCCAGCCGGGCCGAGGTGACGGCGCCGCGCCCCGGCGCGGACGGCCCGCAGCGCAAGGTCATGGGCGCGTTCGGGGTCGATCCGGCGCAGCAGCGCTAGGCCCGCGCGTTCGCTCAGGCTCATCCGAAGACTGCGCCCGCATCCGCCGGGGCGCAGCGGATCAGCCGGGATGTGCGCACCGCCGCCTGCCGATGCACCACCGCCTGTTCATAGGCCGGGTCCTTGACCATGGCGAGGAAGGCGCTTGCCGAGGGGTAGCGCGCGACAAAGACATGGTCCCACCGCTCTGACGCCGGTCCGATCAGCAGGGTCTCGAACGCGCCGCGCCACAACACGCTGCCGCCGACCCCGGCCAGCACCGGCGCCGATTCGGTGCCGTATCGCGCATAGGCCTCGGCGCCGGTCAGGTCCTTGTCTGCCAGCGCGTGCCCTTCTGGATAGGCCGCCTGGGCACGCAGGCGCACGAGGTTCAGCATCTCGACCGGCTGGTCCCGGTCCAGCGCCTTGAAAGCGTCGAACTGGGCGCGCCTGGGGTCCACATGGCCCGCGATCTCTTCGGGGAAGACATGGGCGCCGCCCAGAACGGGCAGGGGGGCATCCCACAGCACATCCTCGGCCCGCATCGGACGATAGAGATGCGGGAACAGCGCACCGCCGCGCGACGGCTCCCACCGCAGCGCGTCACCCAAGGTATCCGACTCCAGCGCCAGCAGCACCAGCCCCTCGACGCCCGCAAAGTACTTCGCGGCGGTCTCGGCCGCCTGGGCGGCGGTGGAAAAGTGGATGTAGCCATCGGAGAGGTCGATGGGGGCACCCAAGGTCTCGCCGGCCGCAAGG
>CAYGRI010000086.1:2917-10117 GCA_964352155.1 uncultured Maritimibacter sp. | reverse complement strand
TCCGCGCCGTTGCCCACCGCCTCGATCATCGCGCGCAGGCCGTCGGTTCCGGCGATCTGCTCGATCTCGACCACCAGCCGGGCGGCGGCGCCGTAGCGGTCGCGCCAATCGTAGACCCCGCGCAGCGCCAGCCAGTCGGTGTAGCGTTGCGCGGTCAGGACCCAATCGGCGTCGCGGGGATCGGCGGGCTGCCGCAGGCGCGTGTCGCCCGACAGATGCGCCGCCAGCCCCTCGTCAAACCAGGCGGGAAAGCGGGGCGACAGAATGTCGGACGGCCCCAGATAGCGATGCAGCGCCACATGCACGCGCTCATGGGTCAGGATCATCTCTGACAGACCCTTGGGGCCGATGAGGACATAGTGATAGCCGATCGTCACCCCGTTGGCGGTAAAGCCGAATTCGGCCTGGCAGGCGGGGGTGGTGCAGATCACCCAGACCGGATTGGCCGTCAGCGTGCCGAAAAACGCGGCGGTGTTGGCCTCTGCCGCGGCGATCAGGGCCAGCATCCTGTCCGCTTGTTCCGGCGCGTCGGTGTAGAGGTTTGGCGCCGGATGGGCGAGGCCGAACAGCCCCGCCGTCACCGCGCGGTAGGGGCCGGGCACCGCCGCATAGGCCAGCGCGGCAAAGACGACGGCAGCGTGCAGCGTGGCAAGAACAAGTCGGCGTATCATCCCCATCAGATAAGCACCCCCGCCCGCGGTTCAATCAGACCCCGGCGCCCTGTGGATAGGTGCAAACGCCTTTGACTCTGCCGCGCTGCGGCGCCACTCTGTCGCCACAACCAACAGGGAGACCTTCCATGGGTTCGAAATTCTTGACGTCAGTGGCAATGCTGGGGCTGACCGCCGGCATCGCCTCTGCCGATTATAGCATTACCATCCTTCACACCAATGACTTCCACTCCCGGTTCGAGCCGATCTCGAAATACGATTCGGGCTGTTCGGAAGAGGACAACCTGGAAGGCAAGTGCTTTGGCGGGTCGGCGCGGCTGGTGACGGCGGTCGAGGCGGCAAAGGCGCGGCTGGACAACTATCTGCTGGTGGATGGCGGCGACCAGTTTCAGGGCACGCTGTTTTACACCTATTACAAGGGCAAGGCTGCGGCCGAGTTGATGAACCGCATGGGCTATGACGCGATGACCGTGGGCAACCACGAATTCGACGATGGCCCCGAGGTTCTGAAGGGCTTCACCGAGGCGGTCGATTTCCCGATCCTGATGTCGAATGCCGATATCAGCGGCGAGCCGCTGCTGAGCGGTGCGATCCAGAAAGCCGTGATCCTCGAGCGGGGCGGCGAGCGTATCGGCCTGATCGGCCTGACGCCCCAGAACACCGACGAATTGGCAAGCCCCGGTCCCAACGTGATCTTCACCGATCCGGCAGAGGCGGTAGCCGAGCAGGTCGAGCGGATGGAAGCCAACGGGATCAACAAGATCGTCGTGCTCAGCCATTCCGGCCTGAATGTCGACATGGCCGTGGCCGAGGCGGTGCCCGGGGTCGACATCATCGTCGGCGGGCATGACAACTCGCTGCTGTCCAACACCATCGAGGGCGCCAAGGGCCCCTATCCGGTGATGGTCGGCACCACCGCCATCGTGCAGGCTTATGCATACGGGAAGTTCCTGGGCGAGCTGAACGTGACCTTTGACGACGAGGGTGTGATCACCATGGCCTCGGGCGAGCCGATCCTGCTGGACGCCTCGGTCGAAGAGAACCCGATTGTCAAAGAGCGGATCGGCGAACTGGCCGCGCCGCTGGACGAGATTCGCAACAAGGTCGTCGCCGAAACCAGCGCGCCGATCGAGGGCGACCGCAGCGTCTGCCGTCAAGTGGAATGCGAGATGGGCAACCTGATCGCCGACGCCATGCTGGCCCGGGTCAAGGATCAGGGCATCGACGTGGCCTTGCAGAACTCTGGCGGCATCCGCGCCTCTATCGACGCGGGCGAGGTTACGATGGGCGAGGTGCTGACGGTGCTGCCGTTCCAGAACACCCTGTCGACCTTCCAGGTGACCGGCGGAACGCTGCTGGCCGCGCTTGAAAACGGCGCCAGCCAGCTGGAGGACGGCGCGGGCCGCTTCCTGCAGGTCGCGGGCATGACCTACACGGTCGACAAATCCGGAGAACCGGGCAGCCGGATCTCTGACGTGACGGTGGGCGGCGCGCCGCTGGACATGGAAAAGGTCTATGGCGTCGTCTCGAACAACTTCGTTCGCAATGGCGGCGATGGGTTCCGGATGTTCGTCGATGCGATGAATGCCTATGACTTCGGCCCGGATCTGGCCGATGTGACGGCCGAGTTCATTGCCGCGGCAGGCCCCTATGCGCCTTATCTGGACGGCCGGATCACCTTTGCCGAATAGGCAAAAGGCATGCGAACCGAAGGGCCGCGGCATCTGCTGCGGCCCTTTGCGTTTCAGTCGAGGATCGGGACATCCCGCGCCGCCACGTAATGCGGCACCGTGCGAAACCGCGCCCGCGACCCGGGTAACTCGTAGATCCCGTGGCCGTTCAGGTCGATCCCGCATTGGGCGATGCCCTCGGCCCCCCGCTCTGCCAGCACGCTGCGGACGGTCTGGTTGTACATGCCCGGACCGGTCAGCATCAGAATCGCGTTCTTGGGGTTGTCGAAACTGCGCCGCTCGAAAAACGGGGCGGCGGCGCAGATATTGGCGATCATCGCTTTCAGGATCGGGTGGCCGGGCACGAACCCCAGCGCCCATTGGATCAGGCGCTTGTGCGGATGTTGCAGGTGCCGCGCGACCTCGGGGGGCGGAAACAGCGGCTCGTCATTCCCCCCGGCAGAGAGCAGCGCCTGCGCCTCGGGCGGGTGCAGCGAGGTCAGCCGCGTGTCGCATCCCTTTGAGATGTCAAAGTAATATCCACCCCGGTCATATAGCAGGCAATAGCGAAAGATATCCGCTTTCATCGGGCCGAAGCGCGCGCGATCATACAGGTCCCGGATTGGATGATCGCCCCAGTGGTCGCGCATGTAATCGCGGCGCGCCCCGCCTTGGAACAGCCGGAAATCGAGGTCGGGGTTCGCATCCCGGAACCGCGTCATGGCCTGCACATGGGTGGCGCCGAACAGATCGTCTTCCCATGTCTGGTAGACGACGCAGGGAATGGCCTGGGCGGTGTGCGCGCGCCGGTCGCGGTCTGTCAGGCGCAGGCTGGGCCGATCCTCTCGCCGCACAAGGCGGGACAACAGGTTTTGGATCATCCGGACGCCCCGCTTGGCCACATTCCCATGGTCACAGGGCATATCCGCGCCGCGCCGGGGGGTAAAGGCGGCGGAGCGGGGGCGGTTCCCAAAGCACCGAATGCGGCTTAGCATTGCGGGAATCCGAGAGAGGACAGCGATGGCCGACAGATCTGGATATGGTGCCCCTGGAACCGCGCATGCGCCCTGGGTAGCTCTGCGCGGCGCCAGCCAGCGCGCCAAAGCAGGGGGTTAGGCCCATGTGCGGACGCTTTGCCATCACCCTGCCACCCGATGCGATGGCGCAGTTGTTCGACGCGGTGCCGTCGAACGATCTGCCCGAGGTGCCGAACTACAACGTCTGTCCCACCAATGACGTCCACAGTGTGACCTCTGCCGACGGGGTGCGCCGCCTGGGCGCGATGCGCTGGGGGTTTATCCCGCATTGGTACAAAAAGCCCAACGATGGCCCCCTCCTGATCAATGCGCGGGCAGAGACGGTGGCCGAAAAGCCCGCCTTCCGCGCCGCCTGCCGCGAGCGTCGCTGCCTGATCCCGGCCAGCGGCTTTTTCGAATGGACCAAGGATGACGACGGCAACCGTCTGCCCTGGTACATCACCCACGCCGATGGCAGCCCGCTGATCTTTGCGGGCGTCTGGCAAGAGTGGGAGCGGGACGACCAGCGCTTCACCACCTGCGCCATGGTCACGACCGAGGCGCGCGGCCCCATCGCAGAGATCCACCACCGGATGCCCGTCACCGTCACGCCCGACAACTGGGGGCTGTGGCTGGGCGAGGCCGGAAAGGGCGCCGCTGTCTTGATGAAACAGGCGCCGGCGGACGGGTTTCAGCTGCACCGCGTGGACCGGGCGGTGAATTCGAACCGCGCCCGGGGGCCAGAGCTGATCGAGCCGATGTCATAACCCCGCACAAACCGCCGACGACCCTAAAAAAAAGGACCGCGCAAAAGCACGGTCCCGGAAATCTAAACTGAACTCGTACTGCGCGGCCCCGGTATGCGATGCCGCAAAACTCATAACTCGACTCGGGCGTGTATGCGCCAGAAATGTGTCATGTTCATGACACAGCCGCAGGATCACCCCGCCTTGCCCCTTTGGGCACGCTCCTGCGGCCTAGGCCTTGCCCACCGGGGCTCCGCCGCCGAACACATTGCCATTCTGGTAGTCGCAGGGCGCTTCCTGCATCTGCAGATGCAGTTCATTGCCCAAATAGGGATTGGCCCGCGCCAGATCCTCGTCCACGTCGATCCCCAGGCCCGGTTCCTCGGGCACGGTAATATAGCCGTTCTCCACCCGGATGGTGCCGCGGATCAGGTCGTTGTGATACTGGCTTTCGATGGTCTCGGCGATCAGCAGATTGGGGATCGAGGCCGCAAGATGCACATTCGCCGCCCATTCCACTGGCCCGGCATAGAGATGCGGCGCCATCTGCGCGTTGAAGCTTTCGGCCATGGCCGCCAGTTTGCGCATCTCCCATATGCCACCGGCCCGGCCCAGGGCGGGTTGCAGGATACTCGCCCCGCCGCTGCGCAGCAACGTCGCGAATTCGGTGCGGGTGGTCAGCCGTTCGCCCGTTGCGATCGGGATCGACACCGCCTCGGCGACGCGGGCGAATTCCAGCAGGTTGTCCGGCGGGATCGGCTCTTCGTACCACAGGGGGTCGAACATCTCGATCGCCTTGCCCAGACGGATCGCGCCCGCCGTGTTGAACTGCCCATGGGTGCCGAACAGCAGATCGGCCTTGTCGCCCACCGCCTCGCGGATCGCCTCGCAAAATGCCATCGAGGTGGAAATGTCCGACAGCGCCGGATGATGCCCGCCGCGCACGGTATAGGGCCCGGCGGGGTCGAATTTGACGGCGGTGTAGCCCTTGTCGACGAGATACTGGGCAGATTCGGCCGCCATCTCGGGCGAGACCCAGAAATCCGGCAGAACGTGGTGTTCCAGCGGGTAAAGATAGCTGTAGGCGCGGATCCGCTCGTTCATCCGCCCGCCCAGAAGCGCCCAGACCGGGCGGCCGCGCGCCTTGCCAAGGATGTCCCAGCAGGCAATCTCCAGCCCCGAAAACGCGCCCATCACGGTCAGGTCGGGGCGCTGGGTGAACCCGGCAGAGAACACCTTGCGGAACATCCATTCGATGTTTTCCGGGGACTCGCCGTGCATGTGCCGTTCGAACACGTCGGTGATCACGGCGCGCATCGCCACGGGCCCGACGCTGGAGGCATAGCATTCCCCCCAGCCGACGATCCCGTCATCGGTCGTGACCTTGACGAGGATCCAGTAGCGACCGCCCCAGCCCGGCGGAGGCGGCGCGGTGACGATGATGTCGAGGTCGGCAAGTTTCATGGTGTCTCCGGGCTCGGTTGCGCTATAGCGCGCGGATGGACTGGGATCCGATCACCTTTCGCCGACTGCGTCCAGAGGACGCCGCCCTGCTGTCGCGGGTGGCACCGGGCGTTTTCGACGAGACGGTGCAGCCGGACCACACCGCCGCGTTCCTGGGCGCCGATACGCATGAGATGGTGGTGGCGCTGGCCCGGGATGCGGCGGCCGGGGATCTGGTCGTTGGGATGGTGTCGGGGCTGATTCACTACCATCCCGACAAGCCCGCGCAATTCTGGATCATCGAACTGGGCACCTCGGACGAGTGGCTGCGCCGGGGCATTGCCACGCAACTGGTCGAGGCGATGCTGGCCATCGCGACGCTGCGCGGCTGCGAGACCGCCTGGCTGGTCACGGAACAGGACAACCGACCGGCGCGGGCGCTGTATCGCCGGGCC
The DNA here is from genome assembly GCA_964352155.1 of uncultured Maritimibacter sp. GTDB lineage: Bacteria > Pseudomonadota > Alphaproteobacteria > Rhodobacterales > Rhodobacteraceae > Psychromarinibacter. Next base: position 4,116 of record CAYGRI010000086.1, on the reverse strand, counting down.
GGGGGGCGCGAGGTGCCGGGGCTGGTCATGTATGACTGGGGCGAAGAGGACGACTGAAGCCTGCCGCGCCCGATCCGAGCCGCGCATGCAAAGGCCGGGCCGAGGCGTTCTGTGCAAAGGTCAGCCCGTCCGGTCCCGCCCGTGACGTCGATCTGGTGCGCCGCGCGTCAGCCCGCATGTTTGCGCACCACCCGTTCCAGAACGGGCATGTAATGGTCGAAGGACGGCGCCTTGTGGCTTGGGTCCTTGCCGGTATCGTCCCATTTGCGCACCTGCAAAATCGCCTCCAGATGCGGGTTCTGCGCGAACTCGGCGACTTCGGCCTCGGACATCGGGCCGCCCTGGAGCTCCAGCGAGTGGACAGAGGCCTGGGACAGGCGCGCAAAATAGGCCGGCTCGGTGGCGCACAGATAGCGTTTGGCCGCCACGTGATGGCGGACGCAATCGGTGACGAGAGGCGGAAAATACGCCTCGATCACCCGCGCACCGGCGGCTTCATGGACCGAATCGATGCCTTGCTTTGCCGCGTCGCTGGCGAATTCATGGGTGAAATGGCCCACATCATGCAGCAGGGCGGCGGCGATGATCTCGTCGCTGGCACCGGCCTGTTCCGCCAGTTCGGCGCATTGCAGCATGTGCTCGGAAATGCTGACAGGCTCGCCCAGATATTCCTCGGCCCCGCGCCGCGCGATGATGTCGGCCAGAAAGGGCACGATGTTCTGCGCGGTCGGGGGAGCGGCGGTGGCGTTTGACATCTGTCAGTCTCCGTTGAAGACGATCACATTGCGGCGGGCGGCGCCGGATCTGGTGTCGGCGATCGCCTCGTTTATCTGTTCCAGCGGCCAGCGGCGCGACACCAGCTCATCCAGTTTCAGCCGGCCCTGGCGGTACAGCTCGACCATCCACGGAATGTCGCGCGGCGGCACGCCATCGCCCATCTTGGAGCCGATGATCTGCTGCCCGGTCACGCCGATCACCACGGGTTCGTATTGCGCCATCTGGCCACTGTGCGGCAGGCCGACCAGCACCATCTTGCCATGATATGCCAGATACAGGGGCGCGCTGTCAAAAACCGCGATGGCGCCGGTGCAGATGAACACATGATCAGCACCGTCGCCCATGATCTTGCGCGCCTCGGCCCAGGGCTTGTCGCCGGTGGCAAGCACCCCGGCGGTGGCGCCGAATTCCTTCGCGATCTC
>CAYGRI010000086.1:0-2907 GCA_964352155.1 uncultured Maritimibacter sp. | reverse complement strand
GTTGACCACGGCGCCCACGCCGGTGATCACGCCGCAGCTGAGCAGGCTGGCGGCATCCATCGGCAAGTCGGCGGGGATCTGCACAAGCTGGCTTTGGTCGACCACGACCTTCTCGGCAAAAGCGCCGCAGCGGATGCCTTGGGTGATCGCCGCGCCCTCGCCGTCGGTCAGCGGATAGGTGTTCACATCGGCGGAATTCAGGCAGGTGGCCGGATGGTGCGTCACGCAGGACGCACAATGCCCACAGGACCGGAACAGGGTGACAAGAACCGTATCGCCCATGGCAAAGCCGCGCACACCCGACCCCACGGCGGTGATTTTGCCTGCCGCTTCATGGCCATAAACGGCAGGCAGGCTGCCGCCCCAGCCACCGTCGGCGGCAGAGATGTCGGAATGACAGATCGCGCAGGCGTCCAGCGTCACCTCGACCTCGGTGGCCCGGGGGGCGGCGAGTGTGACCTCTTCGATCACAAAAGGCGCGCCGAAGTCCCGGCACACAGCTGCTTTGATTTTTGGCATAGTCCCACCCTGAGTTTCGGCCGAGGTTGGCCACCGCTTCCAGCGCCGCGCTATTCCAAAAGCGGCATCCGAGGTCGGTTTGCGCGAATGACGCGAGGGCAGTCCGCGCGCGCCCTGCCGGGCTATTCCGCCGCGTGGCTTGCGGGATGGGCGACTACCGGGGCGGTGTCGGCGCGATACAGGTAATCCCGTGTCAGGGGCACCGCCTCTTGCCGCCGCGCGAGCTGATACTGGAAGACGCATTGGTGGTTCAGCCGGAACGTCATCTCGCTGGCCACAAGGTAGAAGTTCCACATCCGGCAAAAGCGTTCGTCATACAGCGCCTTCACCCGGTCGCGGTTGGCCTGGAACCGGTGCCGCCAATGAAGGAGCGTCTCGGCATAATGCAGTCGCCAGGATTCGATATCCGTGGTGTACAGGCCCTCTTTCTCGACCGCGCGCATCGTCTCGGAGATTGCCGGGCAATAGCCGCCGGGAAAGATGTATTTGGTGATCCAGGGGTTGGTGGTGCCGGGCGGGGTGGTGCGCCCGATCGTATGGATCAGCGCGACTCCGTCGTCGTCGAGCTTATCATACACATGGTTGAAATATTCGCGGTAATGCGGCACGCCCACATGTTCGAACATGCCCACCGACACGATCCGGTCGAACCGCCCCGAGACGTTCCGGTAATCCTGCAAACGGAACTCGACCAGATGATCCAGCCCTTCGTCCCGGGCGCGGGCGGTTGCGATCTTGTGCTGCTCTTCCGACAGGGTCACGCCCAGCACCTTGACGCCATAGTCGCGCGCAAGCGTCAGACCCATGCCGCCCCAGCCACAGCCGATGTCGAGCACATGCATCCCCGGCTCCAGCAGCAGCTTGCCGGCGATATGGGACTTCTTGTTGGCCTGCGCCTGTTCCAGCGTGTCGTCGGGGGACCGGAAATAGGCGCAGGAATATTGTTTGTCGGAATCCAGAAACAAATCGTAAAGCTGCCCCGACAAATCGTAGTGATGCGCCACGTTCCGCCGGGCCTTGCCTACCGGATTGTGCTGCGCCAGCCACCGCAAGCCAGAGCGGGCAGATTCCAGCACCGGCTGCAAAAAGGTTGATTCGCCCGCGCCGATATTCGACAGGGCAATGCGGAACATCCCCGTCAGGTCATCGTTTTCCAGCGTAAGGCCGCCGTTCATATAGGCCTCGCCAAGGGCAAGCTCCGGGTTCAGGGTCAGCCGCCGCAAGGTCGCCGTGTCGCGCAGCGTCATCGCCACGGGCGCGCCGGTGCCGTCACCGTAGGTTTTCCGTCTGCCGCTGGGAAAGGAAACCTCCAGCGCTCCGGTCTTGATCAGGGCATGCATGGCCCGGTCGAGCAAAGTCTCCCACATATCAACCCCTCGTCAGTTGCTTGACCAGCCCCCAAGCCGGTTGCGGCATCATGCCGTATGGAACGGCTAAGCCGCTATCAAAGCGTAACAAACGCTGACAGTTTGCGCGATTACGGCGGCGCTGTCCAGAACGCGCCGCCGCGGCGTGCGAATTCCAGCCAGTGGAAAGCTTGACTTCCGGGGCGCGGCAAGGTGTATCGCCCATGCTTTGATCAATGCCGAAATGCAGCCCCGAGGGAGCCGTCCGATGCACGCCTATCGCAGCCATACCTGCGCCACCCTGTCCCGGGACGATGTGGGCCAGAATGTTCGCCTGTCCGGTTGGGTGCATCGCGTGCGCGACCACGGCGGGGTGCTGTTCATCGACCTGCGCGACCATTATGGCATGACCCAGGTGCTCTGCGACCCGGATTCGCCGGTGTTTGCGCAGGTGGAAAAGGTTCGCTCGGAATGGTGCATCCGCATCGATGGCGAGGTGAAGGCGCGCGACGCGGCGCTGGTGAACCCCAAGATCCCCACCGGCGAGATCGAGGTGTTCGTCCGCGATCTGGAGGTGCTGGGCGCGGCCGACGAGCTGCCGCTGCAGGTCTTCGGCGATCAAGAATACCCCGAGGAAACGCGGCTGCGCTATCGCTATCTCGACCTGCGCCGTGAGGTGATGCAAAAGAACATGGTCCTACGGTCGGATGTCGTCGCCTCGATCCGCAAACGGATGTGGGACTCGGGCTTCCGCGAATACCAGACGCCGATCATCACCGCCTCGTCGCCCGAAGGGGCGCGGGACTTTCTGGTGCCGTCCCGCCTGCATCCGGGCAAGTTCTATGCGCTGCCCCAGGCGCCGCAGCAGTTCAAACAATTGCTGATGGTCTCGGGCTTTGATCGCTATTTCCAGATCGCCCCCTGTTTCCGCGACGAGGATCCGCGCGCCGACAGATCGCCCACCGATTTCTACCAGCTCGATGTCGAGATGTCCTTTGTCACCCAGCAGGACGTGTTCGATGCGGTGCAGCCGGTGCTGCGC
>CAYGRI010000085.1:0-15756 GCA_964352155.1 uncultured Maritimibacter sp. | reverse complement strand
GCGCTGGAGGTCGGGCTATGTCCCCACCTGCAACACGGCGCTTTGCTGCCGCAGCCATGCTATCACGCTGAGGGCGGTGATCTTGCCGGTTGCCGGGTTTTCCTCGGTGGGCCGGTTCTGGATCGACATGGTAAAATCAGAACTGTCCGATGTCACGCGCACGGTATGCTTATTGCGCTCCAGCGACGGGTCGGCCCAAACCTCCATCCGCGTCTTGTCGGGGCCAAGGCCCGCAAGGCTGACGGCGGCGGCCACGTTCACATTCGCCGGAAAGGCGCGGGCCACCTCGGTCACCGATCCTTCCAGGATCAGATAGGGCTCTGTCAGCGTTGTCAGGTCCAGATCCATCTGCGCCACATAGGGCGCCTTGATCAGACCGGCGACGGGTTTGCGGGTCTCTATCACGACAGACGTCAGCGTGCCGACCGCAACCCCTTTCAGCGCGTCGAGGCCCAGCATCGCACCGGACGGCACCACGATCCGCGCCCCGGTTCCCTTTGCCAGATCCAACAGATCCTGCCGCCCCAGCAATTGACTGGCGGACAGGACGACAAGCGTTTTCCCGGCTTGCAGAACCGGCCCTGCCAGATCGTCGAACAGCGCGGGCGGCAGGGTTTCGATCACCAGATCGCAATGATCGGCAATCTCGGCCAGATCATAGCGCGGCACCGCCGTCGCCAGATGTCCGTTCAGTTCTGCCGCGCGTTCTGCGCTGCGGGCCGAGAACCCGGCGAGCGTGCCTCCGGGGATGCCGCCCCGATCCAGCTCTTGCGCGACGCGCAGGCCGATGGCGCCCATCCCGGCGATACCGATTTTCATGCCCGGTACCTCTCGACCATCTCGACAATGCGGTGGGCGGCGGCAACCGAGGCCGCGTGATCCTGAGAGAAATTCAGCCGGATGCTCGACGCCGTGTGCGGCGCGAACTCAGAGCCGGGCGTCACCGTCACTCCCGCCTGCACGCGCAACAGCCGCACAAAGACCTCGGGCGCCACGGCCAGCTTGGGCAATTCGGGGAAGACATAACTGCCCGCCTGGGATGTCGCGGTGCGCAGCCCTGCGTTGCGGAACACGGCCAGCAGGTCGTCCCGAATAGCCTCGTGCTGGGCGATGCGCGTCTGCATCCATCCCTCAGGCTCGTGAAACCAGGTGGTCAGCGCCGCCTGGCTGTAGCCTGCGGCGCGCAGCGACACGATGGCCTGCAGCTTTTCCATCCGCTCGATCAGGCTGGCCGCGCCGAAGGCCACCCCAAGCCGGAAACCGCTGAGCGATTCCGTCTTGGACGGCCCCATGATGGTCACAAGCTTTTGCGGCCGTGTCGGACAGGCCCGCAGATGCGTGAAGCGTTCGCCACTATAGAGCAGCCGGGAATAGAGCTGATCGACAATCACCGTCAGATCATGTTTGGCCGCCAGTTCGGCGATGCGGGTGATCGCGGCCTGGCCAAAAACCTGACCCGTGGGGTTGTTCGGCGTCGAAAACACAAACACCTCTGCCCCGGCCTCACAGGCTGCCTCCAGCGTGTCAAGCTCGGGGCCATTCGCGTCCGCGGGGCCGTGGTAGTGCAGCCGTATCGGCAGGATCTCTCCGCCAAAGAAGCGCACCAATCTGCGGTTGGCGAAGTAGTCCGGCTCCATGATGGCCACCTTGGTGCCCTGATCCACTACCGCGCCCAGCGCAAGGAACAGCGCGCCCTGGGTGCCGGGGGTGATGATCAGCTCGTCCACCGGATCCACCGGCGCTCCGGTGAAGGCCGTAAGGCTTTGCGCGACGCGGTCCCGGATGCCGGCATCGCCGCGATATTCGGTATAGGCCTGCGCGCCGCCAACCTCATACCCCCGCTCCCAGGCGGCGCGGGCGCCAGGCGTCGGGGCAAAGGCATCCACGTCGCCATGCGAGAAATCCACGGGGCGCCCGGGAATCACGTCGCCGCGCATCACCGTCTTCAGGTCGTCCACGCCCTGCCGCACTTCCTGACCCGGGGCATTGTCCGCCCCCAGGCCTGCAAACTTCGCGTCCAGATTGCCCATACTCAGCTCCATGCAGAAAGGTGGCATAGGGTTACCCCAGCTGCGGCGGCGACACGAGCCAAAAGCGCCGGATCTTCCGAAGAACGGCCCCAAGCAGGTGCAGGTCCTCACCAAGCCGCCGTCGCGGCACAGGTTGCGTCGCCGCCCGTCTCCGGCTTGTGGCAGCCAGGCATGGCATGACGGATCGGCCCGGACCAGGGTGCAGAAGACCGCAAAGCCGGGCGGTTCTCAGGCTGCGGCGCAGCTGCCCGGACCATCCCCAAATTTCAGTTGACAGATCAACTCGCAATTGGCTAGTCCGGTATCAGTTGATCACTCAACGACGTCTCGGGAGGGGGGACGACGTGGACCGAGGCAAACAGGTCCGGCGGATATTTCGAGACGGGCAAGGACTTCGGTCTGTTCCAGAGAACACGGCCCTCGGCCCGGTGGTTCCTGACCACGCCAAACCCGCCGCACCGCGCAGGCGTCGGGACTGGCTGGCCGCATCCGCCGCGCAGAGTGCCTGAACAGACGAATGAAGTGTCACGCGCTCTCGGATCAGGGGGCGAAACGGCGGCAACCGCTTGGACGCCGCATTTCTGGGAGGAAAACATGAACAGATTCTTGACGACAGCGCTGGGTGTGACAGCCGCGCTGATGACCGCCTCGGGCGCGATGGCCGAAACGATCAAGGTGGGTGTGATTGCCCCCTTCTCGGGGCCGTTTGCCCAATACGGCATCCAGTACCAGCAGGCGATCGAGGTCTACCAGGCGCAGCACGGCACGAGTGTGGGCGGACATGAGATCGAGTTTCTCTACAAGGATGTGGGCGGTGTGAACCCCGACCTGTCGCGCAGCCTGGCGCAGGAGTTGCTGATCCGCGAGCAGGTGGATTATCTGGCTGGCTTCACCTTTACGCCGAACGCGCTGGCAGTCGGGCCGGTGATCAGCCAGTCGGAAACCCCGACGGTGATCTTCAACGCCGCGACCTCTGTCATCAACAAGGAAAGCCCGTTCTTCCTGCGCACCAGCTACACGCTGTGGCAAGTCTCTGCCCCGCTGGCGGAATGGGCCTATGATCAGGGCATCCGCACCGCCGTGACCACCGTCACCGATTACGGTCCCGGCATCGACGCCGAGAATGCCTTCAAGGCCGCGTTCGAGGCGAAGGGCGGCGAGGTCATGGATTCCCTGCGCATGCCGCTGAGCACCACGGATTTCAGCCCGGTGCTGCAACGGGTCAAGGATCAGGCCCCGGATGCGGTGTTCACCTTCCTGCCGGGCGGGCCGCCGACCTTCACCTATACCAAGACCTACAATGAAAACGGCCTGCGCGACGCAGGGATCATGTTCCTGGGCACCGCCGAGACCGAGGAAAGCAACCTGCAGGCGCTGGGCGATCTGGCGCTGGGACTGACCACGGCCTACCATTATTCGGCGGCGCATCCGTCCGAGTTGAACGCCGCATTCATCGCCAAGGCGAACGAGATGTTCGAGGCGCCGATCATCAACTGGGCCTCGGTCGGGGCCTATGACGGCGTGCATCTGATCTACGAAATGGTGGCGGCGGCCGGGTCCGACGGGCCCTCGGCGGTGGCATCGGTGCTGAATGCCGAATGGGAAAGCCCGCGCGGGCCGCTCAAGATGGATCCCGACACCCGCACCGTGATCCAGAACGTCTATATCCGCGAGGTCGAGCGCAACGCCGAGACCGGCCTGCTGGAGAACGCAGAGAAGGGCATCATCGCCACCGTGGGCGATCTTGGCTGGCCCGAGTGACCTGATCTCGGACTGGTCTCGGCTGCCCGAGTGACCTGACTGCGGACCGGTTTCGGCCGGTTCGCCCCTCCCTCTTCGGCGGATGAGCAGATGGACCTGATCCTCAACATAGCTGTGGACGGCGTCGCCTACGGCATGATCCTTTTCATGATCGCGGTCGGCCTGTCGGTGACGATGGGGCTGATGCGGGTGGTGAACCTGGCACATGGCGGCTTTGCCCTGATCGGAGGCGCGCTGGCCCATTGGCTGACCGTCGACCTGGGCTTTGGCTTCTGGCCGGCGCTGCTGCTGGCGATCGGCGGCACCGTCGCCATCGCCCTGCCGCTGGAACGGCTGATCTACCGCCGGATCTACGGCTTTGGCGAGTTGCAGCAGGTGCTGGCCACCATCGGCCTGACCTTTCTGATGATTGCCACGATCAACCTCTGGCAGGGGTCGACCCTGCTGAACATCCAGCTTCCCGATGCGCTGCGGCAGACGGTGGATCTGGGGTTCCGCACCCTGCCCTCGCACCGGCTGGCAGTGATCGCGCTGGGCGTGGCGGTGATCCTGGGGCTTTGGCTGTTGCTGGACCGGACCCGCTTTGGCATCCGCCTGCGGGCGGCGGTGGACAATCGCGACATCGCCTCGACCCTGGGGATCGACACCTCACAGATCTATATGCTCACCTTCGGCCTTGGCGCGGCGCTGGCCGCCCTGGGCGGGATCTTTGGCGCCGAGCTGCTGCCCATCGACGCCTATTACCCGCTGCGCTACATGGTGCTGTTCCTGATCGTCGTCGCGGTCGGGGGCATGGGCTCTATTCTGGGGTCGTTCCTGTCGGCGCTGGGGCTGGGGCTGGTGGAAACCGCCACCCGCTATCTGATGCCCGACCTGTCCACCATCACCTTCTTCGCGCTGGTCATCCTGCTGCTGGCGATCCGCCCGCGCGGCCTAATGGGGAGGATCTAGGATGCTGAAAACCGTCGGATTTGCCGCGCTGGGCACCGCGCTGACCTATGCCGCCTTTGTGGCCTTCCCCTTCGATCTGGCGTTCCTGACGCGCATCCTGATCATGATCGTGTTCGTCCTTTCGATCGACCTGGTGCTTGGCTATGCCGGGATCCCGACGCTGGGACAGGCGGCGATGTACGGCGCCGGGGCCTATGCCGCTGGGCTGTTCGCGATCCATGTCTGGGCCGATCCCGTGACCGGCCTGCTGGTCGGCGCGGCGGCGGGGGCGGTGCTGGCGCTGATCTCTGGCCTAGTCCTGATGCGGACGCAGGGGCTGACGTTGATCATGCTGACCATCGCCGTGGCGCAGATCTGCGCCGAAGTGGCCAACCGCGCTCGCGACCTTACTGGCGGGGCCGACGGGCTGCGCGGCATCAGGATGGAGCCAGTGCTGGGCCTGTTCGAGTTCGATTTCATCGGTCAAACCGGGTATTGGTACGCCGTGGCGGTGGCCGCGCTGGTCTTTGTCGGGCTTGCCGTGCTGGTACGCTCGCCCTTTGGCCTGTCGCTGCGCGGCATCCACGAAAGCCCGGCGCGGATGCGCGCGATCGGCGTACCGGTCTTTGGCCGGCGGCTGGTGGCCTATACCCTTGGCGGCGCCATATCCGGCGTGGCCGGGGCGCTGGCGGCGCAGATCACCCAGCTTGTCAGCCTGGAGACGTTCTCCTTCACCCTGTCCGCAGAGGCGCTGATCATGCTGATCCTGGGCGGGATGGGGCGGCTTTACGGCGCGGTTCTGGGCACGATCATCTTCATGTGGGTACATCACACCGCCGCCGCCAACGATCCATTCAACTGGCTGTTCGTGATCGGCGCGATGGTGCTGGCGGTGGTGTTCTTCCTGCCCGCCGGCCTGATCTCCATGCCTGGCGCGCTGGCACGGTTGCTGAAGCGGGGGCGTCATGCAGGGTCTTGAGGTGCGCGGCCTGTCCAAACGCTTTGGCGGGCTTGTGGTGTCCGAGGATATCGACTTTGACCTGCCGCCGGGGGCGCGCACGGCGCTGATCGGGCCGAACGGGGCGGGCAAAAGCACATTCGCCAATCTGGTGACCGGGATCCTTGCCCCCTCGGCCGGGACGATCCGGTTCGACGGGCAGGACATCGCCCGTTTGAACGAGGCGCAGCGGGTCAAGCTGGGGATCGCCAAGACCTTCCAGATCACCACCCTGTTCCCCAAGCTGACAGTGCGCGAGAACCTGCGCTTGCCGGTGCTGGAACGCGAGGGGCGCGGCCTGCGCATGTTTCGCCGCGCCGATGCCGACAGCCGGGTCGAAGCCGAGGTCGCCGCGCTGCTCGACCAGTTCGATCTTGCCGATCTGGCCGACCGCCCCGTCGCGGGGCTGGCCTATGGCCAGCAGCGGCTGGTGGAACTGGCGCTGACGCTGGCGCTAAAACCTCGGGTGCTGATCCTCGACGAACCTGCCGCCGGTGTCCCGTCGAGCGAGACGCACCTGATCACCGATGCCATCGCCCGCCTGCCGCAGGATCTGGCGGTGCTGGTGATCGAGCATGATATGGATCTGGTGTTCAGGGTGGCCGCCTCGATCGTGGTGCTGGTGCAGGGCCGGATCCTGACCGAAGGCGTCCCGGCAGAGATTGCCGCCGATGCCAGGGTGCGAGAGCTATATCTGGGGGGCGGTCATGGCTGAGCCTGTTCTGGACCTGTCCGGCGTCACCGCGGGCTACGGCCCGACCCATGTGCTGCGGCACATCGACCTGGCGATCCAGCCCGGCGAACGGCTGGCCGTGATCGGCCGCAACGGCGCGGGCAAAACAACGCTGCTGGCCACAATCATGGGGCTGACGCGGCTGCATTCCGGCGGCATCCGGCTGCGCGGCAAGGACATCTCGCGCATGGCGCCGTTCCGCCGCAATGCCGCCGGGCTGGGCCTAGTGCCGCAAACCCGCGACATCTTCGCCTCACTCAGCGTCGAAGAGAACCTGTTGTCGGCGATGCGCGGCGATGCGACGCTGGACGAAGCCTATTCCCTGTTCCCGCGCCTAAAGGAACGGCGCCGGAATGGCGGCGCCCAGCTGTCGGGGGGCGAGCAGCAGATGCTCGCCATCGCCCGCACCCTGATGACCCGGCCCGACGTGATCTTGCTGGACGAACCGCTGGAGGGGCTCGCCCCCGTGATCTGCGAACAATTGATGCAGGTGTTCGAGGATCTGGCCGCAGACCCGCGCCGCGCGGTGGTGCTGGTGGAACAACATGCCGAGGCCGCGCTGAACTTTGCCAACCGCGCGGTGCTGATGTCGAACGGGGCCATCGTCCATGACGGCCCGGCCCGCGATCTGCGCAATGACCCGACCCTGCTGCACCGCCATGTCGGTGTCGGCCTCGCGGTCTGACGAGGAGGAACGAGCATGACATTGATCGAAGGTCACAAGCCGATCACCCCCGCCGACGGCATCCCCGTCTGGGACATCGACCCCTATGCCGAAGACGTGCTGGCCAACCCCGATCCCTATTACACCGAGCTGCGCGCGAAAGGACCGGTCGTCTATATCCCGCGCTATTCGATCCTTGCGGTCGGGCAATATGCCAGCACGCACAAGACCTTCTCGGATCACGAGAATTTCGTGTCCTCGCGCGGCGTCGGCCTGAACGATTTCGCGCTGGAAGCGCCCTGGCGTCCGCCGTCGATCATCCTCGAGGTTGACCCCCCCGACCACACCAAGACCCGCCGCGTGATGGCCCGCGCGCTGTCGCCCAGGGCGGTCCAGGACCTGTCCGACATGTTTCGCGCCACGGCCGAAGAGATTGTCGACGACCTGCTGGCGCGGGACAGCTTCGATGCGGTGACAGAGCTGGCAGAGCGCTTTCCCGTCTCGGTCTTTCCGCGCGCGGTCGGGATGCGGGATGTGGATCAGCGCAACCTGGTGGACTACGGCGCCTGTGTGTTCAACGCGATGGGGCCCGACAACGCCCTGCGCCGCTGGGCGTTGCAGCGGAATTCCCAGATCGCGCCCTGGATCATGACCGCCTGCGCCCGTGACCGTCTGACAGAAGACGGGCTGGGTGCCGTCATCTATGCCGATGCCGACGCCGGCGCCATTACCGAGGCCGAGGCGGCGATGCTGGTCCGCTCCTTTCTGTCGGCGGGGGTGGACACCACCGTGACAGGGATCGGCAACGCACTGTGGTGCTTCGCCCAAAACCCCGGCGAATGGGATAATCTGCGGGCCAACCCGGCTCTGACCCGCCCCGCGATGGAGGAAACGCTGCGCTACACCTCTCCGGTGCATACCTTCGGGCGCACCGCCGGGCGCGCCACCGAGATTGCCGGTTTTCCCGTCGAGGAAGGCACCAAGGTGATCTGCGTCCTGGGCGCGGCCAATATGGATCCGCAGAAATGGGGCGACCCCGAAACCTTCCGGATCGACCGCCGCCCGAAGGGTCACATGGCCTTTGGCGCGGGCATCCACGGCTGCGTCGGCCAGAACATCGCCCGCGGCGAGATGGAGGCGCTGTTCTCGGTCATGGCCGAAAAGGTCGCCCGGATCGCCCCCGCAGGCCCGGCGGTCTGGCGGCCCAACAACGCGATCCGCGCCCTGGACAAGCTGCCGTTGAAACTGATCCCCCGGTAAGGGGCCGGACAGTGGCGAACCTCCCCCATGGCGCCAGTGACAGCCCCGCGACGCGCGCTCACGCAGGCGACACGTTGGCGCGCGCCGCCACCGCGACCGGAATCGGCGGGATCCCTGCCGATTGCGGCGGGGCGCGGTGGACGGCCCCCCTTGGTCTTCGGCCCGCTGACACGCCCCGCACCGCGGCTGAAACGATCAACATTGCGCAAAGTCGCATGAACATGCGCCTTTTGGTCCAAGATGCACCCGCTCCCCGTGACATGCGAGCCGCGCAGACCTATGAACCGGGCCTGTGTTGAGCGGCAAGGATCCCTCTGGCTTGAACGAGCATATGAAACCTCGGATGTCGGGCCCGACGAAGCTGCGGGACGGGATCACTATTCTCGACATCGAGAAATACACCCCCTTCCTGCTCAACGCGGTCAGCAATGCTTGGCAGCGGACGACCTCGGCGATCTACCGGCAGACGTTCAATCTTGGGATCGTCGACTGGCGGGTGATCGCGATGCTGAACATCGAGCCCAAGATCACCGCCAACCGGATCTGCGCCGTTCTGCGGCTGGACAAGGCCGCCGCCAGCCGGTCGCTGAAACTGCTGCATGACGAGGGCCTGGTGCGGTTCGAAGCTTCGCCCACGGATCCGCGAAAGCGGCGCTGGTGGCTGTCGGAACAGGGGCTGGAGGCGCATGAGAAGATCATGGTCATCGCGCTGGATTGCGAAGCCGAGATGCTGGCGGGGATCTCGCCCGCGGATCTGGAAACCTTCCTGAAGGTCATGCGCAGGATGCTGTCCAACATCGACCCCTGACGCCTACCGACCGATCCACCAGTGACCGGGACGACGGTGCCCCGGCGGAGCGACGGCCAAAGGGCGCCCTGCGCAAGGCGCGGCGCCCGGCGTGCCGGCGCGTTGCGGACATGGGTGCCGCGCGAAGGCGGCCGACCCGACGGCGGGTTCAAAGGCCGGGTCGAAGGCCGCGATCTCGCGCCCCATCCGGCGCGGCCATCGCGGCAACATGGTACTTTCTGGCCCCCTCTGGGCGGCGAGTCCATCCTCCGGTCCCAATATCCTGCCCTGCCAGCCGCAGCTTGTGGCCATCGCCTGCTGCACCCGCCTCGCGGAAGTGCAATGACCTACGTCGCCACAGCTTTCACCAGGCCGGGCCTTTCCTCGCTGGTCTCATGCGGGCTGTCCTGCTGCGGCAACAACAGGCTGAATCGGGCCGCCCCGGGCTTGTTGAACAAAAGCAAACCGCCGCCAGCCCGCCGCGCAAAGGCATGTACCATGGGCAGACCAAGACCTGTTCCATTGATGTCCTGCTTGGTCGTAAAAAACGGCTGGGCGATCCGGTCGACAATCTGGGCTGGCACGCCCGGCCCGTCATCCGTGACCGAGAACGCCACATAATCGCCCGGTGCAATCAGATGCCCCCCGATATCGGATCGGCTTTTACTGAGGTGAAACCGCCGCGCGCCCAGCCTGATATGCCCGCCGCTCCCTGCGGCATGGCTTGCATTGATCACCAGATTCATCATCGCCGCGCTGAACTGATCCTCCGCGACGGTGACCCAAAGATCCGAACCCGCCTCATCGACCTCTATCTGAAACGCGTTCGGCAGGGCGTGGCTGCTGATCGCGTTGATCTGGGCCAGCAACTCGACCGAACAGCGCAATTTGGCGGTCGCATCGCTGGGGCTGGCAAATTGCAGAAGGTCCCGGATCACCCGGGCCGCCCGGCCCAGCGAGGCATGCGCCTGGCCGAGACATTCGTTGCGTTCCCCCTCGTTCTCCAGGATCTGCGCCAGTTCCAGATTGCCCATGGCCGCCGTCAGGATGTTGTTGAAATCATGGGCCACGCCCCCCGCCATCTGGCCCAGCGCTTCCATCTTGCGCGCCTGGGCCGAGCGTTCGGCGGCCAGCCGTGCCCGATGGCGATCCGCCCGGATGATCAGCATGATCAGGGTGAAGTAAAAGCTGATCGCCAGCCAGGACGACACAAGCGCGACGACCGCAAGCCCCGAGTTAATCTTTTGCACCAGCAGCAGCACAGCGATGCCGCTGCCGCTTACCATGATCGTAATCTGCCCCAGGACCAGTCGTTTGGAATGATCGACCTGGCGCATCATGAAGATGTAGATACAGGACAGCATCGTCAAACCGGGCAACGCCAGTGCCGTGTCATTGGACGCGATCAGCTTGATCGGCATCCAGATGTACCAGATGGTCAGAAGCAGAACAGCCGCATGAAACCCGCCAATGACCGTTGAATTGACACGGTCTTTCCAATGGCGATGCGCCAGCCAGTACAGCCCCATCCAAACAGAGAATCCAACAGCCCAAATCCAGCTGGACCACCACCCCGCGTAGGCGTAAATAATGCCCGCTGAAAAAAAGGTTGCGGCAAACCGAAAAAGGAGCTCCGGCGGCTGGCCGAAATCTAAGTCGTACAAGGCCTCTTGTTCTAGTCTATGGTCCATGACCGACCCGAAACATGCTGCTTTTCTTAGTCTGGATCAGTTACCTGACAACGGTAAACACAAATGCTTCCAGCAGGGCGATTTTCAACCCAAGGGAGAATTTAATTTCAATCCGCATGCTATCTGGCCCCGCCGCATGTAACGTGATGCGCAGACAAAGACGATGGCAGGGTGCGCGAGCGGAAGGATTGCGCAAAAATCGCCGCGGGACATCCGGATTGAGGAAGCGAGGCACCGGCTGGGTGGGTCTGGCACAATGTTGAGGACGCGCGCACGATGCAGCTTGTCCCCCGAACAATAAACGAGGGCTTCTATCCTCAGGGCGGCGCATCGAGAGCGAGAAACCAATGATCTTCGAGCGACAAAATGAACCAATCGATGAAGCTACGATCAAGGGCTTCGAAGTAGCCAGAAACCTCCGATTTCCGTCAGATTACAGAGCTTTCCTCCTAAAATGCAATGGTGGCCGCCCCGCCGATTCCAATGCCTTTCTTCAGGTGCAAGGTCTCATCTTGCTGAGCATTGAGGAAATTTATGGTACTACCAGTAATCCCTCAAATTCCATCGAAGACGATCCTTACAACAATTTTTCGGCCTACATCCATTCGCACCTGCTTCAGATCGCCTACACAGGCTCGCAAGGCATCTACATGGATCTTCGAGAAGGCCCGATGCACGGCAAGATTTACGTTTTGGCGCGACCTGCAAACGAGATGCTAAAGGTAGACGACGCAGGCTTTCAAGACGAGGACGACTACGAAGAGGCTCTGTTCCTCCATCCAGTCGCAAACACGTTCTCGGAGTTCATAGCGTTGCTTTGGCCTGATCCGAACGAAGCCTGATCTTTTGCCTCGCTAAGCATCCTTGATTATGCCGCGCGTATACAGGGCATCTGCCAAGTTTCGTGGGTCTGTTTTTATCAGGTCGGCATAATCCAAAGCTCGGCATTATGTCCCTGATTCCGACATCGGCATAAGGTGCATTGGACCAGACAAAACGCGCCGATGCGTCCGCGATCCCGACGCCGGCCCGACCCCGGCCCGACCCGGCGTCGGAACCGGCGCGGGTGGGTCAGATCGCCGGTTCGCCGGCCAAGACCTCTCTGACCGCTGGCGCGACCTCGGTGCCAAGCAAGGTGATGGACCGCTGCATCCGCTCTGTTTCCAGCATGGCCGTGCTCATCTGGAACGTGATCCGAGAGATCCCGCCCATGGTCGCATCCGCCGCGATCATCTTGTCCCGCACCGTTTGCGGGCTGCCCACAAGAAAGGCGCCGTCCGGGCCGCACAGCGCATTGAACTGCGCCCGGCTGGCCGGCGGGAAGCCCCGTTCGCGCCCGATTTCCGTCATCACCCGCGCCCAGCCCGGGTAGAACGCCTCGCGGGCGCTTTCATCGGTCTCGCCCACAAAACCCATGGCGTGAATGGCGATCTTGAGGTCTTCGCGCTTGTGTCCGGCGTGGTGCCCGGCCTCGTAATACAGATCGACCAGCGGGCGGAACCGGGCAAAGCTGCCGCCGATGATCGCGATCATCAAGGGAAGCCCCAGCGTGCCCGCCCGCGCGAAAGACTCCGGCGTGCCGCCAACCCCCAGCCAGATCGGCAGCTTGGCCTGCACCGGGCGCGGATACACCCCCTGCCCCGTCAGCTCGGGGCGGAACTTGCCGCGCCAGGTCACATAGGTCTCTTTGCGCAGCTCCATCAGCAGGCCGAGCTTTTCGGCAAACAGCGCGTCGTAATCTTCGCGGGCGAACCCGAACAGCGGGTACGCCTCGATGAAGGATCCGCGCCCCGCGACGATCTCTGCCCGCCCGTTCGAGATCAGGTCGATGGTCGCAAAATCCTGAAAGACCCGCACAGGATCGGCGGCGCTAAGCACGGTGACCGCGCTGTTCAGCCGGATATTGCGGGTGCGCGCCGCCGCCGCCGCCAAAATGACGGCGGGGGCGGAATCGAGGAAGCCTTCGCGATGATGTTCCCCGATGCCGAACGCATCGAGCCCGACGCGGTCCGCGGTTTCAACTTCGGCCAGCAAGGCCTGCATCCGGTCTGCCGCGGACACTCGGGCGCCGCTTTCGGTTTCCGGCAAAAAGGCCGCAAAGCTGTCAACACCGATTTCCATCATCGCTCCGTCCTCTAAAGGGGGACACGGTCCGCTTACGCGGGCCGGGCCAGCATCTTGTTGATCTGATCGCGGTGCAGATACATCACGGCCGCACAGATCAGGCCAAGCACAACGGCCGGAATGCCGGATGCGGCGCCCAGAACGAACAGATGCGCCAGAACCGCGCCCACCATCGTGGCGCCCAGTACCGCGCCCGCAAAGGCCTGCATGCCCGGAACCCACAGCAAGACGGCAGCCCCCACTTCGATTACCCCGGTCAGAATACGGAACCACTGGCCAAGGCCGATGGCGTCAAAGGAGACGACCATCTGTTCGACGCCGGCGAGCTTGGCAAGACCGGCGGCGCCAAAGGCCAGGCTCAGAAGGGCGCGAAGGCCAGGCGAAAGATACTTCATAAGACAACTCCTACACTTGATTGTTTTGCTGAGGCAGAGATAACTTGACGCAAAACCTGACACAATGCGCGAATCTCCACTATCTATGCGCGGAAAATGGACATATAACTCATGGACAAGTGGACCGAACTTCGCACCGCTTATCATGTGGCAAGGCTGGGGACGGTCAGCGCCGCGGCAGAGACGCTGGGCATTCACCGCGCCACGGTGAACCGGCACATCGACGTGCTGGAGGAAGAGTTCGGGGCAAAGATCTTTCTGCGCCACGCCCGCGGCTATGCCCTGACAGAGGTCGGCCACGACGTCCTGCGCGTGGCCCAGAAGACCGAGGAATTGATCGAAGACCTTGCGGGCCGGGTGAAGGGCGGCAACACCCGGATCGAGGGTGAGATCAAGCTGACGATCCTCGCGCCTTTCGCGGGGCTTCTGATGGGGGCGATCGTGGATTTCCGGGTGCGGAACCCGCATTGCCAGGTGGATATCGACACCGGTGAAGACCTCGCGCGGCTTGAATACGGCGAGGCGCATATCGCCCTGCGGGCCGGGACAAAGCCGGACCATCCGGATTATGTGGTCAGCAGTTTCGGGAAGATGAGCTTCAACCTTTATGCCCATGACAGCTACATCGCGCGCCGGGGGCTTTTGACGGACCTGCGCGACGTGGCGCGGCACAGCTTCGTCCTGCCCAAGGTGCCGGAAGGGCGGTCGCCATTCTCGGCCTGGGTCAAAGAGCATGTTCAGCCAGACATGATCGCGCTGACATCGCAGGACATCTGGATCACCGGTGAAGCGATCCGAACCGGGGTCGGCATGGGCTTCATCGGTGACCAAGAGGCGCGCGCCTACGGCAACCTGCACGCCATCTTGCCGCCCAATGCGGAATGGGCGGTGGCAGGGTGGATCGTCACCCATGTGGACCTGCATCGCACCGAGAAGGTTCAGGCGATGCTGCATTGCATCAAGGCGCACAAACCGTCCCGGACATAGCAGTGCCGCGCCCCGCCGGGGGCGTGCCGTTTGCCGGTTTCGCCCGGCGGGGCCTTGCCGTCCGCACCATCGGCTGTTTGCCGCCCCCGCAGATGCGGAAAGGGCGTTCGGGGCCACGCACCCGGCCACAATCCGCCGCTGGCGGCTGGTCTGTCACATCAACGGCCTGCGGGACCACGGCGGGCCCGTTCCGACAGGCCGCATGACCAGATAACCGGCCGCGACCGACCTTACCCGGCCCGCGGCAGGCTCAGGGAAAACACCGTGCCACGCCCAGGGACAGAGGCCACCCGCAAGGCCAGTCCATGCTCTGCCGCCAGGCCAAAGCACACCGCCATCCCAAGGCCGTGCCCGTCCGAGGCCGCGCCCTTCTGCCCCTCCTGCCGGAACGCCGCCAGCTCCTGCGCGGTCATGCCCGGCCCGGTGTCGCAGACCCACAGCTCCGCCTGCCCGTCGCGCCGCCGAACCCCCGCCACGACCCCGCCCGCCTGGGTGTATTTCACCGCGTTCGACACCAGATTGCTGGCGATCCGCATCAGAACCAGCGGCGGCAGCACCGTTTCCCAGGACGAATCCACCACCCGCAGCGTCACCCCCCTAGAGATCGCTTCCTCGTGGAACATCTGCCAGACGGTCTGCAAGATCAGCGACAGGGCGTAGGGCTCTGTCTCTGCGTCCTTCTCCACCACTGGCGCCTCGTCGGTGTCCCGTGCCGTCTCGGCCAGATAATCGCCCGACAGCTTTTCCATATAGTCGAACGCTTCGGTCATGCGCGCCTGCAGGCCCGGGTCCATGTCGCCGCCCAGCGCCTCCAGCGTCATTCGCAGCGAGGTCAGCGGCTGGCGGAAATCGTGGCTGGCCGTGGCCAGTTGCCGCCGCCGCTGCTGCGCCAGTTCCCGGGCGCGGGAATAGGCCTGTTCCGCAGCCAACAGCTCCTGGCTGCGCGCGGCCTCTGCCTCCAGCGCGGCGAGTTTCTCGGCCACGGCTTCCATATGCTGGCGCCGGATCAGCAAAACCTGCGCCGCGAAACTGGCCAGCGTTGCCACCAAGGTCACGCCGTAGCCCGCCTTGATCGCCCCGGTCAGCGACACGGCGCCGTCGTTCCAGCCGGTCAGCAGCGCCACGATCACCAGCACAAAGGCCGCCACCGCCACCATCCCCAGCGCCCGCGCCGCCCGGAACGTGCCGCCATAGCGCTCGCGCCAGGCGCCCGCCCCCAGGATCTCGGCCACAAAGGCCGCGCCCATCAAAATCTGCGCCAGGGCTGCGACATAGGTTCCGGGCGAGGCCAGCGACACCAGGAACCCGGCCAATGACACCAGCGCCGCCCAGCGCATCCACCGCCCCAGCCGCCGCCGCCCGGCCGAGGCGAGCGCATGGCCCACCAGCAAGAACCC
>CAYGRI010000084.1:0-15776 GCA_964352155.1 uncultured Maritimibacter sp. | reverse complement strand
GCACGCCGACTCTGTCCCGCATCAATCGCCGCGATCACCCGCTCCCCCAGGTCCATGGAGAGTGGTTTGCCCATTGCTGCCCCCAATATCTGCCTCGGGGTCGATGAATCAGCACTTGGCCAGAATGGGAATCCCAAATCGATTCAGGTCGCTGGGAAAACGCTCTAAGTTCTTTTTGAAGCTGTGGACCCAGGCGCTGCGCTCAGGCAAAGTGGCGTATGTTGCGGGGATGGCCGCGCGTTTGGGGGGCTGTTTTGGAGGGCTGACTGCGTGTTATCGGACCTGAAAGTCGTGCGCGCAGGAGGGCCAGGGGGTGGGCGCGCAGTGTTAGGCGCATGGCGATGTAATCCTCTACTACCTCTTCGCCCAGCGACATCCTTGGCAGGGTGACAACCGGTTCGCGGATGCCCTCGCCGTCCAGGTCGCCGCGGAACAGGGGCAGTTCGCCGCCGTCGGGCATCGCCTTGGCCGCCCAGAGCGCATCTCTGCGGGAAATCCCGAGCGAGGCGAAGGCATCGGCTTCGGCCAGGATGCGGATCAGTTTCGGGGTCAGCCCGGCGCGGCGCCACAGATCCTCGACCGCCTGATAGCCGTTGCGGCGGGCGGCGGTGATCCATTGGGCGTCCTCTTCGCCCAGGGACCGGATCTGGCGGAAGCCCAGGCGCAGCGCCAGCCCGCCGTTGTCGTCGGGTTCCATCCTGTTGTCCCAGAAGCTGGCGTTGATGTCGACCGGGCGCACCTCGACCCCGTGTTCGCGGGCGTCACGGACGATCTGGGCCGGCGCGTAGAAGCCCATCGGCTGGGCGTTCAGCAGGGCGCAGGCGAAGATCCCCGGGTGGTGGTGTTTCAGCCAGGACGAGGCATAGACCAGCAGCGCGAAGGAGGCCGCGTGGCTTTCGGGGAAACCGTAGGAGCCGAAACCCTCGATCTGGGAAAAGCAGCGGTCGGCGAAGTCGTCGTCATAGCCGTTGGCGCGCATCCCGTTCAGGAAGCGGGCGCGGAATTCCGAGACCGAGCCGTGTTTCTTGAAGGTGGCCAGCGAGCGGCGGAGGCGGTCGGCCTCTTCGGGAGAGAAGCCCGCGCCGGTGATCGCGATCTGCATCGCCTGTTCCTGGAACAGGGGCACGCCCAGGGTCTTGCCAAGGACCTTGCCAAGTTCGTCCGAGGGGAAGGTGACCTGTTCTTCGCCATTGCGGCGGCGCAGATAGGGGTGGACCATGTCGCCCTGGATCGGGCCTGGGCGGATGATCGCAACCTCGATCACCAGGTCGTAGAAGCAACGGGGACGCATCCGGGGCAGGAAGTTCATCTGGGCGCGGCTTTCAACCTGGAAGACACCCAGGGAATCCGCCTTGCACAGCATGTCGTAGACCTTCGGATCCTCGGGGGGAAGAGAGGCGAGGTCGTAGGCGATGCCGTGATGCTCTGCGATCAGGTCAAAGGCCTTGCGGATGCAGGACAGCATGCCCAGCGCAAGCACGTCGACCTTGAGGATGCCCAGGGCGTCGATATCGTCCTTGTCCCAGGGGATGACGGTGCGGTCTTCCATCGTGGCGTTTTCGATCGGGACGAGTTCGTCAAGCCGGCCTTCGGTCATGATGAAGCCGCCGACATGTTGCGACAGGTGGCGGGGGAAGCCGATGATCTCGTAGATCAGGGCCATCGTCTGCCCAAGGCGGCGGTCGTCGGGGTCGAGGCCGATTTCGCGCATCCGGTGGTCTTCCAGCCCGGCTGTCGAGAAAAAGCCCCAGAGCTGTGAGGACAGGGCCGAGATCGTGTCGTCGGTCAGGCCCATGGCGCGGCCGACCTCGCGGATGGCGCGCTTGCCGCGGTAGTGGATGACCGTGGCGCAGAGGCCGGCGCGGTGGCGGCCGTAGCGGTCGTAGATGTGCTGGATCACTTCTTCGCGGCGTTCGTGTTCGAAATCGACGTCGATGTCGGGGGGCTCGTCCCGAGCCTCGGAGACGAAGCGTTCAAAGACCATGGTTCCGATCTCGGGCGAGACCGAGGTGACGCCGAGGCAGTAGCAGACCACCGAATTCGCCGCCGAGCCGCGCCCCTGGCAGAGGATGCCGCGGCTGCGGGCGAATTGGACGACGTCGTGGACGGTAAGGAAATAGGGTTCGTAAGTCAGCTTGGAGATCAGGGCGAGTTCATGGGCGAGCATGGCGCGCACCTTGTCCGTCGAGCCGTTGGGGTAGCGCCAGTGCAGCCCTTCGTAGGCAAGGCGGGACAGGCGGTCGGCGGGGGATTCGCCATTTGCGACTTCGCTGGGGTATTCGTAGCGCAATTGGCCCAGGTCGAACTGGCAGCGGGCGGCGATATCGGCGGTGCGGTGAACGGCGGCTTCGTGGCCTTTGAACAGGGCCAGCATCTCGGGTTCGGAGCGCAGGCGCTGTTCGGCATTGGCGAGCGCTGCGCGCCCCAGCTGGTCGACGCGGCATCCGGTGCGGATGGCGGTGAGGACGTCGGTCAGTTTACGGCGCGCGCCGTGGTGCATGATCGGGGCGGCGGAGGCGGCGGTGGGCAGGCCCAGCTCTGCCGCGAGGGCGGCGAGACGGTCGAAGCGGGAGGTGTCCTGGCCGTCATAGAGCGGCGACATCAGCAGCGAGATCTGGCCAGGGAAGCGGCGCGTCAGGCGTTGCGCCTGTTGCGACCACGCGCCCGCGCCGCGTTGTGAGCCTTGCGCCGGTTGCAGGAGTATGTCCAGACCTTCGCCCCAGTCCAGCAGGTCGTCGAAGCGGAGCTGGCAGCTGCCCTTTCTGGCCCTGAGGCGCCCGGTGGAGATCAGGCGGCAGAGGCGGCCCCAGGCTGCGCGGTCGCGGGGCAGGCAGATGGCGGTAAAGCCATCCTCGAGCACAATCCGGGCGGCGGGCAGCAGGCGCGGGACGTGGAAGACCGGGGCGGAGGGCGGCTTTGGCAGATGGTCGGGGCAGGGCGGGCCGATCCGCTCTGCCCGTGCGCGCAGCGCGACTTCGCGCGCGATCTCCTTGGCCTGCGTATGGGCGCGGACGATGCCGGCGACGGAGTTTTCGTCGGAGATCGCCACCGCCTCGATGCCCAGCAGCGCGGCGCGGGTCATGTATTCCTCGGGGTGGGAGCCGCCGGTGAGGAAGGTGAAGTTGGATGTGGCGTTGAGTTCGGCGAAGGGCATGGAGTGGAGTATATTCCCGTTTTGTTCTCTTTTGGAGTCTTGAAATGAGGGGGTGTGATATTAGAGGGTGCGCTGCGGGCTCACCCAGGCAGATGCGGCGTCGCAGACGCCCTCGCCCGAGATTTGCCTGACAAAGCAGCGGCCCGGTCTCAGGCGGCGACGGCTCTGAAGCAGATCGGTGGGCGCGGCGGCGGGTGTCAGATCACGCGTTCGACGAACCAGAAGGCGCCGATGGCGGCGATCAGGAGCGACGCGGGAGTGGCGACGCGGGCGCGGTACCAGGGTTTGCGGCCGAACCAAAAGCCGACGCCCAGGAAGGCCACCGCGATGACGGCGAGCTGGCCCAGCTCCACCCCGATGTTGAAGCCGATCAGACGGGCGGCGAAATTGGCGCCTCCCCCCCCCAGCTCGCCCAACACGCTGGCGAAGCCGAGACCATGGAGCAGGCCGAAGGCAAAGACCACGCCGGTGCGGAAGGGGCCAAGCTGCTGGCGCAGGATGTTTTCCACCGCGACGAAGACGATAGAGGCGGCAATCAGCGGTTCGACGATGCTTCCTGGAATATTGACGATGCCCAGGGCGGCCAGCGCCAGCGTGCAGGTATGCGCCAGAGTGAAGGCCGAGACCTGGACAAGCAGCGGGCGGATATGCAGCGAGAAGAAGAACAGCCCCAGGACGAAGACGATATGGTCGAGGCCCTTGGGGATGATGTGTTCGAAGCCTTGCACGATGAAGCGGGCAAAGACGCTGGCGGCGGTTTCGGTCGCGACGCCGGTGCGGGGCAGCGGTTCAGAGACCGCGCCGGAGTCCAGCAGGGCGGAATAGGCGTCATCGCCGCCATCGCGCTGGCGCACGACCAGCGGACCATAGGCGGCCACCCAGCCGACGGTGACATCGGTGCCGTCCGGCGGCAGCGCTGCCGCGAGCAGAAGGCGGCTGTCGCGGGGCAGAGTGACGTCACCGGTGTCGGGGATCTCGACTTGCAGGATCTCAAGGGTCAGTGGCGTTTCACCGGCCTGAAAGAGGAAGCCGGGCTGAATGTCGGGCCAGGCCGCGCGGAAGGCGGCTTCCAGCTCGTCCGGGGGCAGCAGGCGCAGGGCGTCGTAGCGCTCGGCCTCGGGGGCGTTGTCGGTGTCGTCCAGTCCTTCAAGGTCGATGCCGGCGATCAACGGCTCCAGCACCACGACGATGGACATCTGCACCCGGTCCGCCTCGACCAGAACATCCGAGATCGCGGGCCGGATCTCATGCGCATGAAGGGGGGCGGCCAGCAGGGCGGTGATCACAACCATGCGCGCCAGAGCCCAGATGCTTGACAATGGCGCCATGGACGCCAGCTTGGCGGCCAAGCTTTTGCAAGGAAAAATGCTCATGCGTCTACTGTCCTCGATCTGTGCTGTCGCCCTGTCCGTGCTGCCGGCCGCGGCACACGAGTTCTGGATCCTGCCAGAGGCTTTTATGGTTCCGTCAGGCCAGGAGATCAAAGCCGAAATCCAGGTCGGTCAGGATTTCAAGGGGCCAAGCTATTCCTACATCCCGCAGAATTTCAAACGGTTTGATCTGGTTCAGGGCGGCGCCGTGGTGCCTGTCAAGGGGGTGATCGGCGACCGGCCCGCCCTCGCGCAGGCGGCACCCGGCGCGGGGCTGGTGACGGTGGTGCATCAGACGAAGGACTATCTGCTGACCTACAAGGACTGGGAAACCTTCGTCGCCTTCACCGAGCACAAGGATTTCACCTGGGCGCAGGGCCGGCATCTGGCGCGGGGGCTCACCAAGGACCGGGTGCGCGAGCGCTATATCCGCTATGCCAAAAGCCTGGTGGCCGTTGGCGACGGGGCCGGACAGGACAGCGAGGTTGGACTGCTGACCGAAGTCGTGGCGCTTGCCAATCCCTACACCGACGATCTGTCCGGCGGGTTCCCGGTGCGGATCCTTTACGAGGGCGCCCCGCGGGTCGATGTGCAGGTCGAAGTCTTTGCCAAGGCCGCCGACGAGACTGTGGAGGTCACCAAATACCGGACCGATGCCGATGGCGTTGCCGTAATCCCGGTTCAGCCAGGTGTCGCATATCTGGTCGACGCCGTCGTGATGCGGGAGATTGGCCCGGACACCGAGGATGGCCCGACTTGGGAATCCCTTTGGGCTTCGCTGACCTTCAAGACGCTAGAGTGAAACAAGGGCGGCGCGCCGCTTGAGACCGCGCCGCCCGAGGTATCAGGACAGATGCTCGGCGAAGAAGGCGAGCGTCCGGTCCCAGGCGAGGGTCGCCGCCGCCTCGTCGTAGCGCGGCGTCGTATCGTTGTGGAACCCATGGTTCACATCCGGGTAGAAATGCGCCACGTAGCTTTTGTCATTCGCTTTCAGCGCGGCCTCGTAATCCGGCCACCCGGCGTTGATGCGTTCATCCAGCCCGGCATATTGCAGCATCAGGGGTGCCTGGATCATCGGCACGTCTTCGGCGGAGGCCTGGCGCCCGTAGAACGGGACAGAGCAGGCCATGTCGGCATAGGCCACCGCCAGCGCGTTGCACACGCCGCCACCATAGCAAAAGCCCACGGCACCGACCTTGCCGGTGGACAGGGCATGCCCTTGCAGATGCTCGAACCCGGCGAAGAAGTCGTTCATCAGCTTGGCCCCATCGAGCGAGCGCTGCATCTCGCGGCCTTCCTCATCCGTCCCGGGGTAGCCGCCCAGCGGGGACAGACCGTCGGGGCCAAGCGCCAGATACCCGGCCTTGGCCACGCGGCGCACTACGTCGGCGATATAGGGGTTCAGGCCGCGATTCTCGTGCACCACCAGAACGGCGCCGATCGGGGCATTCGTGCCGGCTGGCATGGCCATCAGGCCGCTGATCTCGCCGTGACCGTTCGGGCTGTCATAGGTGACAGTCATCGTTTCGATGTCCGGATCGTCGGGCGATACCTGCTGCGCCAGTGCGTAGTTCGGTTGCAGGCTTTCCAGCAAAGCGGCGGCCGTCACCCCGGCGGCGGCATATTTCGACGCTTTCGACAGGAACTCTCGCTTGGACATCTTGCCATGGACGTATCCGTCGTAGATCTCAAGCAATCTCTGGTCGAAATCCGCAGCAGTCTTTCGTGCAGTCTCCGGCATTGTCCTCTCCCTCGCTCCATTGTTTCGTCTTGAGGTTAGCAGCGGGCGCGGCTGCGACCAAAGGAAACAGCTTGCACCCTGTCACTTCCGCGTTATCGCCGGATTGCTGCGGTGCAGCGGAATGGACTTGCAATTTGGCGGTTTGTGGCGCCTCTTGACGGGGTGGAGGTGCGGCATGGCGGGACAGGTACTCACGATTGCGCAGCAAAAGGGCGGGTCCGGGAAGACGACACTCGCCATCCATCTGGCTGTTCAGTTTGCCGCGATGGGACGAAGCGTGGCGCTGTTGGACACCGATCCGCAGGGCTCGCTGGGGCGGTGGTTCATGGCGCGACGCGAGCGGCTGGGCGACGAGGCCGGGTTCGAATTCGGCACGGCCAGCGCCTGGGGTGTGTCGTATGAATGCGAAAAGCTGTGCCGCAACCATGATTTGGTGATCATCGACACCCCGCCCAAGATCGACGCCGATCTGCGCCCCGCGCTTCGGGTGGCGGATCTGGTGCTGATCCCGGTGGCGACCAGCCAGATGGACCTTTGGGCCACGGAAAGCGTGCAGGATCTCGCCACGCGCGAAGGGCGCCAAACGCTCGTTGTGCTGAACCGCGTGCCGCCCCGGGCGCGATTGACCGAGGAGATCACCGGCAAGATTGACGCCGCCGGGATCGCACGGGCCACCGCCCCTATGGGCAACCGCGTCGCTTATGCCGAGGCTTTGGGCCGGGGCGGAGCGGCGACGGAAACCTCAAGGACCAGCGCCGCCGCGCTGGAGATCATGGCGCTGGCCAAGGAAGTCTCGGCCCGGCTGGCGGGCTGACGCGCGGCTCAGCCGTTCCAGACCTCACGCTCAAAGACGCTCTGGACCGAGTCCATTCCCGTCCTGATCCGTCCGGCGAGCGCCTGGGACACGGGATCCATCGCCATCACGGTGGCGGCGACCCGCTCGATCACGTTGCCGTTCTGCAACTCGGTGATGCGTTGGTTGTAACTGCCCGCGCCCATATCGGCCATGACCACAAGACGAACCAGCATGGCGATGTAGATGAAGAAGATGATGTGCCACACCGGAAGCCAGCGTCGGTTGGATTTGACCCGGGATACGGCCATCCCGTTGTCATCGAAGCTTACCACTACGGAAGAGCGTCGGTATCCGCGGGCGACTTTGCGCCGGAATCCTTTGATTGCGTATGCCATTTTCCTCTCCGAAAAGACGATAAGGCTTAAGCGTGCGCTGGCTTTCTGTCTTTTCGGCGGCGCGGATGCGGCGGAACCCGGCGCGATTTTGGCGGATCGGGAAACACACCGTTTCCCGGCGGGTCAGATGCTGGCCCAGTCGGTGAAGCGAAAGGTGGCGGGCGTGGGGCGCGGGCGCGGACGAGGTGGGCTGACAGGCTGAGGGCGGCGGGTCATGGCACGATCCTTTCGATTCTTAATGACATGAGATCGTGCGGCGAGGGCGCCGGGTTCAATCTTTCTGGTCCGGTCGGACTGTTTCCATGGGATGTTCCGGCGCTGTTGCGCTTTGCGGAAAAAGGCAGGCTTTGCCGCCGGAATGGCATGACTTTAGCAAAGTTCAGCGTTTCCGACACAGTTTTGCCACAATTCGGGCCGTTATCTTCCGGTCTCACTTGCAGAAGGAAGGTAACCCGCCATGAAACTCCAGTTCGACGACCAGGAGCCCACGGGCTCTCAGATACACTGGAAAAACTTCGGCACCCACGGGAAGGCCAAGAGCCTGCCGCTGTTGAACTACGTATCGGCGGGATTGGTTGTGTTGGCGGCGGTGGTTGTCATCGTGTAAAAAACGCGGGAGCGATGCACTCCCCATCGCCCTGTTACTGTTGTGTCCGTCCTGCACAAGCGGACATGCCTCGAAGATGCAGCCCCCCAGGCTCGTGTCGTCTTTTTCCCGTTAAGAATGACGGGACTCACTGTCCGTCAGGTATCATGCTTGCGTGGGTGACCGATACAGCCTCCCAACGTCACCGCCGTTCGGACGTCTCGGAAAGCCGAATCTTCCAGGGCGGTGACGCACCTCGGCGCCTGCAACTCCAAGAACAGCAGTGCGCAAACTCGGGTCCTCTACCTTGCGAATTTCTTGTGTTTGATCCGCTTCGGTTCCACCGCGTCGGGGCCCAGGCGCTTTTTCTTGTCTTCCTCGTAATCCTCGAAATTGCCCTCGAACCATTCCACATGGGCCTCGCCTTCGAAGGCCAGGATATGGGTGCAGATCCGGTCAAGGAAGAAACGATCGTGCGAGATCACAACCGCGCAGCCGGCGAAATCGACCAGGGCGTCTTCCAGCGCGCGCAGGGTTTCCACGTCCAGGTCGTTGGTCGGTTCGTCAAGCAGCAGGACATTGCCGCCAGACCTCAACAGCTTGGCCATGTGGACTCGGTTGCGTTCGCCCCCTGACAGAAGTCCCACCTTCTTTTGCTGGTCGCCGCCCTTGAAGTTAAAGGCGGAGCAATAGGCGCGCGAATTCATCTCGGCATCGCCAAGCTGGATGATGTCCAGCCCTTCGGAGATCTCTTCCCAGACGGTCTTGCCGGCGTCCAGCGCGTCGCGGGATTGGTCGACATAGGACAGGTCCACCGTGTCGCCATAGGTGATCTCGCCGGTGTCGGGTGTCTCCTGGCCGGTGAGCATCCGGAACAGCGTGGTCTTGCCCGCGCCGTTGGGGCCGATCACGCCGACGATGCCGCCGGGCGGCAGGGAAAAGGACAGTCCCTCGATCAGCTGCTTGTCGCCCATGTGCTTGGACAGTTTCTCGACCTCGATCACCTTGGAGCCAAGCCGCTGGCCGTTCGGTATGATGATCTGGGCGCGGCTCATCTTCTCGCGTTCGGACTGGTCGGCAAGGTCGTTATAGGCGTTGATCCGCGCCTTCTGCTTGGCCTGACGGGCGCGGGGGGATTGGCGCATCCATTCCAGCTCGCGTTCCAGCGTCTTTTGCCGGGTCTTGTCCTCGCGGGCTTCCTGCTGCAGGCGCTTGGCCTTCTGTTCCAGCCAGGCGGAATAATTGCCTTCGTAAGGAATGCCCCGGCCGCGGTCGAGTTCCAGGATCCAGCTGGTGATGTCGTCCAGGAAGTAGCGGTCGTGGGTGACGATCAGGATGGTGCCCTTGTAGTCGATCAGGTGCTGTTGCAGCCAGGCGATGGTCTCGGCGTCCAGGTGGTTGGTCGGTTCGTCGAGCAGCAGCATCTCTGGCGCTTCCAGCAGCAGCTTGCACAGCGCGACGCGGCGGCGTTCCCCGCCGGACAGCGTGTCGACATTGGCATCGTCGGGCGGGCAGCGCAGCGCCTCGAGCGAGACGTCGATCTGCGCGTCGAGGTCCCACAGGTCCTGAGCGTCGATCTCGTCCTGCAACTGCGCCATCTCCTCGGCGGTTTCGTCCGAGTAGTTCATCGCCAGTTCGTTGTAGCGATCGAGGATCGCCTTCTTGGCTGCGACGCCCAGCATGACATTCTCGCGCACGGTCAGGGAACTGTCGAGCTCCGGTTCCTGCGACAGATAGCCGACGCGGGCGCCCTCGGCGGCCCAGGCCTCGCCGGTGAAATCCTTGTCAATGCCCGCCATGATCCGCATCAGCGTCGACTTGCCGGCGCCGTTGACACCTACCACGCCGATCTTGACGCCGGGCAGGAAGGACAGGCGGATGTTCTCAAAGCATTTCTTGCCACCGGGATAGGTCTTGGAGACGCCGTCCATATGATAGACGTATTGGTAAGCGGCCATGAGGGGCTCCGTCGTTCGGGGATTTCCGTTTGAGGCGTGATAGCCAAGGCCGGGCGCAGAGGCAATCCGCGATGCCGACGCGGCGACGATGCGCGGTCATGGAAATTCAACCCTGATGCGACTTTTCGCCTTGCCACGAATCGTGGAACCGGGCTATCGCGTCGCCACTGACCGGTATTAGGTATCAGGAGAAGAAGATGCGCACAAGGATCCTTGGAATGACCCGCGGGGCGTCCCGCTAGTTCGCGGTCAGTGTGCGTTCATATGTCACCGAGGGCCGCCCGTTTGCGCGGCCTTTTTTGATTCCGGGTGACATGGGCGGCTTTCCATTCAGAAAATGGAGAGCGAAATGCAAGTTCAACAAGAGACAATTGTCTATCTGCCCCTGACGCGGCGCGCCGGGCTGGTCCGGGCATTTGCCGCACTGGTTCGGGCGCTGCCGCCGCAGGCTCCCAAGGCACAGTTGCAAGATGTGCCGGAGTATCTGTTGCGCGACCTCGGCCTGCCGCCACGAGACCCGGGGAGAGGCAGCGCCGGTCCTCCTGTGGCCGGGGGCACCCACTTGTTGTAGTCAGCGGCCCCGTTCCAGCCATGGGGCGGGGTCGCCGCAGCACACAGACGTGTTCGACCGGTCCGCCGGTCAAAGATGCTTTTCGAAGAACAGGTCTGGGTAGGGATCGTCGTTGAAACGGTCGATCTCTGTCCAGCCCACCTTGCGGTACAGCGCGGCGGCCTCGTGCAGGGCGCTGTTGCTGTCCAGCCGCAGGCAGCGGATACTCAAGTCTCGGGCGTGGGTCTCTGCCGCCTCCATCAGGCGTTTGGACAGGCCCAGACCGCGGGCAGCGGGCGCGACCCAAAGCCGCTTGATCTCCGCGATCGGGCCGGGGCCTTTCAGCCCGACACATCCCAGCGGCAGGCCGTCCGACAGCGCCAGAAAGAACCCGCCGACCGGGGGGGCCATCGCGGCGGCCTCGGGATCGCGGCTGAGCGAGACGTCGAACCCCTGATCAAAGCGCCGGGAGAGTTCCGCATAATAGGCGCTCAGGCAGTGGCGGGAGGTGTCGCTGCTCGGGTCGGCCAGCGTGATATGTATCCGGTGGCGTCCCAGGGCGGTGGCCACAAGGTCCATCGCCTCCAGCAATTTGTCCGGATCTGGATGCGCCTCGATCACCCGCCGGGCCTGAGCGTCCGACAATGCATCGTATTGGGCAAACTCGGTGACGCCCTGCGGGGTCAGGCGGGCAATCCGGCGGCGTCCATCGACCGGGTCCGGCGCCAGCGTCACCAGCCCGTCGTTCTCCAACCCCTTCAGCAGGCGTGACAACAGCCCTTTGTCGAGGTCGAGGAGATGGCGGATCGTTGCAACCTCTGCCCCCTCGGGGCCGATGGCGTACAGGACACGGGCCGCCCCAAGCGGGCGTCCCCGGCCAAGAAAGGAAGTGTCCAGCGCGCCGACTTCGGTGGTGACGGCGCGGTTAAAGCGGCGCAGGCGGGCGATTGGATCCAGCATTCCGTTGACTTAAGTCAACAAAAAGGCTCTGTCAATCGGCGTCATGTTGTCGGTCCCCGGGGATTGGCCTAGTCTGGTTGCGGCGCAATGCATCGGGGACTGTCATATTGGGCACAGGTTGGCGCATCTGGAGAACGCTTGGCGGCGCCCTGATCGGAGTCGCGGTCGCATGGCATACCGGGTCGGCGCAGGAACGCGCCTCCGGCTATGGCATCGCCGTGACCGAAGGCGCCGTGCCCGGCTATGTGGACGATGCCGTCTGCGCGCAGTGCCACGGCGCGATTGCCAGCAGCTTCAAGAGCCTCGGCATGGGCCGCAGCTTTGCCCATCCCGAGACGGCGGAGGTGGTGGAGGATTTCAGCGCTCTGCCCTTCTACCACGTCCCGTCGGATCGCTATTATGCGATTGAGCGTCGCGGCGACGGCTATTGGTTCGCCCGCTGGCGGCTGGCCGCGGACGGGACGCGGATGGACGTGTTCGAACAGGATATCGACTGGGTGATGGGATCCGGAAATCGGTCCCGCGTCTATCTGTTTCGCACCGCCGAGGGGGGGATGTTCGAGCTGCCGCTCGCCTGGTACGCGCAATCCCGCCGCTGGGGCATGGCGCCGGGGTTCGAGTTTGCCGACCATCCGGGGGTGACCCGGCCCGTGAAGTATCAATGCATGTCCTGCCACAACGCCTATCCCGACCTGCCCGCCGGCGCTGCGGACTCTTCAATGCCGGCAGTCTATCCAGAGGAGCTGCCGCAAAGCATCGGGTGCCAGCGCTGCCACGGGCCGGGGGCCGCGCATGTGGGTCTGGCGCTTGACCGTGAAGTGCTGGGCACGGTGCTTGCATCCGGTGTGCGTGGCGCAATCGTCAATCCCGCCGATTTGCCGCCGGAGCGCGCGCGGGACATTTGCTATGCCTGCCATCTGCAGCCCAGCGTCAGCGTGCCCTCGATCCTCCGTCCCGGGCGGACTCCGTTCGACTTTCGCCCGGGCGAAAGCCTGTCGGATCATATCGTGCAAGTGGATATCGACGATGCCCTGCGCGCGCCCGAGGACCGGTTCGAGATCAATCACCACCCCTACCGGATGGAGCAGAGCCCGTGTTTCATCGAAAGCGGCGGCGCCTTTGGCTGCACGACCTGCCATGATCCCCATTCCAAGCCGTCGCGCGCGGATCGCACCACGACCTATCGCAATGTCTGTCTGACCTGCCATATGGTCGAGGATGGACTGCCGGTGATGGACGCCGGAGTTCATCCAGAGATCGCGGCAGAGGCCGATTGCACCACCTGCCACATGCCCGCCCGCCGCCCGCAGGATGTGCCGCAAGTCTGGATGACGGATCATCGCATCCAGCGGGGCGGCGTGCCTCGGGTGCCGCCCGCGCCGCTTGCCAAAACCCAGGCCGAGGTGGCAGGTGTGCATCTGTATCGTCCCCCCGCCGATTTGCCCGACTGGGAGGCGACGCTGGCCCGCGCGCTCAGCATTCTGAGCCATACAGGGGGCCGGGCGGATTATGCCGCCGATGCCGTGGGCCGCATCCTGGGCGCCGAGTCGCCAGACCATATCGACCCCTGGATCGCCTTTGCCGAGGCGGCGCTGACGCTGGGCGCAAACGAACTGGCCTTTCGCGCGGCGCGGCAGGCGCGGGATCTGGCCCCGGATCATCCGGTTCCGGTCAAGCTGATGGGATTGGCGCGGGTCCGTCTGGGGGACGAAGACTCCGGACGCCTGCTGACGGAGTTGAGCCTGCAGATGTCGGATGCGATGGCAGAGCAGCACCTGAACCTCGCTCTGATCCATACGACCATCGGCGATGTCGAGGCCGCGCTGACAGAGGCCCACCGCGCCATCGCGCGCAACCACGTGCTTTGGCCCGCCTGGCGTCTGATCGGCGAGCTGGAGGCCGGGCGTGGCAATGGCGCCGTGGCGGCCCGCGCCTACGAACAGGCGCTGGCCATCGTTCCGAATGCCGATGAGATCCGGACCGATCTGATTGCGCTTTTGGGCGCGCTTGGCCAATCGGCCGCGGCGGCGCGCCACCAGTCGCTGATCCTGGACGGGACCTTGCCGGAATGAACCTGCGCCACCTGCATCTGTCGGGCCCACGCTGCGAGGTGCCCAAGGCGCGCGCGGGGATGCGCATCGGTCTGCTGGGCGGGTCGTTCGATCCGCCGCATGAAGGGCATGCCCATATCACGCGGCAGGCGATGACCCGGTTCGGGCTGGATCGCGTATGGTGGCTGGTGTCGCCGGGCAACCCTTTGAAAGCCCACGGTCCGGCGCCCCTGGCGCGTCGCCTGGCCGCCGCACGCCAGGTGATGCAGCACCCGCGGGTCGAGATCACGGACATAGAGGCGCGGCTGGGCACCCGCTTTACCGCCGCGACGCTGGGCGGGTTGCAACGCCTCTATCCGGGGGTGCATTTTGTCTGGCTGATGGGCGCGGACAATCTGGCGTCGTTTCACCGTTGGGAGCAATGGCAGCGGATCTTTCGCACTGTTCCAATCGGCGTGCTGGCGCGACCGGGCGATCGGACGGCAGCCCGTTGCTCAATGGCCGCAACCAGGTACCGAAATGCCCGTTTGGACGGTCGAGAGGGCAGACTCCTGCCGCTGGGATCGCCACCATGCTGGTGCTTTGTTAATGTGCCCATGGTAAACGCCTCATCAACCGAAATTCGAGGCAGGGGCGACTGGGTGCGATAAGGCCCCGGGAGGACTGAAAAGGTATTTTAGGGATGCGTGACGGGAAGAAACCGGTCCGTTTGACAAGACGTGTGATGCTGGGGGCCTTGCTTGGCAGTGCGGCCGGCACCGCGATGGCGAATGCCCCGCTGCGGTCGATCCGGCCGATGCCGCGCGATGCCGAAGACGCTTTCGTTGTTGTGCAGCCACTTGCGGATCTGATCGCGGCTTCGGGCGTCACGGGATCGCTTGGCTTCCTCGTCGCTGATGCGGAAACCGGCGAGGTGCTGGAATCTTGGAACCCGGATCTGGCCCTGCCACCGGCCAGCGTGACCAAGGCGATCACGGCGGTTTATGCGTTCGAGGCGCTGGGCGGCGGCCACCGGTTCAAGACCCGCGTCCTGGCGACCGGCCCGATTGTGAAAGGCAAGGTGCAGGGCGATCTGGTGCTGGAAGGCGGCGGCGACCCGACGCTGGACACGGATGCGCTGGGCGATCTGGCGCGCCGGCTGAAAGCCGCGGGCGTTTCGGGGGTGACGGGGCGGTTCAAGGTCTGTTCCGGGGCGCTGCCGACGATCGCCTCGATCGACCCCGACCAGCCGGACCATGTGGGCTATAATCCCACGATTTCGGCGTTGAACCTGAATTACAACCGGGTCCATTTCGAGTGGAAGCAGCAACAGGGCGGCTATGCCGTTTCGATGGATGCCCGGGCCGGGAAATACAGCCCCAAGGTCCAGATTGCGCGGATGCAGGTCGTGGAACGCCGCGCGCCGGTCTATACCTACGCCGATGTGGGCGGGGCGGATGAATGGACGGTGGCGCGGCCCGCGCTGGGGCAAGGTGGCAGCCGATGGCTGCCCGTCCGCAAGCCAGAGGCTTACGCGGCCGAGGTGTTCCAGACTCTGGCTCGCAGTCACGGCGTGACACTGCCCAAGGCGGATTATGTCACACAAACGCCGGCGGGCGAGGTCTTGGTGGAATGGCAAAGCGACGATCTGACAAAGATCCTGCGCGACATGCTGAAATGGTCCACGAATCTTACCGCAGAGGTTGTGGGGCTTGCGGCCTCCACGCGGCGCGGCGCGGCGCCGCAGAGTCTGCGCGGCTCTGCGACGGCGATGAACGCCTGGGCGAGCGAGGTTTTGGGCAGCGGTGACGCCAGTTTTGTCGATCATTCGGGGCTGAGCGCCGAGGCGCGGGTGAACGCCGCCAACATGGTTGCGGCCCTATCCCGGGCCCGCGTGCTTGGCGAGCTGCCCGGCCTGATGAAAGAGATCCCGATGCGGAATGACCGGGGCGAGGTGTTGCCCGATCACCCGGTCAAGATCCGCGCCAAGACCGGGACCCTGAACTTTGTCAGTGCTCTGGCTGGTTATGTCTCTGCCACGGGCGGGCGGAACCTGGTCTTTGCCTTTTTCAGCGCGGATCTGGATCAGAGGGCGGCGATTGATCCGAGCGCGGGGGAGATTCCGCCCGGCTCACGCCCGTGGAAGGCGAAGTCGCGGTTGCTGCAGCTGCGGCTGATCGAACGCTGGGGATTCGCCTACGGGGCATAGTCCCTGGCCTGGACCCCGCCATCAGGC
>CAYGRI010000083.1:10787-15851 GCA_964352155.1 uncultured Maritimibacter sp. | reverse complement strand
CTCCACCGGGGTCGACCCGGACCGCATCATACGACTGAGAACGAGATGTCCTGCGCGCCCTTCCAAAGCACCATATTTCCAAGATCCATCAGGTTCTCATACCCGGAGGTCAGGGTGATGAAATGGTTTCCCGCCAGTTGCCCCATCTTGGACGAGAAATCCACGCCCCCATAGGCAAGCAGGATCTCCGTCTCGCTGATGCCGCCGGGGTAGAGGATAATCTGACCCGGCGCGGGGTGGCTGGTGTGGTTCTCATACCCCACGCCAAAATCGTGATCGCCCAGCGGGATCCAGACACCCTCGCCCGACCATCTGACATGGACGATCTTGCCGGTGAAAGGCATCGCCGCTTCAAACGCGGCAACGGTCTTGGGCGCCGCGTCGCGTTCAAATCGGGCGTCGAACGTATAGGGGCCTGCGGTGATCCGAAGTGCAGTCATGTGGTGTCCTCCATTTAAGATTCGTTGAAACGGGCAAGGGAAAAGGCCTTGATGTCCTGCCGGACCCGCCCCGACAGCGCGGCGGCGGCGGCCTCGCGCCCCATCAGCGGGCCCAGAGTGTAGCCATTGGCGGTGGCGGCGATTGTCACGCCCTCCAGCCCCGGAACAGGGCCGATCAAGGGGGCCCCGTCGATGTCGATGTTCATCGCGGCCCAACTGCGGATCACCTGAAAGCTGCCGATCTGCGGCACGGTACGCGCGGCAACCCACAGGTTGCCCTCCAGGCTTTCCGGCAAAATCTCTGTCTGTCCCGACGGGCCGGTAATGGCGGGCCAGGCACCCCCGATCAGCACAGAGCCCGAGGCGGTTTGCTTCATCGTCAGGTGCCGGTCCGCATGGGCCAGCAGGCAAGGGACAAGCTGCGGGCCGGGGGCCGTGACGACCATTTGCAGCGGCGCCCCGCGAATAGGCAGCTGTGTGCCAAGCATCGCCGCGACCTGGGTGGACCAGCCGCCTGCGGCGATCAGGATGCGCGGCGCCCGGACCTGCCCCCGGCGCGTCGTCACGACATAACCCGCGCCGTCGCGCTGGATGGCGCTAACCGCGGCAAACTCCTCGATCACCGCCCCGGCCGCTCGGGCGGCCTGCGCCAGCGGCGGGGTCGCGGCCAGCGGGTTGATCTTGCCCTCGCCCGGGCACCAGGCGGCGGCCACGATGGCGTCAGAGATCGCCGGAACAATCTCGCGAACCCGGGCCGCATCAATCACGTCGGTGCGAACCCCGACCCGCGCCTCGGCCTGCGCCTTGGCCTCCAGAAAGGCGATCTGTTCGGGGTTCTCGGCGACCATAAGCCCGCCGGTCACGGCCATTTCGAAATCCGCCGAAAGCTCGGTTTCCAATTCCTTCCACAGCGCAATCGATTCCTGCTGCAGCGGCAGGGTGCGCAGTTGCAGGCTGCCATCGCCCACGGCCTTGCCACCGAAATCCCAGGACAAGAGCTGCAAATGCAAGCTACCTGCATTCCCGCCAGAAGCTTCGCCATTCACGCGCCCCCGGTCCAGACAGACCACCGATGCCCCGGCGCGCGCCGCGTATAGGGCCGCCGAGATGCCAGTCACGCCGCCGCCAATCACCACCAGATCCACCGATGCGACGGCGAGCGGTGCCTCAAGCGGGCGGGCGGGCCGCACGGCGGGTGTGCTTTCACGATGCCCGGCCCATTCGGGCTTTTCCAGCGCCAAGGCGCCAAGCGGAACCGGGCGGGCCGGAATCTGCGGCGCAAAAAGCGCCTCTGGCGAGACGGGGTGGCCAGCCTGATGCAACAGCCGAAGGACCTGCGGCAGGCAATAGCGGCCCTGACAGCGCCCCATGCCGACCCGCGTCTGCCGTTTCAGAAGGGCGGGGTCCGTGGCCCCCGAGGCGATGGCCGCCCGGGCGCGCTCGGCGGTGACGCTCTCGCAGCGGCACAGCATGGTGGCACCGTCCGGCGCCGGGCGGTCGGGCGCACGGTACATCGACCAAAGCGCGCGCTGAAAGCGCTGGGCCCGGCCCAGCCGCGCGCGGGTCGCGGCCCGGTCCAGCGGATTTGTGCGGCCAAGATACTCAAGCGCCCCCGCCGCGCTGAGATCGCCTTGCGACAGCGCAATCTCCGCCCCCCCAAGGCCACCGGCATCCCCGGCGATCCAGACGCCATCAACCGGCGTGCGGCCGTCTGGGTCCCGAACCGGCCGGATCTGCCCCACAGCCGGATCGCCGGCCGCGACCGGCACGCCGAGCAGGCGCGCAAGCTCTAACTGCGGGGCGAAACCGTCTCCGGCAGCCACGATATCCGCGTCCACCCGCCGAGTGCGCCCGGTCGCGATCTCGCGCAACACGGCCCCCTCCGCCTGGCTGTTGCCGGTGACTTCGGACAGCTCCCAGCCAGCAAGCACCGGTATCTTGGCGCGCAGCGCGGCAACGCGGTAGGCGGCGCCTTCGGCCACTGTCCGCGGGGCGGTGGCGAGGGCCGACAACATGGCCAACCCGGGGCGCGGGCGGGCGCGTTCCGCCAGGCTGACCACGTCGCCGCCCAAGGCGGCCAGTTCGCCGGCCAGTTGCAGCCCCAGCGGCCCATGACCCGCGATCAGCACCCGCGTGCCGGGCGCCACGCCGTAGCGGCGGGCGAACGTCTGCGCCGCGCCGATCGTCATCACCCCCGGCAGGGTCCAGCCCGGCACCATCGCCGGGCGCTCATAGGCCCCGGCGGCCAGAATCACGGCCCGGGCCCGCAGCGTCAGCCCGCTGGACGCACCAAGACTGCGCAGCTCGAACCCATCGCCCGCGCGCCGGGCGAACCAAAGCGTTTGCCCGAACACAAAGCGCGCCCCCGCCGCCATGGCCCGGGCGCGCAAAGCATCGCCGCGACGATGCTGCCTGTCTGGTGGATGCGCCCCGCGATAGCCCTGGCTGCGCGGCTTGAAATACTGGCCGCCAGGGGCCTCTCGCTCATCCACAACCAGAACGCTGGCGCCCGCCGTCGCGGCATGAAGGGCCGCCGACAGCCCCGCTGGCCCGGATCCGATGATGACGATCTCGGCCTCCGCCGCCTCTGGCAGAACGGCAGACGGCGGCGCTGTGGTGGTGGACAGCTGGATCTCATCCTCGCGCTCGACCATCATGCCGGGGCGGACCGTGGTCATGCATGCGCGCGCGCCCCGCTGGCCGTCGACGGTCACAAGGCAATCGTGGCAGACCCCCATGCCGCAAAACACGCCGCGCGGGGTCCCGTTCCGGCGCCACCCCAACGTCGAATGCCCGGCCACCGCCAGAGCGGCCGCGATGCTGTCGCCCGGCGCCGCGTGGCACGCCTGGCCGTCGAATTGAAAGGTCAGCGCACCCACTTAGGCCAGCGCGCCCGGTGAAAGGCCCACGGATGCCAAGGCCGCCTTCACTTCGGCCCATTCGGCCTGCGGCAACGGCAGGCGCGGCGGGCGCGGTGCCCCCATCGGCATCCCAAGCAGATCCAGCGCCGCCTTGCTGCCCGAGACATAGCGATGCCCCGCGACCAGGCGGATGATTGGCAAGACCTCGCGGTACAGCGCGCGGGCGGCGTGATAATCCTCGTCATCCGCGGTCAGGGCGAACAGCCGGGCCAGCGCGGCGGGCAGGATGTTGGAACCGACGGCGACCCACCCCTGCGCGCCTTCGACAAAGCTTTCGAACCCCATGATCCCGCCAAAGACGGTCATCCGCCCGTCGCACATGTCGAGGATATCGCGGATGCGGGTCACATCCATCGTGGATTCCTTGATGTAGTCGATCCTCGGCAGGCGCGACAGCTCTGCGACCAGCGGCGGCGTCAGATCCACATTCGCCGTGGCCGGGTTGTTGTAGATCATCACCGGACGCGCGGCGGCCTCGCCGATCCGGCCGAAATGGTGGATCAGCTCGTTCCAAGTGGGGGTGGAGTAGAAGGGCGGGATGATCATCGTGCCGTCCGCGCCCAGATCCTCGGCCAAGGCGACATTGTCGATCACCTCATTGGTGCTTTCGGCCCCCGCCCCGATCAACACCGGCACCCGCCCGGCCACCGTGTCGATCACGCATTTCGCAACGGCGCGACGTTCCTCCGGGCTCAGCGACAGAAACTCGCCGGTCGAGCCAAGCGGGATCAACCCATGGATCCCCTCGCGCACCTGCCAGTCGGTAAAACGCGCCTGGGCGTCAAGGTCGAGCCGCCCCTCGGCATCAAATGCCGTGACCATGACGGTAAAGGTACCGCGGAACGGATCTGTCATACGGGAGTCTCCTGAAGGTTTAGCAGTCGAATGGGCGTGTCGCGCAGCAGTTTGTCGATCAGCGCGGCCTCAAATCCGAGCCGGCGCATCAGGGGCACGACATTGCGCAGCACATGGCCATAGCCATGCCCGCCCCAGTGGCAAAGGCGGGTCTTTGTGCAGATGTCCTGCGAGATGAGGATCTGATCGGCGTAGCCCATCCCGGCAAAGTCGCGGATCAGGCGCAACCGGCCAAGATCGTTGGGCAACTCGATCTCGCCCATCCAGTAATGCGATTGCTCGATGCCGAAAAAGTCCCATTCGACATGCGCGCCGCGCGCCAGAAGCGGGGCAATCCCGGCGCCGTCCGGATGGGTCCGGTCCATGTGGCAGAGGATCACGCGGCGCGGGTCAAGCCCTTCGGCCTCGACAATATCCAGGATCTCGGCGCAGGCGCGGGGCGCGCGTCCGGGGTGGACCGACAGCGCCGCGCCGGTCGCACAGGCCGCCCGCGCCGCGGCCCGCAGCGCCGTGCGCTCGGCCGGGGTCAGCGGCCAGGAACACCCCATCTCGCCGATCAGACCGGCCCGCACGGAAGAGCCATCCAGCCCCTCTGTCACCTCGCGGGTGAACAGATCGGTCAGCGCATCGAGATCCATCCGCCGCATGTCAGCTGAAAGATAGGCTTCGGTATAGCTGCCAGCGGCGGCGACGACGTGGACCTGCGCGGCCCGCGCGGCCTCGGCCAGACCGATGGGGTTGCGCGCAAGACCCGCCACGGATTGGTCGACGATCAGGCTGCCGCCGTCGGCCGCGAAATGGCGCAGCTCCTCTGTCGCGATCTGCACATCCGTTTGATGCGCGTTGGC
>CAYGRI010000083.1:0-10777 GCA_964352155.1 uncultured Maritimibacter sp. | reverse complement strand
CGCTTCGTTCGAGCGGTAGTCGGTTTGCCACCGGTCTTGCAACGTGATCGGCGCCGCGCGATCGCCGAGGGCTCCGGGGGGCACGATGTCGAAAAGGATATGTTCGTGAAACATCGCGCGGCCAATGATCGCGGGGTCGACATCGCCCAGAACCGTGCGCACCCCGCCCATGATCAGTGGTGCAGGATCTTGGACAGGAACAGCGTCGTATGCTCGCTGTCCGGGTTGGTAAAGAACTTCTCTGGCGGGGCTTCCTCGACGATGCGCCCGTCATGCATCAGGATCACCCGGTCGGCGGCGGCACGGGCAAAACCCATCTCGTGGGTGACCACGATCATCGTCATGCCCTGGTTGGACAGGTCGATCATCACGTCCAGCACCTCTGAGATCATTTCCGGATCCAGCGCCGAGGTCGGCTCGTCAAACAGCATCACCTGGGGCTTCATCGCCAGAGCGCGGGCGATGGCCACACGCTGTTGCTGCCCCCCCGACAATTGGCGCGGATAGGCGTTTTCCTTGTCGGGCAGGCCCACGCGTTCGAGCAATTCGCGTGCTTCCTTGCGCACCTCGGCCTTGTTGCGCTTCAGAATCCGCACCGGGGCCATGGTGATGTTGTCGATCACACTGACATGGGGGAACAGGTTGAAATTCTGGAACACCATGCCCAGATCGCGCTGCTGGCGGGCGACCTCTGCATCGCGCAGCGGCACGCGCTTGCCGTTCTTTTCGCGAAACCCCATCAGGTGGCCCGCCGCATGGATCGTGCCGCCATCGATGGTTTCCAACTGATCGATGCAGCGCAACAGCGTGCTTTTGCCAGAGCCGGAGCGGCCGCAAATCACCACGACCTCACTTTTGCGCACGGTCAGCGACACGTCCTTGATCACGTGGTTGGCGCCAAAGCTTTTCTGGACCCGGTCGATGATCACGATGGGCGCGCCGATGGTGCGGTCCGCGCGGCGGCCGCGTGGCGCGGCGGGGGGCGGTGACGTGGGGCTGTCTTGGGTCATCTTGTCCATGTCTTCAGGCTTGACCGGCTTCGCGGGCGATCTTTTCCATCTCTTTCTTGGCGTCCGGCGACACCGCCGCGGCAGGGCCAAAGGGCTTTTCGTAATGCGCCTCGATCCGAACCTGGATCATGCCCCAGATAGAGACCAGCGCAAGATACCAGACCGCGGCCACGGTATAGGATTCCAGCACGCGAAACTCGATCTGTGCCAGCATTTGGGCGGTGCGCATCAGCTCTTCCATGGAGATCACGGAGGCCAGCGAGGTGGTCTTGAGCATGCCATTGAACTGGTTGCCCAAGGGCGGAATGATGGTGCGGGTGGCCTGCGGCAGGATCACCAGATACATCCGTTGCCGCCATGTCATGCCCACCGCGCGCGAAGCGTCGGTCTGGCCCTTGTCCACCGACATGATGCCAGAGCGGATAACCTCTGCCAGATAGGCGCCTTCGTTGAGGGCAAGGCCCAGAATGGCGGATTCGATCACCGTCAGCCGGATCCCAAGCTGCGGCAGGCCGGTGTAAATGATCACCAGTTGGATCAGGATCGGCGTGCCGCGAAACAGCCAGATGTAGAATTCGGCGATCCAGCGCAAGGCGCGGTTGCCATACATCTTCATCATGGCCGCCATCACGCCAAGACCGAGCCCGAGGATCATGGAAATGACGCTGAGCCAAACCGTCGTCCAGGCGCCACGCAGGATCAGACCGTTGGTCAAATAGGTAAAGAAGACGTCCCAGCTCCAGTTCACGAGGGGGCTCCGGCATTGTTGTTAGGGCATGAGGGTCTGGCCGATGGCCCGGCCAGACCCATTCGTGGCAGGCGCGCCCCGGTGACAGGGCCCGCCCGTGGCAAGGATCACTCGGGGTTGTAGTAGATCGCGATATCGCCCGAATAATCGGCCCAGTACTGGATCTGAGTGGCGCCATAGGCGCTCATCATCTCGTTGTAGGTGCCGTCTTCGACCATGTCGCGCAGAACGGCGGCCACCGCTTCGGCCAGCTCTTCGCCGGTTTCGCCGTCAAAGCCGAAGGACGAGGGCAGGCCGGGGTTCAGACCAGAGGCGCCAACATCGAAGGCCCCGCGCTCGGCCAGATAGGCCGCCGTGGCATCGGGGCCGAAGACGGCCTTGACCTGACCGGCGCCCAGGGCGGCAAAGGCGTCGCCGAAGGTGTTGAAGGCCTGGATCGACATCGGCTCCATGCCCTTGGCCACCTGCT
The DNA here is from genome assembly GCA_964352155.1 of uncultured Maritimibacter sp. Lineage (GTDB taxonomy): Bacteria > Pseudomonadota > Alphaproteobacteria > Rhodobacterales > Rhodobacteraceae > Psychromarinibacter. The sequence continues at coordinate 8,550 of CAYGRI010000083.1, read as the reverse complement.
CGTCGTTGATCGTGCGGATCAGATTGTCGGCGAAGCCCGAGATCTCGGTACCGACGGGCTGCCCTGCCAGATCCTCATAGCCCGAGATGCCCATCGGGTTGCCGCCCTCGACCACGATGGCCAGCGCGTTCACCACATAGGGCACCATGCGCATGATCTTGGCGCGGTCGGGGTTGTAGTACATGCCGGTGTTGACCATGTCCCAGCGCTTGCTGGCCAGGCCGGGGATCTGCACTTCGAAGCCGACATTCATGTATTTCGGCTCAAGGCACAGGCGCTTGGCGATCTCGTTGCCCAGATCGGGATGCAGCCCCTGAAGATTGCCCGAGGTGTCGAGGTACTGGCGCGGCGGCAATGTCGCATTGATCGACATTGTCAGAACGCCGGGCTCGATCGTCTGCAGGTTTTCGGGGCAATCCTGCGCTACGGCCATGCCGCCGGTTAGGAACAGACTGATGGCAACGGCGCCAAAATTCAGATGCTTCATGTTTAGTACCTTTCTGTTGTTGGGTCTCTTGGGCTCTTGCAAAGCCTCTTTGCTTAGCTTTGCGGCGACGTGTTGCCCCCGCACCACTGGGTGACGATGGCCGTGGTCACGTCCACCATCCGAAGAAAATCCTCTACGTCGATCCATTCGTCATGCTTGTCGTTCTGGGACAGATCGCCGCCAAGGCAGCCCAGACCAACGCAGGGAATGCCCGCCTCGACAATCGGGTTGCGTATGTCCGACGAGGTGTGCATCGGGTTCACATGCGGCGCCTGCCCGGTGACCTGCGACACGGCGGCCGCGGCGGTCAGGTACAGCGGATGGTCTGCGGCCACCTCACCCCCTGTCACGCCGGTAACCCAGGTGATTTTCGGCGGATGCTCATTCAGCCAGGGATCGGCGGCGGCGGCATGGGTCACGGCCTGTGTGATCTCTGCCTTGACCTGATCCAGGGTCTCGAACGGCGGGAAGGACACCGCGCAACCGAGGATACAAGTCTCTTCGATCCGCGCAAGGCGGCGCATTTCACCGCAAGAAATCCGGGAGACGTGAATGTTGGTGGCCCGCCCGACCAAAGCCTCGATCTGCGGATGCCGGATGCGGGCGGCCCGATCCTCGGCTAAGGCCGCAAGCGCGCCCCGGATCACAATCGCCTTGTCAATCGGGTTGATCCCCAGGTGGGAGAAGGCGGTGTGCCCCGGCTCTGTCGTATCCGGCGCGCGACCAGAGACGGTGATGCGGAATTCGATATGCCCCGAGGCGACCGCCTTGATCTCGCGCATCCCGACCCCCGATTCCGCAGGGTGGAGGTACAGCGAGGCATCGGCCACCAGATTGTCGTGCAACAGCGCCGCCACCCCGCGCGCATAGCGTTTGGACGGGGTCGAGGCAAAGACCGCGCGGCCCATCGGCAGTTTGGCGGTCGCCACACGCTCGATCGCCAGCACCGCCGCGGCGCAGCCCGCCAGATCGTCGGCGACCCCCCAGCCATACAGACGGCCATCCTGCACCTCTCCGGCGAAGGGGTCATGGCGCCACGCCGACGTGTCTGTCACAGGCTCCCCATCGGGATGGGCGAACATCAGCAGGCTGGGCAGGTCTGGATCGCCGGGCAAGGATCCCACGACAGCCGTTCGCCGTTCGGTGGCGCGGGCGGCATCCAGCGCGAATTCGCCCTTAACCCTGACCTCGGCCGGATCGTATTCATGTTCCGCCACATCGCATCCGGCCGCCTTCAGACGCGATGCGATCACGCCCTGAACCGCCGCCTCTCCGCCGGTCTGGGCGGCAATCAGCTCGCGCAGAAGGTCTATCGCAGCGTTGTTGATGTCCAAGAGGCCCCCCAAGGCAAATTCGGTATACCGAGCGTATACAGGGATAGTCGGATCAACTAGACTGGCTTGCAAGATTTTTCTTTCATGCGGTTTGGACATCCGCCAAAACCGGCGTAAGAGACCACGCCATCCCTCGACGAAGGCACGCCGCCGCGACTATTCGGCGCAAAATTGGGCAAAATGCGAAGGACGAAAGTAAAGTGACGACCTTTCGGGTGCATAGTTTTCATGACGCCAACGCAGTGCGAAATGCGCAAAGCGCGCCGGCGACCCTGTCTGAAAAAGCGTATTACGAGGTGTCGCGGATGATTCAGGGACGGGACCTGCCCAGCGGACAGCCCATCGTCGAAAGCCATCTGGCCGAACGGCTTGGGGTGTCCCGAACGCCGCTGCGCCAGGCGCTCCAACGTCTTGAAAGCGAAGGATTGTTGCGAAAGCTGGAAAGCCGGTCCTATGTGGTGCGCCGGGTCGAGCTGAAGGAATATCTGCACAGCCTCAAGGTCCGCGAGCTACTGGAGCCGGAAGCCGCCGAACTGTCGCTTGGGCGGATCGAGCCAGAGGCGATTGCCAGGGCCCGCGCCAACCTGCACGAGGTCAGAGACCGCGTGCCCTACGACATTCTGGCGCATTGGCAGTCGGACGACGAAGTCCATGACCTGTACATCAGCGCCTGCAGCAATCTGACCATCCGGGACATCCTGCAATCTCTGCGCGTGACCACGAAGCTGTTCGAGATCGAACAGCTGTCCGAGCGGTTGAAGCCCGACAGCAGCCAGCACGAGGCGATTCTCGACGGGCTGGCCGCCAGGGATGCCACGGCAGTGAGGGCGGCGATCATTCTGCACCTCCGGTCGCTGGCCGCGTTCGCAATAGAAGTGCTGTAGAGCGTATCGCGATCCATCAGATAAATGCATGCACCCGCCAGAGCGAGGCAGCGCTTGCCTGGCACAACGTGTTCACTATGGCAGGTGAATTCGATTGCGCGCGACACACTCTGGCGCGCGGTATTGATCAGTCCCCGGCGCGGTCCGTTGTTATGCGCTGGCAATCCTGTCGGCGGCTGCGGCGATGCCTGCGTCGACCGCAGCCAGATCGTCATCCGTCAAGGCCAGACAGGGATAGGTCTTTCCCGCCGGTTTCAGGACACCCTGCGCCAGCAGGGCCTTCGAGAAGGCGGCGCTGCGGGCCCGGTCGGCCCGGGCCGTGTCGCGATAATCGCGGACCTTGCCGTCGGTGAACACCACATCGAACAGGGTGTCGTCGCCGACGATCCGATGCGCGATCCCGCGAGCGGACAGAGCCTCCGTCATCGACGCCATCAGATGCCGCCCGAATTGGCGCAGGCGGTCGAACTGGCCCGCGCGCGACAGCACATCCAGCGTTTTCAGTCCGGCCGCCGAAGCCACCGGGTTTCCCGACAGGGTGCCCGTCATCATCAGCCAGCCATCCGGGCCAGCGGCGGCCCTGTCGAAATGCGCCATGATCTCGGCCCGGCCGGCGATGGCGGCCAGCGGAAAGCCCCCGCCGATGATCTTGCCCAGTGTGCACAGGTCCGGTGTGACGCCATACAGTTCCTGCGCCCCGCCCCAGGCAAAGCGAAAGCCAGTCACCACCTCGTCAAAGATCAGCATGACGCCATGGCGGTCGGCCTCGTCGCGCAGGGTCTGCAGGAACCCCGGCTCGGGCGGAAGGATCCGTTGCAGCGGCTCGACGATGATCGCGGCAATCTGCGACCCATGCTCGGCCAGCAAGGCGCGGATGTAGTCGGGATCGTTGAACGGCGCGATCAGCATCGCCTCTTGCACGGCGCGCGGAATACCGGCGCTGTCGGGCACCGCCTGGGGGAAATTGGCGAAATGCTCGGGGGCAAGGCTCATCTGCGCCTCGGCGCTCATCCCGTGATAGCCCCCTTCGAACTTCACGATCCTGTCGCGCCCGGTGAAGGCGCGGGCCAGGCGCATGGCATACATGTCCGCCTCGCCGCCGGTCGAGACATAGCGCAGCTGATCGGCACAGGGCACGGCGGCGCAGATCACTTCGGCCAGCTCGATCCCGCGGGTGTTGTTGGCAAAGAAGGTCTGGCCCTGCGGCAGCGCGGCGAACACCGCCTCCATGACTTCGGGGTGGGAATGGCCCAGCACCATTGGGCCGGAGCCGATCAGCAGATCGACATAGTCGCGCCCCTCCACATCCCGCACCCGGGCGCCCTGGCCGCTTTGCAGGACAAGGCCGGGGTCGAAATTCCCAAAGCCGCCCGCAGGCAGCACCTTGCGCGCGCGGTCGGTCCAGTCAGCACGGGTGTGAAGAATGTTCATGGTGTCAATCCAGGACAAGATGTGGTTGGCCAAGCACGGCGGCGTCGACGGTGATCCCCAGGCCGGGGCCGTCGGGCGGCGCGATCCGCCCCATGGCGCGGGTTGGCGCGTCGGGCGCCAGGCGGGGGGAGACATAGCCCGCAAGGTCACAGACGTTCAGAACCCGCGCGGGATCTGTCGCGGCCCCCAGATGCAGGGCGGCGGCGGTGGCGATATCGCTGCCCCAGGTATCCTCGATGCACATCTTGGCGCCAAGATGCAGGCACAGATCGCGGGCGCGGCGCAGCGTGGACAGCCCGCCGAATTTCGACAGCTTCAGCGCCACGGCATCCAGGATGCCCAGCCGATGCGCCTCCAGCAGCGTGGCGGTGTCATGCGCCAGCTCGTCGAGCTTCATCGGCAGGCCCGTGGCGCGGCTGACGCGGGCGCAATCTTCCAGCGTGGCGCAGGGCTGTTCCAGCATCACGTCTAGCCGCGCCGCCCCGCGCCCCACCCGGATCGCATCGAGCGAGGTCGCGCCGCAGTTCCAGTCGCCATAGACCAGCGGGCCGGGACCGACCGCCTCGCGCACCTTGGCCAGCCGTTCCACATCCGTCTGCCAGTCTCCCGAGGCGCCCAGCTTGGCCTGAAACTGGGTGATCCCCTGCGCCTGCGCCTCGCGGGCGATGCGGCCCATTTCGTCGGGATCCACGCAGGTGATGGAGTGGTAGAGCGGCAAAAGCGCCTGTCGTTGCCCGCCAAGAAGCGCATGCAGCGGCAGGCCCGCGATCTTGCCGGTGACGTCCCACAGCGCGATATCCAGCGCCGACTTGGCATAGACATGGCCGGGCAGATGCGCGTCCATCCGGGCCATGGCCGCCTCGACCCCGACCGGATCGGCACCCAGAAGCACCGGCGCCAGTTCCTGCAGCGCCGGGGCCACGCCGCGCGCATAGGCAGGCAGGTATTGCGGGATCGGGCAAACCTCTCCCCACCCCGTGGCGCCCGCGTCGGTCTCGACGGCGATCACCACCGTTTCCACGATGTCGCAGGTCTTGCCGCCCGCCATGTAGTAGGCTTTGTGGCTGGTCAGCGGCACGTGCCAAAGGCTCAGCCGCGTGATCCGGACATGGGTGGCGACGGACAGGGCGGGGCTTTGCATGATCGTCATGGGCAGACCACGATGTTCCCGGTGTGAGTCTTTTCGACAAAGGCCGTCTGCGCCTTGTGCAACTCCTTCAGGGGGTAGGTCGCGGCCAAGGCGGGCTGGATATCGCCCACCTCGATATAGCGGATCAGGGTTGGCATGATCTCTGGGTCAATCACGGTGGAACCGGTGAAGGTCAGATCGCGCAGATAAAGGGTGCGGAGGTCAAGCTCGACCATCGGCCCGGCAATCGCGCCGGAACAGGTGTAGCGCCCGCCGCGCCCCAGGATGTCGATCAGCGTGGGCCAATAGGGACCACCCACCACATCGGCGACGACCGAGATCTTCTCGTCCCCAAGCGCCGCGCGCAGATCCTGGGGCGCGCGCGGCAGAAGCCGGTCCGGGCCGAGCAGCGCCACCGCGTCGTGCTTGGCCTCGGAGGCCATGGCGATCACCCGTGCGCCGCGGCGCCGGGCCAATTGCACCAGCGCCCCGCCAACCCCGCCAGAGGCGCCGGGAACCAGGACCGTATCCCGATCGGTGACACCCGCGCGGGCCAGCATCCCCTCGGCCGTGGAATATGAGCAGGAGAACGTCGCCAGTTCGGTATCCGACAGGTCGCTGGAGACGGCCAGCGCATTGCGGGCCGGGATGGTGGCATATTCGGCAAAGCCGCCATCCCGTTCGGACCCGAAGTAGCCCGCCTTTTCCTTGCTCAGCAGATCGTCGGGGTCGCGCAGCCAATTGTCGACGATCACCCGCTCACCGATGCGCGCGGGGTCCACCCCCTGCCCCACGGCGACGATCCGGCCGCAGGCATCGGCCCCCTGAATCCGCGGAAACCTGATCGGCGCGCCGCCCCATGCGGGATCGTCGCCAGACGGCGCCTCAAAGGCCGCGCCGGTGGTGGCCTCGCTCACCGCGCTGGAATACCAGCCGGTGCGGGTGTTCACATCCGTGTTGTTCAACCCGCAGGCGCCCACCCGGATCAGCACCTCCCCCGGGGCAGGATCGGGCCGCGGCCAGTCTTCGCGCCAGACAAGCTGGTCCAGATCGCCATGGCCCATCGTGACCATCGCACACATAGTTGCGGGAAGGTTCATTGTGCTACCTCCATGACCGCATCCATGCGCGGCTTCTGACTTTGCGGATCATAGGCGGGCGCGCCCAGCAACTTCGCCGGGCGGGGCGTGCCATGGATCACCACCTCCAGTATCGTTCCGGGAACGGCGGCCCCTGGCTCCAGATAGGCGAAGGCGAGGATCTTGCCGACCGAATGACCGTAGGCGACCGAGGCGGTGGCGCCGACGACCCGGCCGTTCCGCAGAACCGCCTCGCCGCCATGGCCGTCGATTTCGCCATCGGGTTCGATCTCCAGATAGGCGCAGACCCAGCGCAGATCCGGCGACAGGGTGGCCTCGCGGCCAAGATAGTCTTTGTCGTTGCGGGCAAAGCGCAGCACATCGGCTTCGGCCAGCGTCACCTCATTGGTCAACTCGCCCGCGCCTTTGAACCCTTTTTCCATCCGCATCACATTCATCGCGAAACTGCCGTAATCGGCGATCCCGAGAGGGCGCCCAGCGTCCCAGAGTGCGGCATAGACATCGAGCATCCCGCCCGAGGGCAGGTGCAGCTCCCACCCAAGTTCCCCGGCGTAGGACATCCGGAAGGCCCAAACCTGATGCCCGGCAACCTCGATGCCGCGCGCGGACATCCAGGGGAAGCTTGCGTTGTCCAACGGCGCCAGGGTGCAGGCCGCCAGCACGTCGCGGGCGCGGGGGCCGTTCAGGGTCAGCGCCCCCCAAGGCTCCGAGAGCGTCTCAACCACAATCGCGACCTCCGCGTCGGTCCGGTGCTTTGACAGGTGATCGAGGAGCCGCTGCTCGAAGAACGCGGCGCAGACGAGGTAATACACCTCCTCCTCCCCGCCGCCGGGCAGATCGTGGCTCATATTGACAACGGTCGCTTCCAACTCGATCCGGCCGCCTGGGTTGAGCATATGCGTCAGGCCGATCCGGCCCCGCTTGGGCATCCGGTTTGCCACCAGCCGGTCCAGAAAAGCGCGGGTCCCCGGCCCATAGAGCCGCACCTTGGTGAAGGCGGTCACATCCATGATCCCGACGCGCTCGCGCACGGCACGAACCTCTTGCGCCACCAGCCGATCCACGACATTGCGGCGGAACGAATAGTGATCCTCCTGCGCGACCCCGTCCCTGGCGAAGAAACGGGGGCGCTCGAAGCCGTAGACTTCCTCATACACCGCGCCCTTGGCCTTCAGCGTCTCATACAGCGGCGAGGGTTTGATCGGCCGCCCGGCGAGGCGGTTGAAATGCGGATAGGGGATCTCGTGACGCAGGCAGTAATCCTCGCGCGCTTTCACGACCTGCCAGTCTTTTGTGGCGTAGCTGCCGAAACGGCGCGGATCATAGTCCCGCATCGAGATATCGGCCGCCCCGTGCACCATCCAGCGCGCCAGTTCGCGGGTCAGCCCCGGCCCCCAGCCGATGCCGATCTGCGTGCCGCAGCAGCACCAATAGTTCCGTACGCCAGGCGCCGGGCCGATCAGCGGGTTGCCGTCGGGCGGATGGCTGATCGCGCCATGCACATCCCGGGTGATGCCCAGATCGGCAAAGATCGGCATCCGGTTCAGGCTTTCCTCCAGCCAGGGTATGATCCGGTCGTAATCGGCGTCGAACAGCTCGTTTTCGGCGTCCCAGGGGCAGTGATCCTCCCAGACGGTGTTGGGGTTGGCCTTTTCGTAGATGCCGATCAGGCCCTTCTTTTGCTCCATCCGGATGTAGCCAGAGACCTTGCGGTCATCGCGGATCACCGGCAGCTCGCGGTCGAGGTCGCGGAACTCCGGCACTTCATCGGTGACGAAGTAATGGTGCGTCATCGAGGTCATGGGCAATTGCAGGCCCGACCATTCGCCCATCTGGCGGGCATAGGTGCCGCCCGCGTTGACGACATGGTCGCAGGTGATCGTTCCGCGCTCTGTCTCAACCCGCCATTCGCCGTTCGTGGCCTGGGTGATGTTCTTGGCGCGGCAGCGGCGGATGATCCGAGCCCCCAGCGCCCGCGCGCCCGCGGCCATCGCCATCGTCACATTCGTGGGGTCGACATGGCCATCGTCGGGCGTGTGCAGCGCGCCCAGAACGCCGTCGAGATTGTAGAACGGATGCAGCGCGCGCACCGCGTCCGACCCCACAAGCGCGATGTTGAAGCCAAGGCTGCGCCCGACCGACAGCGTGTGGCGCAGCCAGTCCATCTCGTCTTGCGTGTAGGCCA
>CAYGRI010000082.1:0-15869 GCA_964352155.1 uncultured Maritimibacter sp. | reverse complement strand
GTTCCAGGGCGAGCGTGAGATGGCGGCGGACAACAAGATGTTGGGCCAGTTCAACCTGGAAAACATCCCGCCCGCGCCGCGTGGCCTGCCTCAGATCGAGGTGACCTTCGACATCGACGCCAACGGCATCGTGCATGTGGGCGCCAAGGACAAGGGCACCGGCAAGGAACAGCAGATCACGATCCAGGCGTCCGGCGGTCTGTCGGATGACGAGATCGAAGCGATGGTCAAGGATGCCGAGGCGAATGCCGAGGCCGACAAGGACCGGCGCGATCTGGTGGAGGCGAAAAACCAGGCCGAGAGCCTCATCCACTCGACCGAGAAGTCGATGGAAGAGCATAACGACAAGGTGGATCCGACCACCATCGAAGCGATCGAACTAGCCATCGTCAACCTGAAGGAACAGATCGAGACGGAGAATGCCGGCAAGATCAAATCGGGAATCCAGAACGTCACCGAAGCGGCGATGAAACTTGGCGAGGCGATCTACAAGGCGGATCAGGCCAAGGCCGAAGGTGGCTCGGACGCGCCGGAAGGCGACGATGAACCGCGCGGTGTGGATGATGATATCGTCGATGCCGATTTCGAGGATCTCGACGACAACAAGCGCGCGTCATAAGCGCAGCCAGGCTGCGTTTGGACCGGTCTCGTCACCTCATGAGGCCGGTCCTTTCGTTCTAGGAGACAGTAATCCATGGCAAAGCGCGATTTCTATGATGTTCTGGGCGTTTCCAAGGGCGCCTCGCCCGAGGAGGTCAAGAAAGCCTATCGCAAGAAGGCCAAAGAACTGCACCCGGACCGGAATTCTGACAATCCCGATGCCGAATCCCAGTTCAAGGAAGTCAACGAAGCCTATGATGCGCTGAAGGACCCCAACAAGAAAGCGGCCTATGACCGCTACGGTCATGCCGCGTTCGAGGGGGGCATGGGTGGCGGCGGCGGCCAGCGAGGACCTCAGGGGGACTTTGCCTCCGCCTTCTCGGACGTGTTTGACGACCTGTTCGGCGATTTCATGGGGGGCCGGTCAACCGGTGGGCGCCAGCGCGCCACCCGTGGGTCCGACCTGCGATACAATTTGCGCGTCACTCTGGAAGAAGCGTTTACCGGCCTGCAGAAGACCATTAAGGTTCCGACTTCGATCAGCTGTTCCACCTGTTCTGGCACGGGCGCCGAGGGCGGCGCGGAACCGTCCATGTGCCCGACCTGCTCCGGCATGGGAAAGGTTCGCGCGCAGCAAGGGTTCTTTACGGTCGAGCGGACCTGCCCGACCTGTTCCGGCATGGGTCAGATCATCAAGAACCCCTGCGGCACCTGCGGCGGTGCCGGGCGGGTGGAGCGGGATCGCTCCCTCTCCGTCAACATCCCGCCGGGTGTCGAGACGGGCACCCGTATCCGTCTTGCCGGGGAGGGGGAGGCCGGTCTTCGCGGCGGGCCGGCTGGTGACCTCTATATCTTCATCGACGTCGAAGAGCACCCGCTGTTCCAGCGCGATGCGCAAAGCCTGTTTTGTCTGGTTCCCGTGTCGATGACGGCGGCAGCCCTCGGCGGCGACATCGAAGTGCCGACCATCGACGGCGGACGCTCGCGGGTCAAGATCCCGGGCGGCAGCCAATCGGGTCGGCAAATGCGCTTGCGGAACAAGGGGATGCCCGCCTTGCGCGGTGGCGCACCCGGTGACATGTTCATCGAGCTCGCGGTGGAAACTCCGGTGAACCTGACCACCCGCCAGAAAGAGCTGCTGCGAGAGTTTGAGAAACTGGGCGAAGACAACAACCCGGAATCCTCCAGCTTCTTCTCCAAGGTGCGCAGCTTTTGGGACGGCATGAAGGGCTGACGCCTTTCAGAAGCGATGGGGCGGCCCGCAGGACGGGCCGTCAGATCACCACATGCACCCCTTGCCCTGATACAGCCGGAACACCCGGTCATCGCCCGCGTCATGCTGTAGATAGACGATCTGCTGGTCGCCGCCACGCTCCAGATAAACGTCGCTGGCACCGACAAACAGCATGATCGTTCCGTCGGGCTCCGCGCGGATCGAGAAGTTCCCCTGATTGTTCTCAAGGTTACACGCGAGAACGTTTCCCGTGTCGCGGCAATCGGCATAGCCATAGATATAATTCTGCGACCCTTCGAGCCGCACCTGCAGAATCGGGCGGCCGGTCAATGTGCCAAAGAAGATTTCCTGGACCCCTTGCTCGGGGTGGGCGTCCAGATGGGCGTCGTCATAGTACCGACCAAAACAACTCTGGGCGTTTGCCACACCCGTCGCGGCGAAAAAAACTACCAAAGCCATAAGTTTCATATGAGTCCTCCTGAATACCGGCCAGAGTATCGCAGGGCGGCGCGGGCGTTCAACTGCAATCCCGCAGGGGTTTGTTAACCACACATTAACCATACAGATTCTAGTCTTTTTGCCATGAACAGAGAGATGGCAGAAACCCCACTTCCCCTATTCGCCATGGATCCGGACGAAACCGGGGGGAAAAGGCCAAAGGGCAAGCTGCCCTCTTACATTCGCGATCACCGAAAGCGTCTGCGGGAACGCTTCATGTACGGCGGGGCAGAGGCTTTGCCGGATTACGAGCTTCTGGAACTGGTCCTGTTTCGCGCAATCCCACGGCAGGATGTGAAGCCATTGGCCCGCCGGTTGCTGGAAACCTTCGGCGATTTCAATCGGGTTATGTCCGCTGCCCCGTCGCGCCTGACCGAGGTTCAGGGGGTCGGCGATGCCGTCGTGCAGGAACTGAAGATTGTCGAGGCCGCCGCCCATCGCTTGGCGCGGTCCAGGATCATGAAAAAGCACGTCATCTCCAGCTGGGATGCGATACTGGATTATTGCCACACCACCATGGCCCACCGCGAGACGGAGCAGTTTCGCGTCCTGTATCTCGACCGCAAGAATGTCCTGATCGCCGATGAGGAACAGGCGCGGGGCACGGTTGATCATGTCCCTGTCTACCCGCGAGAAGTGGCAAAGCGCGCGTTGGAGCTGAATGCCTCTGCGCTGATCCTCGTCCACAATCATCCCTCCGGGGACCCAAGCCCGTCTGATCAGGACATCAACATGACGCAACAGATCGACGACGCCGCGCGGGTGCTTGGGCTGACGCTGCACGATCATCTGATCATCGGCAAAGCCACCGAACTCAGCTTTCGCGCCGAAGGCTATCTTTGAGCCGCCCAGACCTCGACCCGGCGGTTGATCTGCTTGCCCCATTCCGCATCGTCACAGGCCATCGGCAACACCTCGCCCAGCCCTTCGACCGAAATCAGAAGCTTGCTGCGATCGGCGGTCGGCGCAGCCTTCAGCACCGCGTCACGGACGACAGTGGCACGCCGCAAGGACAGGCGGGCATTGCCATCCGCAGGCCCGTCGCTGTCCGTGAACCCCGCAAAAACAAGCGGACGATTGTCAAACGCGCCCGCCTCGATCTGGGCGGCCAAAAGCTCTATGTTCGATCTGGAATGCGCATCCAGCACTGTCCCGCCAGGCTCGAACCGAAAGCTCAGGGTCAGGCGCTCCGTGCCATCCATCGACATGACAAGACGTTGCAAATCTTCGAGAGAGATCTCCTCCCCCGCCTCGACAATCGCATTGACGAGACGCAGCCCCTGCTCTGCGACTGGAACCTGATACAGCCGCTGATCGACGAATCCTGCACGGCTGACCACGCTTTGCGCAACCGGCGACCGCGCGAATTTCAGGAACTCCCGCGCCAAAAGCGGTAGCCGCCGTTCTGGCGTATACAAAAGCAGCGGCAGCGCCAGGGGATAATCTTCTGTCTTGATGGTCAGGTCGTCCAGCGCCGAGACCGATCCGCAGGTGCCGTAAATATCCAGGATGCGCGCATTTCCAGTCTCGGAATAAGGCGCAATCCCGATGGCCAGCGCGTCCTTGGCCACGGCATCTGCCAATCCGGCATTGCTGGCATGCCGGATCAAGCTCTGAGCCAGGTCGCCACCATGCAACGCCTGCAATCGCGCCGCGAAGGCCTGGGCAATGCCCGACCCGGCGGAGCGCATATGCATGGCAATCGGTGCATCCGGACCACCCAAGGCGGACCAGTTCACAATCTCACCAGAGAAGATGCGCATGATCTGGTCCAGTGTCAGGCCCTTCATCGGGTTTTGCGGCGACACGATCACAGCCATGGCATCCAGGGCAAGAATTCGGCTGCGCCGTGGATCCGACAGGTTCCCAAACCCGGCCTCGCGCGCCAGGGCAATCTCTTGCCGTGTCACCGGCCGCGTGGAGAGTACAAGGTCCGTCTCGTTCGCCAGCAGATCGGCAAAACCCTCAGCCGTAGAGGTCAGGTGAAACCCGATCTCGGCGGCCCGGGTCCCCGTCGTCTCATCGGTCAGGATGTAGGTAAAGCGTGTGTCGTCCTGCAGCCGGCGCTCGACCGCATAGCCGGAGCGGGCGGCAAAAGCCTCTACCAGGGACGGCAAGAGGATCTCGCCCATCGTCCGTGCGCCAGAAAAGTTGAACTGCGCCACGAAGGCCGTAAGGTCGGGGCAACCAGGCCCGTCACACAGCACCCCGCTGCCGTCGACCGTCAGAACGCCATAGACGGTGTCGACGCGGTAGAATTCTCCATCATAGCCCAACAGGTTTCCGCTGATCGTCACCGATCCGTCGCGCGACGTCAGGGTCACGTCATCAGCTTGGGCCGAACCCACCATGACAGGCCAAATAAGCAGTGCGGCGAGGACCGCCGCACGGAACAATGTCATGGATGTCTACCGCGATACCCTCAGTTGGACGCGATCTTCAGGTCTCTGAGCAGGTTTTTCAACACCAGAAACTCTCCGACGGCATCACAGGTGGGCATGGATAGCGTCAGGGACACAGCGTTCATTTCGCCCGTCGCGGACCGCTGCAGCGTTTCACCGGCGATGGTCTTGTCACAATTCTCGGGGCTTACCTCGGCCTCGACATTCAGGCGCACTACGCCATCGCGTCCAGTTGTCTTGCTGGGCAAGGTGTAGACCTCTGCCAGGAAGGCATCCGGCAGGGACGGGTCGCCCAGCATAGTCACATAGCCACCGCCCATGTTCAGCGCAGCCTCTGCACTGCGGGCATTCCCGGACCAGACATGGCCAGGGGTTCCGTAATCGGCGCCGAATTCCAATGCGTGAATCTGAAGCCCGGCGGGACCGTTGAACTGCAGCACCACACGCTCTGTCAGATCCGCATCTTCTGACACAGTCAGTTCGGTGATCTCGACCGTCCCGTCAAGGAAGGACACGTTGAAGGACGCGTCCCGCGCCAGCGCGGGCACTTCGGCAGCATACATGCCAAGGCCGTCCAGAACCGCCGAGTAGATCAGCCCTTCGTGACGAATGGTAATCCGCTCTCCGCGCCGACAGGGGGCGGTGACCGACAGGTTGACCATCGAGGCGGGCCGCTCCGCGGCAGAAAGGATGATACCGCAGGTCATGCCAAATTCATTCACCGGGGCTCCGACCGTCAAAGGCTCCGCCTCTGGATCGGCAGAGGTCAGCGCCAGCCTGTCCAGCGGAGACGGGCCCGGCATCGGCAATTCGGTCGGGCCGGCGGCCTCTTCGGGCATTTCGGGCACGCGCGTGGGTTGGTCGATCACGGGCGGAGTCGATGCATTGTCCAAGCGGACCGGCACAATTGCGGCTTCGGCCTTGATCATTGGCGCAGCGGCGGAGGGCACGACATGACCCGTCGTAGCCGCAAGGATCGGAACCGCTGGCCGCTCTGACGAGGCTGCCACCTCGGGCGCGATGTCATCGGTGCGAAGCTTTGCACTGGTCGCGGTGATATCGGTTAACTGCGAAGTCACCGTCCCCGCAGTGCTGACCCAAGAGCTTTGCATCACATGCGCTGTCCCCAGTGTGGAAACCAGCACCACAGCTGCAGTTGCACCTTTCTTCTTCCAATCCATCCCGAATTCCCCGTGAGTCCCGTCCTCGGTTACAGGGTCGTTCATAAATAAGGTAAGACTGTGGCGCAGCCCGCGAATTGTGTTGCGTTATGGAAACAATTGGGGCGGGGAATGGCGCTGCCCGGACGGCAGCGCCAGACTTGAGCTCTTAGGCCAAACGCCCGTGGCAATGCTTGAATTTCTTACCAGAGCCGCAGGGACACGGCTCGTTCCGGCCAGGGTTGCCCCAGGTCTCGGGATTCGCCTCGTCAAAGTCCGGTTTCGCAACCCCGGCGGCGGCGCCTGCGGCTGCCGCTGCTCCGGCACCCACCGTCTCTGGCTGGCGCTGCGCTTCGACCTGGCTTTGTGCTGCTTGCTGCTGCGCCAAAAGCTGCTGCATCATCTGATCCCGCTCTTCCTCGGTCAAAGGCCGGATCTGGCTGAGCTTTTGCGTCACTTCAGAGCGCAGACTGTCGAGCATCGATTCAAACAGCTGGAACGATTCCGTCTTGTATTCGTTCAACGGATCGCGCTGCGCGTAGCCCCGGAACCCGACGACTGAGCGCAGATGTTCCAGCGTCAGCAGATGCTCGCGCCACTTGGCATCAATCGCCTGCAGCAGGATCTGCTTTTCGATGGAGCGCATGTTTTCCGGCCCGAACTGCACGGCCTTGCCCGCCATCAGCTCATCCGAGGCCTTGTACAGCCGGTCGCGGATCACCTCTGCATCGACGCCTTCTTCTTCGGTCCAGGCCACGACTGGCTCTTCCACGCCCAGCCGTTCCAGGGCCGCCGTCGCAAGCCCATCGCCATCCCATTGATCCGCATAGGTTTTTGGTGGGACGTGAAGATCGACCAGATCGTCAACAACCTGATGGCGCATGTCCCGCACGATTTCGGCGAGATCGTTCGATTCCATGACGTCACGGCGCTGCGAGAAAATGACCTTGCGCTGGTCATTCATCACATCGTCGAACTTCAGCAATTGTTTGCGAACGTCAAAGTTCCGCCCTTCGACCTTGGCCTGCGCTCTTTCGAGCGACTTGTTTACCCAGGGGTGAACGATCGCCTCGCCTTCCTTCATGCCAAGCTTGCCAAGCATGTTGTCGAGACGGTCGGAACCGAAGATCCGCATCAGGTCGTCTTCGAGCGACAGGAAGAAGGCGGAGCGGCCCGGATCGCCCTGGCGGCCCGACCGGCCGCGTAGCTGGTTGTCGATCCGCCGGCTTTCATGCCGCTCTGTGGCGAGAACGAACAGCCCGCCTGCGTTTTTCACCGCTTGCTCGTCGGATGTGTGCTGCGATTCCATCGCGGAGCGCAGCTCTTCCGGGTCGCGGTCGGGGTCGGCGGCAATCGCCTCCATCAGCTTGAATTCGATGTTTCCGCCCAGTTTGATGTCCGTCCCGCGTCCGGCCATGTTCGTGGCTATGGTGACGGCGCCCAGCTTGCCGGCATCGGCGACGATCTGCGCCTCCTGCTCATGCTGGCGCGCGTTCAGAACGCTGTGCTTGATCCCAGCCTTGGTCAGCAACTGCGACAGGAATTCCGACTTCTCGATAGAGGTCGTGCCCACAAGCACAGGTTGACCCTTGGCATTCGCCCCTTTGATCTCGTCAACGATCGCCTGGTACTTTTCCTGACCAGTCCGATAGACCGCGTCATGCTCGTCCTTGCGCGAAATCGGCAGGTTTGTCGGCACTTCAACCACGCCGAGGCCGTAAATCTCGGCAAATTCTTCGGCTTCGGTCGACGCGGTGCCAGTCATGCCCGACAGCTTGTCGTACAACCGGAAGTAGTTCTGGAACGTCACACTGGCGAGGGTCATGCTTTCGGGCTGAATCTTGCAGCCTTCCTTGGCCTCGATGGCCTGGTGCAGCCCTTCGGACATCCGGCGACCGGTCATCATCCGGCCGGTGAATTCGTCGATCAGAACAACCTCGCCATCGCGAACGATGTAGTCCTTGTCGCGAGAGAACAGCTTGTGCGCTCGCAGACCCTGATTGACATGGTGGACAAGCGTGGTGGATTCCGGATCGTAAAGCGTCTGACCCTCCGGCAAAATACCGGCCGCATGCAGGTGTTCCTCGAGGAACTCGTTGCCTTCCTCGGTATAGGTGACGCTGCGGGATTTCTCGTCCAGCGAGAAATGGTCATCGGTCAGTTCGGGTATCACCTTGTCGATGGTCAGATACAGCTCTGACCGGTCCTGCGCCGGGCCAGAGATGATCAGCGGCGTGCGCGCCTCGTCGATCAGGATGGAATCGACCTCGTCCACGATCGCATAGTGATGGTCACGCTGATACATGTCGGCCAGCTCGGACTTCATGTTGTCGCGCAGATAGTCGAACCCAAGCTCGTTGTTTGTGGCATAGGTGATGTCGCAGGCATAGGCGGCCTTCTTCTCGGCCTCCGGCTGCTGCGGATAGACGACGCCGGTGGTCATGCCCAGCGCGCCATAGACCTTGCCCATCCACTCGGCATCGCGGCGCGCCAGATAATCGTTGACCGTCACGACATGGACACCGCGCTTGGTCAGGGCGTTCAGATAGGCCGGGAAGGTCGCGACCAGGGTCTTGCCCTCGCCGGTCTTCATCTCGGCAATGTTGCCGCTGTGCAGGAACATTCCGCCCATCAACTGCACGTCGAAGGCGCGCAGACCCAGCGCACGTTTTGCCGCCTCTCGGCAATTGGCGAAGGCTTCGGGCAGGATATCGTCCAGACTTTCGCCCTTCGCCACCCGCGCCACAAACTCCGCCGTCTTGTCCCTCAGTCCCGCGTCCGACAGCTTCTCAAACTCCGGTTCCAGCGCATTGATCTTTTCCACCATCGGGCGGGTCGCCTTGACCTTGCGGTCGTTTGGGGTCCCGAAGACCTTTTTGGCGATTGTTCCGATACCCAGCATGTTCTCTCCGCCTGGAAGCCGTGTTTTGACATCATCGTGTGTGAGGAGTGCTTGCCCGCCATCGCCCAAGCCCATAGGAATTGCCGGGAGGAAGCGGCCGAGCGCGCCTAGAGGCGATGTAAGGGGCCGTTTAAGCCAAGTCAACGTCACGGGGACCCGTGGCCCTGATCAAAAGGAGCCAGTCATGGCTTATTGCAAAACGTTTCTGGGCGCCGCAGCGCTTTCCCTGGTGCTGTCGCTTCCGACTTTTGCGCAAGAGACCGCGATGGAACCGGCCACGGCAGACACCGTCGTTGCGGTCGTGGGCGAGGTAGAGGTCACCGTCGGTCACTTGATTGCGATGCGCCTAAGCCTAACCGAACAACAGCAGCAATTGCCGGACCAGGTGATCTTTGAGGGCTTGCTGGAGCGGGTTATCCAGCAACGCGCGATCAGCCAGTCCGTCGAGACTTTGGACAAGAAAACCACCCTGATGCTCGAGAATGAACGCAGCGCGCTGATCTCCAGCGAGCAGGTGGCCGCCCTTGCGGATACGATCGAGGTCACCGAGGCCGAGCTTCAGGCCGCCTATGACGAGCAATTCGCCGAGTTTGTGCCGCTGAAAGAATACAATTCATCTCACATTCTGGTGGCCACGGAAGAAGAGGCGCTGGAAATCATCTCCGAGCTTGAAGCGGGCGCGGATTTCGCCGAGATGGCCCGGCTGAAGTCCACCGGCCCGTCCGGTGTGAACGGCGGCGAGCTGGGCTGGCAGGGTCCGGGCCGTCTGGTCCCCCCGTTCGAAGAAGCCGCATTGGCGCTGGAGCCCGGCCAAATCTCTGCCCCGGTGCAGACCCAGTTCGGTTGGCATATCATCAAGCTGAACGACACCCGTCTGCCCGAAGCCCCGTCGCTGGAAAGCGTGAGCGGAGAGCTGGAGAATGCAATCTGGGAACGGAAACTGCGCGCAGAGATCGCGGCGATGGTCGAGGCGGCGGATGTTGAGCGGCCGGATGTGTCAAGGATCGATCCCGCCATCCTTAAAGACGTGTCGCTGATCGAAAACTGATCCTGAGATCCTGGAGATCCGGCGATGGCCGACGCGAAAAAGAAGATCCGCAAGCTCAAGCGGAAGGTGAAAAGCCTGAAGGCAGAGATTGCGGCGACGCATACGGTCTTGTCGGTCGCCTCGGCAAAAACGAAACAGCCCCTCCCGGTGTCGCCACTGGCGCCGAAGGGGGGGTTGCCAGACTTGCCGGAAATCGGCGGCGTCCGCTTCGCCACCGTATCGGCGGGCGTGCGCTATACCGGGCGCACGGATGTGATGCTGGCGGAGCTTGCCCCTGGCAGCGCCGTCGCGGGGGTGTTCACCCGGTCCGCGACCCGCTCTGCCCCAGTGCTCGATTGCCAGCAAAAGCTTGGGGGCCCTAGCGGCGAGGGGGCCGCGATCCTTGTGAACTCTGGCAATGCCAATGCGTTTACCGGCGGGCGGGGCATGGAATCCGTGACCGCTTTGACAACGGCGGTGGCGGAGACTTTGGGCATTCCCGCGACCCGGGTGTTCACCGCCTCCACCGGGGTCATTGGCGAACCTCTGCCCTATGACCGGATCCTGACCAAGCTGGGCGATCTGAAGGTGGCGCTGTCCCCCGGCGGACTGGCCAGTGCGGCCCGCGCGATCATGACGACCGACACTTATCCGAAGGCGTCCACCGCCCGGGTGGAGATCGACGGCAAGACGGTACAGATTGCCGGGATCGCCAAGGGCAGCGGGATGATCCAGCCGGATATGGCGACGATGCTGTCATATGTGTTCACCGATGCCACAATTGATCAGGCGGATCTTCAGGCCATGCTGTCCCGTCAGGCCGACCGCAGCTTCAACAGCATCACCGTTGACAGCGACACCTCGACCTCTGACAGCCTGATGGTGGCCGCCACCGGCGCGTCGTCCGTCCACATCGGCCCGATCGAAAGCGCCTCCGGCCAGGCGTTTGAGCAGGCTTTGGCGAAGGTTCTGCTGGATCTCGCGCATCAGGTCGTGCGCGACGGCGAAGGGGCCACCAAGTTCGTCGAGGTTCAAGTGACCGGTGCCGTGTCCGAAGCGGATGCGCGCAAGGTTGGTCTGGCGATCGCGAACTCTCCCCTGGTCAAGACCGCCATCGCCGGAGAGGATCCGAACTGGGGCCGCATCGTGATGGCCGTCGGAAAATCCGGCGCCGCGGCGAACCGGGATCTACTCTCGATCCGCTTCGGCGATATTCAGGTGGCCGTGGATGGCTGGGTCTCCTCCGACTACAGCGAAGAGGCGGGCGCAGCCTATATGAAGCAACAGGATCTGTTGATTTCGGTGGGGCTTGGCGTCGGACGCGCTTCGGCGACGGTTTGGACCTGTGACCTCACCCATGGTTATATCGACATCAACGCCGACTACCGGTCCTAAAGGGCCGGGCGTTTTGACGGGAAGACCCCTATGAAAGTGATTCTCGTATCCGCTGTGGCGCTGATAGATCGGGACGGGCGCGTTCTGATTGCGCAACGCCCCGAGGGCAAGTCGATGGCGGGGCTTTGGGAATTTCCGGGCGGCAAGGTCGAAGATGGAGAGACGCCCGAAGCCGCCCTCATCCGAGAGCTGCAAGAGGAACTGGGGATCGACACTTGGTCCAGTTGTCTAGCCCCGTTGACCTTCGCGAGCCACGCATATCACGACTTTCACCTGCTCATGCCGCTGTTCGCCTGTCGCAAGTGGGAGGGCACCCCGCAATCGCGCGAAGGCCAGCGCCTGAAATGGGTCCACGCCAAGGATTTGTCGTCATTTCCAATGCCTGCGGCGGATGTGCCACTTTTACCATTTTTACGGGACTGGCTTTAACCAGATATTCGCTCTGGTCATTTCTCGATTCTATATGTTGTGTTTGGTTGCATAATTGCACAGCATAATGGCATTAGTAGAATTTTTTTGCTTATTTTATTGATGTTCTGTGAACAGCGCCATGATATGTTTGTAACAGTTTGGTGCAAAGTAGGAATCTCATCATGCTCAGAACGATCCTGATAGGTAGCTGCGTCTCGGTTCAAGGCATGTTCGTGCGGACTTTGCCGAATGGCTGGATGGAAGTTCAGGTTGGAAACCAGCTGTTCAAAGGGATGCCCGTCTGAACAGACGGCGCCTGATCGGCACAACGACCTTACCCTCGAACAATTGAAAAAGGCGGCCTCCGGTGCCGCCTTTCTTCGTTTCTACCTGGTCGGATCGATCAGCTGAGCGTCCGCTCAACCTCTTCCCGCTCAAAGATCTCGATCACGTCGCCCTTGCGGATGTCGTCGTAATTCTCGAACGCCATGCCGCATTCCTGACCGGACTGAACCTCGGCGACCTCATCCTTGAAGCGCTTGAGCGTCTTCAGCGTGCCTTCATGGATCACCACGTTGTCACGCAGCAGACGCACGCCTGCCGAACGACGCGCGACGCCCTCTGTCACAAGACAACCGGCGACATTGCCGACCTTCGTGACGCGGAAGACTTCCTTGATCTCGGCGTAACCGATGAAGTTCTCGCGGATCTCGGCACCCAGAAGGCCGCTGGCGGCTTTCTTCACGTCATCCACAAGATCATAGATGACCGAATAATACCGAATCTCGACACCCTTCTGATTCGCGGCGTTCCGCGCAG
Source organism: uncultured Maritimibacter sp. (assembly GCA_964352155.1). GTDB lineage: Bacteria > Pseudomonadota > Alphaproteobacteria > Rhodobacterales > Rhodobacteraceae > Psychromarinibacter. Next base: position 3,421 of record CAYGRI010000082.1, on the reverse strand, counting down.
GTGCATTGGCCCGAACGTTGAAGCCCATGACCGGCGATCCGGACGCCTCGGCCAGGCCGATATCCGTTTCGGTGATCGCGCCAACGCCCGAATGCAGGACGCGCACCCGCACTTCGTCGTTTCCGATCTTCTCCATCGCCTGCACAATCGCTTCGGCAGAGCCCTGAACGTCGGCTTTGACGAGGATCGGCAGCTCGCGCACGCTCTCGTCCGCTTTCGCCTTGGCCAGCAACTGGTCCAGAGTCGTCGCCGCGCCGGCCGCGGCCCGCTTCTCTTTCGCGGCGCTTTCACGATATTCAGCGATCTCGCGCGCTTGTGCTTCGGTATCGACAACGTTCAGAACGTCACCGGCTTCTGGCGTACCGTTCAGACCCAGAACCTCGACCGGAACCGATGGCCCGGCCTCCTTGACACGCTCGCCCTTGTCATTGACCAGCGCGCGGACCTTGCCCCACTGCTCGCCCACAACAAAGATGTCGCCCTGCTTCAAGGTTCCGTTCTGCACGAGAACCGTGGCCACGGGGCCGCGACCCACATCCAGCTGCGCCTCGATCACCGCGCCCTGGGCGGACCGGTTCGGGTTTGCCCTCAGTTCCAGGATTTCCGACTGCAGCGCGATGGCTTCCAGCAGATCGTCAAGACCCTGACCGGTATGCGCCGACACTTCTATGTCCTGCACGTCGCCCGACATCGCCTCGACCACAACCTCATGCTGCAGCAGATCCGTCCGGACCTTTTGCGGATTGGCTGCGGGCAGGTCGACCTTGTTGATCGCCACGATCATAGGCACCTTTGCCGCCTTGGCGTGATTGATCGCCTCGATCGTCTGGGGCATCACGGCGTCATCCGCCGCAACGACCAGAACCACGATATCCGTCACATGCGCCCCGCGAGATCGCATGGAGGTAAAGGCGGCGTGGCCGGGCGTATCCAGAAAGCTCAGAACCGCCCCGTCCTTGGTCGTCACCTGATAGGCGCCGATATGCTGGGTGATCCCGCCAGCCTCGCCCGAGGTCACCTTGGTGTTCCGGATCGCATCCAGAAGCGAGGTCTTGCCGTGGTCCACATGGCCCATGATGGTGATAACCGGCGGGCGCGGCAGAAGATCTTCCTGCTTGTCCTCGACCGTGTCGATCACATCCTCGACGTCGGAATCAGACACGCGGACGACTCGGTGGCCGAATTCCTCAACCACCAGCTCGGCGGTATCGGCGTCAATTGACTGATTCTGCGTCAGCATCATGCCGTTCTGCATCAGCGACTTGACCACATCAGCCACACGTTCGGCCATTCTGTTGGCAAGCTCGCTGACAACGATGGTCTCGGGCACCTGCACATCGCGAATGATCTTTTCGCGGGATTCCATACCCCCCATCGCCTTCTGGCGGGCACGTTCCTGCTTTCGCTTCATCGCAGCGAGAGATTTTTGACGGCCGCCTTCGCCACCAGACAGAGCCTGGTTGAGCGTCAGCTTGCCACCACGGCGTCCACCATCGTCGCGGGCCTTGTTCTTTGCGGGACGATCACGGGCATCGTCGCGCCGCTCGACCTTGCGAGGACCGGCCGCGGGTTTTGCACCGCCACGCTGATCGTCAGCCTCGACCGGAGCAGCCGGATCGGCGGCAGCCGCCGCCGCTGGCGCCTCGCGCGCACGCTTTTCATCGGCTGCTGCACGCTGCTTGGCCTCTTCGGCTTCCTTCTTGAGACGCGCTTCTTCTTCGGCCTTCTCGCGCATGCGCTCTTCGCGCTCACGCTCTTCGCGTTCCTTGGCCTCAATCTCGGCGCGCCGCTTTTCACGGTCCTCGGCACGCTGGCGTTCTTCTTCTTCGCGCTTCTTCTGCTCGTCGGCCTCGCGTGCCCGGGCGGCAGAAAGCGCCTTCATCCGGCGTTCGAGTTCCGCATCGCTAATCCCGGCCGGACGCTTGGAGGGGTCACCCCCGTCCCGACCGCCGCCGCCTTTTCCGGGCGCACCCGGTTTGGGCACGACAACGCGCTTGCGTTTCGTTTCGACCACGACACTCTTGGTCCTTCCGTGGCTGAAGCTCTGCTTCACCTGACCCGAACGAGGGCCGCCACGCAGTCCAAGTGATTTCTTGCCGTCCGTATCGCTCATCGCGTTCTTGTATCCTTTCCGAAGGCATCCCCGCCCTCGTCCGTCTTGCGCAGGCCTGAAAGCCGCGCGGCTTCCTCTACTACACGTCGAGTGAGTCCGCCAGTCGCAAGCGCTGCATGTATCACATGTTCGCGCCCGAAAGCCAAACCCAATTCCTGCGCCGTCAGGGCGCCGACATATGTTTCTTCGCCCTCGGGCGGTCTTAGCTTCGTCTTTCCGCGGGCCGACCCGTCCGAGGCCTGAAACAGGATCTCTGCCTCACCGGTATCGAGCCAGGATTTCACCTTCTCATATCCAGCGACGGCCTGTCCGGCCTTGCGTGCAAGCGCCAAAAGCTCGATCACCCGCCGGACAAGTTGCCGTTCTATCTCGTCTGGCAGAGTGTCGGACACCGTGACCGGGCTGCGCGCCGCCCTTGAGAACAGGCGTTTCTTCACGACCAAAGCAAGCGCTTCGCGGTCCGCTACCACCCAGATACCTTTTCCGGGCAATTTTTCAAGGAGGTCCGGAAGGATCTCTCCCTCCGGGCCAACAACGAATCGGATCATGCCGCCTTTTGGCTGCACCTCTCCGGTGGCGATGCATCGCCGCTCCGGGTCCAATGTCCGGTCTTTGGATCGTCCACCACGAGACATCCGGCGCGTCCGGGGCCTGCGATCAGGCCTCGGCCTCCTCTTCATCGCCTTCTTCGGCGGTGTCTTCTTCTTCCGATGCCAGATCCGCGGGATCGACCCAGCCCAGCGAGATTCGGGCCGTCATGATCATCTCCTGCGCCTCTTCCAGGCTGACCTCGAACTTTTCGAGCAACCCGTCGTCCTTCACCCGCTCGCCCTTCACGGTGGTCCAGCCGCCCGCCAGTTCCCAATCCGCACAAGTTGCGAAATCCTCCAGCGTCTTGATGCCGTCTTCGGCCAGAGCCTCGACCATCTGAGGCGTCAAACCCTCGAAATCCACAAGACTGTCCTCGACCCCCAGCTCGCGGGCATGTTCCAGCGCCGTGCGGTTCATTTCCTCGATACAGTCGCGGGCGCGGGCCTGAAGCTCGGTCGCCGTGCCTTCGTCGACGCCGTCGATCACCGTCAGCTCGTCGATATCCACATAGGCGACTTCTTCGAGGCTGGTGAAACCCTCGGCCACCAGCAATTGAGCAAAGAACTCGTCCAGGTCAAGCGTGTTGACGAAAAGCTGCGTGCGCTGTTCGAATTCCGCCTGACGCCGCTGGCTTTCCTCGGCCTCGGTCATGATGTCGATGTCCAGCCCGGTGAGCTGCGACGCAAGCCGCACGTTCTGACCGCGACGACCGATCGC
>CAYGRI010000081.1:0-15889 GCA_964352155.1 uncultured Maritimibacter sp. | reverse complement strand
CGCCCCAATCGTCAAACCGGAAGTCCATCGAGGCGATGGAACTGACGCCATCGACGAACAGCAGCGCGGGATGGCGCGCCGTCTCCATCGCGTGCCGCACCGCGGCAATGTCGGAGCGGACGCCGGTGGCCGTCTCGTTATGGGTGGCCAGGACGGCTTTGATGCGGTGGCTTGTGTCGGCGGTCAGGATCTCGGCGTAGCGGTCGGCGGGGATGCCGTGGCCCCAGGGAACCTCGACGATCTCGACATGCAGACCAAGGCGTTGGCACATCTCGATCCAGCGGTGGCTGAACATGCCGTTGCGGGCCGCCAGCACAGTGTCGCCGGGCGACAGCGTGTTGGTCAGCGCCGTTTCCCAGCCCCCCGTGCCGGTGGCTGGGAACAGAAACACCTCTGCCGTCTCGCTTTGCAGCACCTGCTTCACCCCGGCCCGCGCGGGGTGCAGGATGGTGGCGAACAGCGGCGAGCGGTGGTCGATCGTGGGCATGTCGCAGGCTTTGCGCAGCGCCTCTGGTATGTTCGTCGGGCCGGGAATGAAGACCGGGTTCTGAAAGCTCATGGCTGCCTCCTCCTGTTGCTTGGCTGTGTAGCAAGGGGGCGCGCGCAGGCACAATTTTTTTGAAATGCGGGGGGCGTCGCGGAGGGATTGGGAAAAGGCGCGGCTTGTCAGGGGGTTGATTTTTTCACATTGTGAAAGGGTATTTCAGAAAGGGTGGGAATTGGGCCATGGACAGCGAAGAGATGCCGCGCCGGGCACGGGGCCGGCCACGGGCCTGGCAGGACAAGACCGCGCAGAACACGATCAAGTCGCTGGACCGGGCGATGGCGGTGTTCGAGTATCTGTCGGAACATCAGGGACGGCCTCTGGGGGAGCTGTCGGCAGAGCTGGGCCAATCCGCCGCCACAATCTATCGCGTTCTGGTGACGCTGGAGGGGCGGGGGCTGGTGGAGTTCGATCCCGCCGCGCAGCATTGGCATATCGGTCCGCGCGCCTTTGTGATCGGGGCGCGGTTTCTGCGCCGCACCAGCCTGGTGGAGCGGGCGCGGCCCGTCCTGCGCGCGCTGATGGAGGCGACCGGAGAGACGGCGAACCTTGGCGTGGCGCGGGGCGAGGCGGTGTTGTTCGTCAGCCAGGTGGAGACGGACGCGAGCATCCGGGCGTTCTTTCCGCCGGGCACGCTGTCGCCCATGCATGCCTCTGGCATCGGCAAGGCGTTGCTGGCCCAGATGCCACCCGACCGGTTCCGCCGGTTTCTGGCCACATCCCAGCGCGAGCGCTTCACCCCGCACACGCTGACCGAGGCGCAGGCCCTGCGGGACGATCTGGCCGAGGCGCGGCGCCGGGGCTATGCGCTGGACCGCGAGGAAAAGACGCTGGGCATGCGCTGTATCGCAGCCGCTGTCTTCGATGTGCATGGCGAGGCGGTGGCCGGGATCTCTGTCTCTGGTCCCTCGGCGCGAATGGGGCCCGATGACGATCCCCGGCTGCCAGGCGCGGTCCGGAGGGCGGCGCGGGACCTGACCCGGGCTCTTGGCGGTCCGGGTCAGGCGGGCGCGGGTTTGGAGGGCGTGGCCTGACCGGGCGCCTAGGTGTTGAAGGCGATCTGCGCTTTCATCGCGCGGGAGCGGTCGCCGGCGGTTTCGAAGGCGGTCAGCGCCTCGGCCAGGGGGAAGGTCTGGGTGATCAGCGGGGTGACGTCGATCAGCCTCTTCTGCATCAGGCTGACTCCGGTGAAGAATTCGGCATGGAACCGGAAAGAGCCGGTCAGCGACAGCTCTTTTGCCGTCATCGCCTGGACCGGCAAGGTCATGTCGCCGCCCAGGCCAAGCTGAACGATGGTGCCGCCGGGCCGCATCGCAGGCACCGCGCCCGCCAGCGCCGGGGCCGCGCCGGAGCATTCAAAGAGCACATCGAAGGTGCCCTTGTCCGCAGTGTAGTCCGTCAGCCCGTGCGGCGCGTCGGCCATGTTCAGCGCTATATCCGCGCCCGCCGCCCGTGCCTTGGCCAAAGTGAAATCCGACAGGTCTGTCGCCACGATCAGATCGGCCCCCGCCCGCCGTGCGGCGAGGATGCAAAGCACCCCGATCGGGCCGCAGCCGGTGACCAGAACCGATTTGCCCAGCATCTCTCCCGCCCGCCGCGTCGCATGCAGCGCCACCGCCAGAGGTTCGGCCATCGCCGCCTCGCCCGGGGTCAGCCCGTCGGCGGGGGCACATTGCGCGGCATCGGCAACCAGAACCTCGCGAAACGCGCCCTGGATATGGGGAAACGGCATGGCAGAGCCGTAAAAGCGCATGTTCAGGCAATGGTTGTGCCGCCCCTCGGCGCAGAACGCACACTGGCCGCAGGGGCGCGAGGGCGAGACTGCCACCAATTGCCCGACGCGCAGCCCCGTCACCCCGTCGCCGAGGGCCGTGATATGGCCCGCGACCTCGTGGCCCAGCACCATCGGTTCCTTCAGGCGCACGGTGCCAAAGCCGCCGTGGTTGAAGTAATGCAGATCCGACCCACAGATCCCCCCCGTGGCCATCCGGATCTGTACTTGTCCGGGGCCGGGCGTGTCTTCGGCCTGGTCCTCGATCCGCAGATCGCGGGCTGCGTGAATGACGATGGATTTCATATCTACCTCTCAAGGATCACCCCGGCGCGGTCCCATGCCGCGCGATACCGGGAGGCCTGCTGTTTCGGACACGCCCTTGACTTGCAGCGTTAGCGGCAACAAAAGCCTGCGTAAAGACAGCACACAGCGGTTACAGGAGCAGGCAGCATGGGATTGACCCTTTTCGATCTGACGGGAAAGACGGCGCTGGTGACGGGGTCGTCCCAGGGGATCGGCTTTGCCCTGGCGCGCGGGCTGGCGCAGGCCGGGGCCGCGCTGGTGCTGAACGGGCGCGACGACGCCAAGCTGGCCGCTGCCGCCAAGACCCTGCGGGACGAGGGGTTTACAGTTCACGAATTAGCCTTTGACGCCACCGACCACGCCGCCGTGCGCGTGGCTGTGGATGGGTTCGAGGCCGCCACCGGCCCGATCCACATCCTGGTCAACAACGCGGGCATGCAGCACCGCGCCCCGCTGGAGGAGTTCCCCGCCGACGCGTTCGAGCGGCTGCTGCAGACCAATGTCGCCAGTGTCTTCCATGTGGGCCAGGCCGTGGCGCGCCATATGATCGGGCGCGGCGCGGGCCATATCATCAACATTGCCAGCGTGCAGACCGCGCTCGCCCGCCCGGGCATCGCCCCCTATACGGCCACCAAGGGCGCGGTGGCGAACCTGACCAAGGGCATGGCGACCGACTGGGCCAAGCACGGGCTGAATTGCAACGCGCTGGCGCCGGGCTATTTCGACACGCCGCTGAACGCCGCGCTGGTGGCGGACCCCGAGTTCTCGGCCTGGCTGGCCAAACGCACCCCGGCCGGCCGTTGGGGCAAGGTGGAGGAATTGGTGGGCACCTGCATCTTCCTCGCCTCCGACGCGGCCTCGTTCGTGAATGGCACCACCGTCTTTGTCGATGGCGGAATCACCGCCTCGCTCTAGGGTCCGCGCGTTCTCCATCCGCAACGGTCTGGCGGTTTTCCTGCCAGACCGGGACTGCGGGCCGCGGGCAGGGCGCCTGACCCGTGGCGCTTTGCCACCCCGTCCCAGGCCCGACACCGCAATCTTGCCGCCCATGCGCCCGTCGAGCGGCAAGCAGAGTCGTGCTTAATCGATTGTTACGATTTCGCAGGTTACCTGACCACGCCGGCCATGGGCGCGGCATGACAGTTTCAGGATTTCCAGGTGGTTCGACCCAGCGGGCCGCCCTGCGACGCCTTACGGGAGACGACAATGGCCATCACCACCCTCGAAAGCCTGCGGACCCATCTGCAATGGGCGATCGAACTGGAACACGCGACCGTTCCGCCTTATCTGACCGCGCTCTATTCGATCAAGGAAGGGGCGAATCCCGACTCTGTCGAGGTGATCAAGAGCGTCTTCCTGGAAGAGATGCTGCATATGGCCCTCGCGGCCAATATCCTGAACGCGGTCGGCGGCACGCCCCGGTTCGACTATGACGGTTTCATCGCCAGCTATCCCACGCCGCTGCCCCATGGCGACGGCTCCTTCATGGTGGATCTGACCAAGTTTTCGCCGGAAGGGGTGCGGTCGTTTCTAAACATCGAACGGCCCGCCGAGGCGGACGCCCCGCCGCTGGAGGAGAATTATCACTCCATCGGGCAATTCTATGCGGCGATCATCGAGGGCCTGAAAACCTGCTGCTCCAGCTTTGGCGAAGCGGCTGTCTTTACCGGCGACCCGTCCTGGCAACTGACGGCAGAGACCACCTATTACGGTGGAGCGGGCCATCTGATCGCCGTCACCGATCTGGACTCTGCCCTGGCCGCGATGAGCGAGATCATCGAACAGGGCGAGGGGATGGACCACGATTCGATCTTCGATGACGACAAGAACATGTTCCACCCCGAACGGCAGGAGGTGGGGCATTACTTCCGCTTTCAGGAAATCCTCGAAGGGCGCAGCTATCAGGAGGGTGACACGCCCACGTCCGGCCCCACGGGCCCTGCCTTTGAGGTGGATTGGGAGGCGGTGCACAACATGCGCCCCAATCCCGACATGGCCGATTATCCCCCCGATAGCCCCGCCCGCCAGATGATGGAGGCGTTCGCGCAGGGCTACAGCGATATGCTGCGGGTGATGGAGATTGCCTTTGCCGGGGAACCGCGACGCTTCGGCGAAACGGTCGGGATCATGTTCGAGCTGAAGCAACTGGCCTCGGATCTGATGGCGATGCCGTCGGGGGATGGTGCCACCACCGTCGGCCCCTGTTTCGCCTATCGTCCGGCGCTGCATAGCCATGCCGTCTGGATAGAGATCCTCAAGGACGGGCCCTATGCGGTGCACGGGGATCTGCCGGTCGTCCGCAAGCAGCGCGTCACCAGTGACGAAGGCGAGGCGCTGACCTGGACAAAGACCGAAACCATCTGCGTGGACGGCACTCAGGTCCTGTGCCGCTGTGGGCAGTCGAAGACCAAGCCGTTCTGTGACGGCACCCATGACCGGATCGGCTTCGACGGCGCAGGGCCAGAGCATTTCGCGCCGATCTGTGAAACCCAGGACGTGCTGGAGAATGACGGCATCCGGGTGCGGGTCGACAATTCCTATTGTGTGCACGCCAAGTATTGCTTCAACAAATCCAGCGGCATCCGCAAGCTGATGGCCGGACCGATGGATGCCAGTGCGAAAAGCCAGGTCATGGCGATGGTGGATCGCTGCCCCTCGGGAACCTTTGCCTATGACCTGCCCGTCGACGGCAAGATGACAGAGATTGAGCCCGATATGCCGCCCGAGGTCGCCACCATCTCCAAGGATTCGCAGTCCGAAACTGCGGGCCCGCTTTGGGTCTCGGGGGGCGTGCCGGTCCGGATGCCCGACGGCACCTTCCTGGAAACGCGCAACCGGGTGACCCTGTGCCGATGCGGCCAGTCGAAAAACAAACCTTACTGCGACGGCACGCATGGGAGTGTCGGCTTCACGGATTGACCGACCGGCGGCCACCAGAGCGGCCGCGTTTCGCTCTGCCGTGCCTCCAGACCGGACCGGCCTTAGCGGGTTGCCGCCGAGGCCGGTCCGAAACGCGAGGCGCCGCGCTATCCGCGCATCGCCGTTCCGGCCGGATCATGGGGCGAGGCGGCGATGACACGCGCGCCGCGTTCGCGCCCGACCACATGACAGGTCAATTCGGTGCCGGGCGCGGCCTGCTCGACATCGATCAGCGCCATCGCCAGCGACTGCCCCACCGTATGCCCGTAGCCGCCCGAGGTGACGAAGCCCGCCAGCTTGCCACCGCTCCAGACCGGCTCATAGCCCGAGGCGTCGGCGTCTGCCGCGTCAATCTCCAGCGTCACGATCCGGCGGGCGGGGCCGGTGCCATCGCGCTCTGTCAGCGCCTTGTCGCGGCCGATAAAGCCGGGCCGGTCCCAGTCGATCCAGCGGTCCATGCCGGTCATCCCTGGTGTCCGGTCCTGGGTGTATTCCGCGTTCCAAATGCCAAAGGACTTTTCCAGCCGCAGCGAATTCAGCGCGTAATAGCCGTATTCGATCATCCCGCTGTCCGCCCCCGCCGCCAGCAGCGACCGGCGCAGGGCGATGTGTTCAGAGGCTTTGCAGTTGATCTCGTAGCCCAGCTCGCCCGTCACCGACAGCCGCCCGACCTTGGCGCGGATCAGGCCCACATCCATCTCGGCGCAGCCCATGAAGGGCAGGGTGATCTCGCCATCGGTCAGCCGATTCAGCACCTCGCGCGATTTAGGGCCGGACAGCGAGAACCCGACGGTATCGTCGGAGATGTCGCGGATCATCATCCCGTCGCCCCGGCACTCTTCGAACCAGCGCAGATGCCAGGCGCGCAGATAATAGCTGCCCATGATCCACCAGCAGCCGCCATTCTGATCCGGCCCCCAGTTGAACAAAGTCAGATCGCCCATCAGGCGCCCGGAATGGGCCAGCATCGGCGCCAGCCGCGCGCGCCCCGGGGCCGGCAGCTTGCCCGCGAACAGCCGGTTCAACCAGGCCTCGGCCCCCGGACCGGCGACCATGAAGCGTGAAAAGCCCGAGATATCCAGTAGGCCGACGCTCTCGCGCACGGCGCGGCATTCCTCGGCCACCAGGTCATGGGCGTTGGACCGGCGCAGCGAGGGCGTTTCGGAGAAATCATCGGGCGCGAAATGCAACGGCACCTCCAGCCCCCAGTTGACGCCCCAGCGCGCCCCGGCGGAGGTCATCTCGGAATGGGCGGGGGCCATCTTGAGCGGCCGCCCGGCGGGAAGCTGCTCGTTGGGATAGGTCATCACGAACCGGCGGGAATAGAACTGGCCGGTGGTTTCCTTGATGTATTCCTTGTTCGACGCGAAGGCGCCGTAGCGGGCAATGTCGAGGGACCAGGCGTCGGCCTCGGTCTCTCCGGTCGTCATCCATTCCGCCAGGGTCTTGCCGACGCCGCCGCCCTGCAAAAAGCCCGCCATGACGCCGCAGGCCAGCCAGTAATTCGGCACGCCCATCACCGGACCGACCAGCGGGTTGCCATCGGGCGAGAAGGTGAAGGCGCCATGCACCCAGTCGCGTACCCCGGTGCGTTGCAGCACCGGGAAGCGGTTAAATGCCATTGTAAGTTCTTTTTCGATGCGGTCGGTGTCTTCCTGCAGCAATTCGATGCCATAGTTCCACGGCGCGCCGTCCATCATCCAATGGGCGTGGTCTACCTCGTAGATGCCCACCAGCATGCCCTTTTGATCCTGGCGGGAATAGGTGAACCCTTCGAGGTCCACCGCCATGGGGAATTCCTTGTCCAGCGCCGCGACCTCGGGGATCGTTTCGGTGAGCAGGTAATGGTGCGACAAGGGCGAGACGGGCAGATCCAGCCCCACCATCCGCCCGACCTGCTTGGCCCAGAGACCGGCGGCGTTGATCACATGTTCCGCCGTGATGGTGCCCTTTTCGGTGACCACCTGCCAGGCGCTGCCTTGCCAGTGGAGTTCGAGCACGCGGTTGTGCTCGATCACCTCGGCGCCGCGCAGTTTGGCGCATTTGGCGTAGGCATGGACGGTGCCGGTGGTGTCCACATAGCCTTCACGCTCGGCCCACATGCCGCCCAGAACGCCAGTGGTGTCCATCAGCGGATGGGCGGCGGCGCAATCCTCGGGGGTCATCAGATGGGTGTCGTCGATGCCGATGGATTTGTAGGTCTGATGCGCGGCCTGCAGCCATTCCCAGCGCTCGGGCGCAGCGGCGATTGTCAGGCCGCCGGTCATGTGCAGACCGATGGACTGGCCCGATTCCGCCTCGATTTCCGACAGCAGATCAATGGTATAGGCCTGCAGGGCGGCCATGTTGGGATCGGCGTTCAGGGCGTGGATGCCCCCCGCCGCATGCCAGGAGGACCCAGCGGTCAGCACATCGCGCTCGATCAGCGCGATGTCCTTCCAGCCCGCCTTGGCCAGATGATAGAGCACCGAGGCCCCGACAACGCCGCCGCCGATCACGACGGCCCGGTAATGTGATTTCATGCCCGCTCTCCCACAGGTCCCGTTTGGCCGACGCTAGCCGAGGCCCGCGCCAGCGGGTGGGCGAAATGCGACATGTTCTGTCTCAATCAGATCGCGCAGGCTCGGTTCCAGGGGCCGGTTCCAGACGGTGCGCGACCGCGCAAGACCATTCAACGCTTTGAGAGCTGACACGACGTCGACAGCGGCGCGCCCTGCGAGGGCCTGGGCCGACGAGCGGCGCGCGGGCAATGCAAGGCCAAGCGACGGCGGCCAAGCGACGGCGGCCAAGAGATGGGGGCCAAGCGACCGCGACCAAGCGACTGGGACGCGAAACGCAGCGCGGAAAACGGGGGGCGCCGGGCGGGGCGCCCCCCGTGGGTTATTGTACCGTGAACGGCTGGCTGTACAGCACCGTCCGGCCCTGGCCCGCCACATATTGCAGCTCGTACTGGCCGGGGGTGTCGGGCAGGACGAGCTCTCCGGTCGGGCCTTGGCGCGTGTAGAAATAGTCGACGTTGCCGCGCTCTCCGGGGGTGACGAGTGCCACATAGTCACGGTCGTAATCCGGGCCGGTCCAGGAGACGCTGATCGTGCCGCCGGCGGGGCCGGAGGCGGGGGCGTCGAGGCTGGCAGAGACCGCGCTGATCGTGATCGGTTCGCGCGCCAGCACGGTGCGGCCGTTGACGGCCATGATATATCGCAGCTCGTAGGCGCCTGGCTCGATCGGCATCGTCAGCGTCGCGGGCTGGCCATCGCGGGTATAGGCGTAGGTGGACGATTTGTCGTCTGACTCTCCGGCCGGGGCGATCGCGATGTAGTCGTTGTCATAGGCCGGGCCCGTCCACTTGACCGGGATGTCGCTGCCCGCGGGGGCAGAGGCGGGGCCGGCGACCGCGGCCGTCACCGGCGCGACCTCGATGAGGGTGGAGGCTTTGGTGGTGCGGTCCTGGTTGAGGATGTAGCGGATCTCATAGGTGCCGGGGGCTGGCGGCAGGGTCAGCGACAGGGGCGAGCCCTCGCGGGTGTAGGTATAGGCGACGTATGTGTTGTCCGGCGCCCCCACGGCGGCGACCGAGATGAAGTCGCTTTGGTAATCGGGGCCGGTCCAGGCGACCTGCACATCGCTGCCCGCCGGGGCGTTGGCCGGGGCGGAGACGCTGAAGTCTATGCCCGATACGGTGATCGGGGTGCGTGCGATGACCTCGCGGTCCTGGCTGATCACATAGATGATGTCGTAGTCGCCCGGCTCTGGCGGCATTTGCAGGCCCAGCGGGCTGCCGTCGCGGGTGTAGGCGTAGTTGATCCACGCGTCGTCGCCCCGCGCGGACACGGCGATGAAATCGTCCTTGTAGTCCGGGCCGGTCCAGCTCACCTGCACCGTGGCGCCTGCGGGAAGATCCGCCGGGGGCGTCAGCGTCGCAGATACGGCAGAGACGGTGATCGGGCGGCGGGCGAGGATCTGGCGATCCTGGCTCATGAAATACAAGATGTCATAATCGCCAGGATCCACCGGCAGGGCCAGGTCCAGCGGGCTGCCCTCGCGCGTGTAGGTGTAGTTGATCCACCCGTCTTCGCCGCGCTGGGTTACGGCGATGAAATCGTCTTTGTAATCCGGGCCGGTCCAGTCGACGGTGATGTCCGCGCCCGCGGGCCCGCTGTCCGGCGCCAACAGGCTCGCCGCCACATCCATGACCTGGATAGAGGTGCGGCCCAAGACCTTGTTGTCCTGCTTCTGGATATAGACGATGTCGTAGCTGCCGGGCTCTGACGGCATTTTCAGGTTCAGCGGCGTTCCTTCGCGGGTGTAGGTATAGGGGCCGGTGCGGTCGTCTTGTCCGGGCAGGGTGAAGGTGATGTAATCGTCTTTGTAGTCCGGGCCGGTCCAGTCCACCGCCACGGTCTCGCCCGCAGCGGCCTGCGCCGGGGCGGACAGGGTCGCGCCGACCTCTGCCACCTCGATGGTGAGACGGGCGAGGATCGTGTGGTCCTGCCGCATCACATAGACCATGTCATAGGTGCCGGGGTCGGCGGGCAGTTGCAGGTTCACCGGCGTGCCGTCGCGTGTGTAGCTGAAGGGGCCGGTGCGGTCGTCGGTGCCAGGTGCCGCGAAGGTCAGGTAGTCGCCTTGGTAATTCGGGCCGGTCCAGTCCACCGAGATGGTGTTCCCGGCGACCAGCGCGCCGGTCGGGGCGAGCGTGGCGGTCACGGGCGTGGACTCGATCATCGCGCTGGCCAGCACCTTGCCGCCGTCGCGCAGGATATAGCGGATCTCATAGGTACCCGACTGCGGCGGCATGACCAGATCCAGCGGCGAGCCATCGCGGGTATGGGCATAATTGATCGACCTCGTCGCCGCCGACCCGACGGCGTTGACCGAGATATAGTCGCCTTGCGCATTGGGGCCGGTCCAGTCGACCTGGATCGTGGACCCCATCGGCGCCGTAGCCGAGGCCGACAATGTGGCCGGCGGACGGAATTCCGGCAGTTCCAGCGTGACCGTCTTGGCCACAGAGCCGACGCCAAAGCGCTGTTCGGCATAGCTTTCGTCTGCGGGGCGCAGCACGGACACGGTGTAGGTGCCCTCGGGCAGCATTAGATCCAGGTCGGGCGTTTGTTCCGAGGACAGGATCGGGCCGTCGGGGCCGGTCAGATCCCAGATCAGGGGATCGGCGATGTTGGGGCCGTTCTTGCCATCGGTGGCGAAGGCGCGCACCCGGACCGGCTCTGGCGGCAGATCGGGCAGGGTCAGGATGACGGTCTGCGTCGCGTTCGACACGGTGAACCCGGCCTGAACCGAGGCGCCGTCCAGCAGGCGCGTCACCGTTGCGGTGTAGCTGCCGGGCATAAGCGTGGCCGTGGGGCGGGCGTTGCTGTCGTCTTGCAGAACCACGCTGCCATCGGCGGCCATGGCCTGCCAGACAAGGCCGTCGGCAATCAGGGCGCCCTCGGCCCGGGCCTGGAATTTCACGGTTTGCGGGCGCAGAAGTTCCGGCAGAACGGCTATGACGGTCTGAGCGGCATCGGCAACGGTGAAGGAGGCCTGACCGCGCGCGCCATCCTCGGCGCGGATCACGACAGAAACATAATCGCCCGGCAGCAGGTCCAGCACCGGCGCGGCGCCGGTCTCGCCCGACAGCACGGGGATGCCCAGCGCGTTGGTGACGGTCCAGCCGATCCCGTCGCGGATCTGCGGGCCGCCGGACCCTTCGGTGGCGACAAGCGAGACGGGCACCGGCGCCGGGGCAGGCGGGGCCGAGACGATCTGCAAGGCATCCGTCAGCTCAGACGCGTTCGAGGCGGTGCGGAAGATCCCGCCGGTCTCTTCGGCCAGACATTGAAGCTGCGCCCGCGCCTGCGGGTCGTTTTCCACGTCGAAGCCGACCACATGGGCGGTGAAATCGACGCCAAGCTGTTCCAGCTGGCGGCCGACGGCACAGGGATCGACCTCGCAAGTTTCGATGCCGTCCGACACCAGGATCACGGTCGCCCTTTCCTCGGTGAACCGCAGCGCCTCGGCGGCGGCCATGACGGCGGCGGACAGCGGCGTCTTGCCCTTGGGGTTGATGCTGTTCACGGCGCCGGTGATCGCATCCAGCGTGCCCAGACCGGGGGCGATGATCGTTTCAATATCGGTGCAATCGCCCTTGCGGCGGTGACCGTAGACGGTCAGCCCCAATTCCTGATCCGGGGGGAAATCCTCCAGCAGGGTCCCGATCACCTCGCGCGCGATGACGATCTTGTTGATCCCGTCGATCTGACCCCACATGGAGCCGGATCCATCCAGCACAAGGATCGTGCTGGGGCGTTCCTGCGCGGTCGCGCCAAGGGTGGTGAGTACAAGAAACAGGGCAATCAAAAAGCGGGGCATTGGCAGCTCCATCCGGAAAAAGGAATCATCCCTAACTTATCGTTGGCGGCGCTTTCGGGAAAGGCGGCGGAGGGTCAGGAATACCGGACATACGCCGCCCGCCCGCGCCATCTAGTTCAGCGCGCCCTGGGCTTTCAGCGCCTCGTATTTCGCCTCGTCCCACCACCAGAAATCCAAACCGCGTTCATAGGGCGGCTTGGCCTCGGGCTTGCCGAACACATCCCAATAGGCCAGCCAATGGCTGCCTTTGTACCAGTTGGACACCCAGATGTGCTTGGCGCGCAGCACCCGGTCCAGCGCCCGGACCCGCGCTGTCATCGCCGCCAGATCCTCGGCTTCGATGATATCTTCGATCAGGGCATCCACTACGGGATCGGCCACACCGGCCAGGTTCAGCGTGCCCTGGGCATTGGCACCGGTAGAGCCAAAGACCGTGCGCAGTTCCACCGAGGGCCGCAGTGGCAACACGATCCGCGCGACCATGATGTCGAAATCGAAGGTCTCTTGCCGCTGCACTTCTTCGGCGGCGTCCACCCGGGTCAGAACCGCATCGATGCCCACGCGCTGCATGTTCTCGATGAAGGGCAGGATGATCCGTTCAAACGCGGCGCTGTCGGTCAGGATCTCCACCCGCAGCAGGTCGCCGGCGGCATTGCGGCGCAGACCGTCATCGCCCACCTCCCAGCCGGCCTCGTCCAGCAGGGCAGAGGCGGCGCGCACCGCGCTGCGGTCGATCTTGTTGCCGCTGGTGGACACGTTGGGCGACACTGCGGGCGCAGTCAGGATGTCGGCGGGCAGTTGGTCGGCATAGCGTTCCAGCACCGCAAGCTCGGCCCCCTCGGGCACGCCGGTGGCTTGCAGGTCGGAGTTTTCCCAGAACGAATCCGAGCGCTTGTAGAGCCCGTAGAACAGCGTCTCGTTCGTCCATTCAAAGTTGAACATCATCCCGATGGCTTCGCGGACGCGGATGTCCTGAAATTTTTCCCGCCGCAGGTTCATATAGAACCCTTGCGCGCCCGAAGAGCGGCTGTCGGAGAGTTCCTCTTGCACCACCCAGCCGCGATCCAGGGCGGGGAAGTCATAGGCGGTGGCCCAGATCGCCGAGGAATATTCCTCGTGCATCAGGTATTCGCCGACCTTCAGCGCCTCGAAGGCGGCGGTGCGGTCGGCGAAATACTCATAGCGGAAACAGTCGAAATTGTTGGTGCCCACATTCACCGGCAGGTCTGCGCCCCAATAGTCGGGATCGCGGCAATAGGTGATCGACCGGCCCACGTCGACGTCGTCGATCCGGAACGCGCCAGAGCTGACCGGCGGTTCCAGCGTGGAATCCTCGAAATCGACCTTTGCATAGTAATGCGCGGGCAGGATCGGCAGTTCGCCGAACGTCGCGGCCAGATCGCGGGTCGCGGCGCCCTCGCGGAAATACAGCTTTACCCGGTGGTCATCCAGGATCTCGGCCCGTTCCACATCTTCCAGGGTGATCTGGAAATAGGGCCGGGCCATCGTCTTGTAGGCGTCGAGCGAAAAGACCACGTCTTCGGCGGTGATCGGTTCGCCATCGGAAAACCTGGCTTCGGGGCGCATGTTGTAGATCACCCAGGACCGGTCTTCGGGATATTCGATGCTTTCTGCGATCAACCCGTAGAAAGAGGCGGGCTCGTCCAGCGCCTGGAGCAACAGCGAGTCGTGGATCCGCAGCAGACCCTGCGCCGGTTCGCCCTTGAGGATGAAGTAGTTCAGGCTGTCAAAGGTGCCAGAGGCGCCCTGACCGCGAAAGCTCATCGTACCGCCCTGGGGCGCGTCGGGGTTCACATAGTCGAAATGCGCGAAATCGGCGGGGTATTTCAGCTCTCCGAACGGGGAAATCCCGTGGGCGGTGATGACATCCTGCGCCGCAACGGGCGTGGCTAGGAACAGCGCGGCAATCGCGAGGCGTGCGAACATGAGAATCCCTTCGGTCGAGGTGTTTGCCTGACTGTAGCGCGTTCCGCCGGATCTGGAAGCGTCTGGCGCATTCAACTTTCCTTCAGGGCGACGCGCGCGCCCTTCGGGTTGACATCTTCCTGGTGGCGATGCGGGGCAGGGGCGGCCTGGATCCAGGTGCAGGCCCGGCGCAGGCCCGGCGCAGGCCCGGCGCGCCTTGGCGATCAGGACCCGGCCGCCGATCTGGGGGAACGTCTTTTGGGGACATCGGGGCGCGCACGCTGCGGCCGGGTCAGATCTTTCGCCCCGGGATGCCGTTCCTCTTTGCGATTGTTGCGGCATTGGTATTTCTTGTCCCGGGCATCGCAACCGGGGTGCCGTCGAACACAGCCTAGGGAGGCCCCCGATGACATCCGACGTTAAGCCAGAGGCAAAGCCAGAGATCAAGAACGTCCTTTGGATCATGTGCGATCAGCTGCGCTATGATTACCTGAGCTGCTATGGCGCCGATTTCATCGACACGCCGAACATCGACCGTCTCGCTTCCAGGGGGGTGCGGTTTGACAGGGCCTATGTGCAATCGCCGGTATGCGGCCCCAGCCGGATGAGCGCCTACACCGGGCGCTACATGCGCTCGCACGGGGCGACGTGGAACGGCTTTCCGCTGCGGGTGGGGGAGCCGACGCTGGGCGATCATCTGCGCGAGATCGGGGTCCGTCCGGTACTGGTGGGCAAGACCCATATGATCCCGGACCGCGACGGGATGGCCCGGCTGGGGATCGAACCCGACAGCGTGATCGGCGCCCGGATCAGTGAATGCGGGTTCGAGGCGTTTGACCGCGACGACGGCCTGCATCCGGACGGGTATTACGACAAGAACCCGGCCTATGACGACTATCTGCGGGCCAATGGCTGCCCCGGCGACAACCCTTGGGAGGAATGGGCCAATACTGGCGTGGCGCCGGACGGATCGCTGCACTCTGGCTGGTTTTTGGAGAATGCGCGCCTGCCCGCACGGGTCCCCGAAGAGCATTCCGAAACCCCCTATCTGACCCGGCGCGGGATCGAGTTCATGGCGGGCGCCGGGGATCGGCCCTGGCTGTGCCATCTGTCCTATATCAAGCCGCATTGGCCCTATCTGGTGCCCGCGCCCTATCACGACATGTATTCCGAGGCCGATTGCCCGCCGCCCGTCCGCTCGGAGGCCGAGCGGGATACGGATCATCCGGTTCTGAAGGCCTGGCAGGACATGCGGGTCTGCCAGAGCTTTTCGCGCGACGCGGTGCGGGCGCTGGTGACGCCCTGCTATCTGGGGATGATCAAGCAGATGGACGACCAGATCGGGGTGCTGCTGGACTATCTGGAGGCCAGCGGGCGGATGGCGGAGACGATGATCGTCTTCACCTCCGATCACGGCGACAATCTGGGCGATCACTGGCTGGGCGAGAAGGATCTGTTCTACGATTGCTCGGCGCGGGTGCCGATGATCGTCTATGATCCGAGGCCAGAGGCCGATGCGACGCGGGGCACGGCCTCGGACGCGCTGGTCGAGATGATCGACCTGGCGCCTACCTTTCTTGAGGCGATGGGCGGGGCGGCGAAACCGCATGTGATGGAGGGGCGCTCGCTGGCGCCTTTGCTGCACGGGACGGCGACGGAATGGCGGGAATACGCAGTCTCGGAATACGACTACGCGACGCGGGGGGCGCGGCTGGCGCTGGGGGTTGGCGAGGCCGATGCGCGGCTGACGATGGTGTTCGACGGGCGCTGGAAATACATCCACGCCGAGGGGTTCCGGCCGATGCTGTTCGATCTGCAGAGCGATCCGGACGAGCTGGTGGATCTGGGGGCGGATCCGGCGCATCACGCGGAACGGGACCGGCTGGCAGCGGCGCATTTCGCCTGGGCGCGGCGGCATCATACGCGGATCACCCGCAGCCCAGCGCAGGTGGATGGGATGGCCCAAGGCAAGGAGCCGCCGGGCATTCTGATCGGCTATTGGGACGCGGATGAGGCGCGGGCCGAGGCGCGCCGCTTGCCCCGCCATCTTTATC
>CAYGRI010000080.1:0-15969 GCA_964352155.1 uncultured Maritimibacter sp. | reverse complement strand
AACAGTTAGTGTCGTCAACACACATTTTTGGATTTCCCGAGAAAATCCGACAAGCCATTGATTTCGAAATACACTTTTCCCCACAAATTGCCGGATCCACCTGGACCGCCTGAGGCAAGGCGCGCGCTTTGACCTCGCAGCTCAGCCTTGCGGTCGGAAACCGGCTTTACAATCTGCGCGCCGCGCCATAGTGTACCTGTTACACAATTAGGCGCAAAAGACGCATACAGGTTCAAGATGGCTTACACATACGACTACCCGCATCCCGCGGTCACCACCGATATCGCGGTCTTTTCCGTCATCGACGGGGCGCTGAATGTCGCGCTGATCGAACGCGCCTTCGCCCCCTTTCAGGGGCATTGGGCGCTACCGGGCGGCTTTTTGCAGATGGATGAGGATCTGGAAACGTCCGCCCGCAGAGAACTGGCCGAAGAGGCCGGCGTCACCGACGATCAGCTGAAGGGCCTGCCATTTCTGCAGATCGGCACCTACGGAACCCCGGATCGCGATCCCAGGGAACGGGTGATCACCGTGGCCTTCCTGACCCTTGTGCCGATGGACCGGGTCACGCTGGTGGCCTCGACCGATGCGGCAAAGGCCGAATGGTTCGCCCTGGACGATCTGCCGGCCCTGGCCTTCGATCACGCCCGTATCCTGGAAGACGCCCGCCGCGCCCTGGCCCGGCTGGTCTCACCCAGCCTGGAAGAGGACGCCGCGGCTGTCTTTTCCTTCCTGCCCGAGGAATTCACGCTGGCACAGGCGCAGACCGTGTTCGAGACGATCAAGGGCGAACCGCTCGACAAGCGGAACTTTCGCAAATGGGTCGATGCCAACTGGGATCTGGAGGATCTGCAGCGCAAGACCACCGGCGGGCGCCACCGCCCCGCCAGCCTGTACCGGCTGGCCGTCCCGGGAAAACCATCGGAAAAAGCGGGCTGACAGGCCGAAAGACGCCCTATTTCCCGCGCATGTTGCGAACGTGGTGCTCGATCGCCTCGTCGACATCGTCGAACAGGGTCAGATTGCCGTTTTCCAGAACGGCGCCCATGTCGCACAGGTTCTTCACCATGCCGAGCGAATGGCTGCAAAACAGCGCGCCCGCCTTTTCCATCCGGTCCAGAAACAGCCTGTTGCTTTTCTCGCGGAACGAGGCGTCGCCCACCGCGGTGACCTCGTCGATCAGGTAGAAATCGAACGGGATCGCCATCGAGACGCCGAAGGAAAGGCGGGCCTTCATGCCCGAGGAATAGGACCGGAAGGGCAGATGGAAATGTTTGCCCAGTTCGGCGAAATCGGCGACGAAATCGACCAGCTCTCCGGTGTCGACCCCATAGATGCGCGCCACGAAACGGGCGTTCTGCGCCCCGGTCAGATCGCCGTTGAAGGACCCCGCGAAGCCCACCGGATAAGAGATCGTCCCGTCCGACAGGATCCGCCCCGAGGTCGGCGCGATGTTGCCCGCGATCATGTTCATCAACGTGGACTTGCCGGCCCCGTTGCGCCCCAACAGCCCGATGACCGCCCCCGAGGGCACCACCAGGCTGATGTCGCGGGCCACGGTCTTGCTTTGCCCGTTGAGAACAAAGGTCTTGGTCACATTCTCAAGAACGATCATTGTCCCGCCTGCCTGCCACCCGATCCGGACGCCTGTGTTTAGCGTCGATCCCGCAGCGAATATCCGATCAGCGCCAGCACCGACCAGACAAGGAAGGAAAACAGCGATATCAGGCCCAGCAAGGTCAGCCGCTGGGGATATTCCGCCGCTTCGGCCAATGTGGGCTGCTGATGAATCGCCAGATACCGGCTTTGCCGCTGCGACTCGGCCATGGCCGCATCGAACGTGGCAAGCGCCGCGGCATAGGTCTGTTCGGCAAACTCCCGGTCGATCGACAGGGCTTCGAATTCCCCCACCAGAGAGGCAAAGGCCTCTGCCTCGGAGCTGTCGCCGCCACCGATCCCGAGCTTGCGCTTTTCATCCTCGATCCGCGCCTCGATCACCTTGATCCGGCGGTTCACCTGATCGATCCGGGGATCGCCTTCGCGGGTCGTTTCGTTCAGCATGTCCAGGTCGATCAGCGCGGTCGCAAGCTTGACATTGAGCTGCGACAAAAGCGTGGCCTGCCCCGCCACGTTGATCGTCGGATCGACGATCTGATGGCGGTTGCGGAATTCTGTCACCGCCCGGCGGGCATTCTTCAGCCGCGCCAGAGCGCTTTCCATATCCTCGCGCGAGTAGCGGATCGCATCTTCGCGCGCCTGCAGGCTGATATCGTTGATCAGCCGGGTGCTTTCGATGCCGATCTCCCTGGCGATCAGCTGGGCATCCTCGGGGGTGAAGGCATGGACGCGCAGCTCGATCATGCCATTGCCGCCGTCGTAAGAGATCTTGACCATGTCACGCCAGTAATCGCGCAGGTTCTCGATCGTGCCGGGCGCCTCATAGACAAAGACCGGATCGTTGTCCGGGCCGGGTTTGGACCAGATCGTGCGCAGGTCGATCTTTTCGTCGATGCGCGCCACAAGATCCTGGCTTTGGATGAATTCATACAGAATATCGGCATCCGGCGTCTGGCCGCCGCCCAGATCGAGCGGCCCGAGCAACATGTTGAGCGACGAGCTCGCATCCTCGGTCCGGACCGAAAAGCCGACGAAAGAGGCATATTGATCCGCCGCCCGGGTCCACAGATAGAAGCTGGACATGACGATCGGCAGAAGGACCATCAACACAAAGCTTCCCGCCAAGACGATGTGGCGCAGGTGCAGCCGGCTTTGCGCAACCGTTGGCGGAACCGGGATCTCCGGCTGCGGGGGGGGCTGCTTCGCCTTTGCCGGCGTTGCCGCTTCCTTGACGATTTCCGGCGCACGCCCGCCACCGGGCACGATCATCGGCACAGCGCCCGGCTGCCCCTTGGGCGGCTTGACCTTGGCAGGCTTGACCTGCGTCGGCTCGGACTTTGGGGGGATCGGTACGTTCAAAAGGAACTCTGCCCTATGGCGATTGCAAGTCTTTACAGTGCAATACATACTGCGCGCAAGAAGTTCCAGCAACCTATAGATCCGGCCCATGGCAGAGCAATATCCCGCCGCCGCGCCGCGGCCCGTCCTGAATGCGATCCCGCGGCGACGGTTCGCCAGCCTGCGCTCTGTTTCCGCACTGATCCTGCGCGAAATGGCCACGTCTTACGGCAGGTCCCCGCTGGGATATCTCTGGGCGATCCTGGAACCCATCGGCGCCATCGTGATCATGACCGCGATCTTTTCAAGCGGCTTCCGGTCACCGCCTATGGGAAACAATTTCGCGATCTTCTACGCCTCGGGGCTGCTGCCGTTCCTGATGTACACCACCATCAGCATCAAGATCATGACGTCGCTGAATTATTCGACCAGGCTTCTGACCTATCCCAGCGTCACCTTCGTCGACGCGATTCTGGCCCGGTTCATCCTGAACACCCTGACACAATTGCTGGTGGGCTATATCCTGTTCACCGGAATCCTGCTGCTGTTCGACACCCAGACCCTGCTGCACCTGCCCGCGCTGGGGCTGTCCTATATCATGGCGGCGGCCTTGGGGCTTGGAATAGGATCTCTCAATTGCTTCATAACCGGCATTTTCCCGTCCTGGGCAAGCGTCTGGTCGATCATGACGCGGCCGCTGTTCATCTTGTCGTGCATCTTCTTCCTGTTCGACACGATCCCCGAGCCCTGGCGTTCGTACCTTTGGTACAATCCGCTGGTGCATGTTGTGGGTCAGGCGCGCCGCGGCATCTATCCCTATTACGACGCGCCCTATGTCTCGGCGATCTATGTCTTCACGGTCTCGCTCGTGACCATGGCGCTGGGTCTGCTGTTCCTGCGGCATTACTGGCGCACGATCCTGCAGAAATGAGCCCGCCCCGTTCCTGTCCGGCCGCCTCCACCCCGGGTCATGGCCAGCCACGCGCCCGGGCGGCCTTTGGCCATCTGTTCCGCCGGGGTCGGTCCAGGGGTCTGACCAGGGTTTGGCCCAAGGTTCGGTATTGGCGCAGCACAGCGAGCGCCACGCTCCGGTCCGCAGCAGGGGCGGAATGACCGTCGCTGTCCCCTCTGACGTGCAGCCCGATCTGGACATCCTGCGCGCAAGCCCCCTGTTCGACGAGGGCTGGTACCTGCAGCGCTACGGCGATGTCGCGGCCTCTGGCCTGGATCCGGCGCTGCATTACCTGACCATCGGCGCCGCCATCGGCCGCGACCCCGGCCCCGGCTTTGCCACCGGCACCTATGTCCGGGCCTATCCGGATGTGACCGCCAGCGGGCGGAACCCCCTGGTCCATTACGAAACGGTAGGCCGCGCCCGGGGCCACCATCCGAACCCGGCCGATCCGGCGCGGCTGTCGCAGCGGCCCGATGTGGATGTGGTGGTGCCCGTGTTCAACGCGCTGCCCCATGTCCGCGCCTGCCTGACCTCGCTGGCCGAGGTGCCAACCGGCTGCCGCGTCCGGGTGATCGTGATCGACGATGCCTCTGACGCCGAAACCGCGGATTGGCTGGCCACCGCCTGCCCCGCGCTGGCCACGGACAAGGTGCGGTTCGACTGTGTGCACCTGCCAAAGAACCGCGGCTATACCGCCGCCGCCAATATCGGTCTGCGCCAGGGTCACGCCCCGCATGTGGTCCTGCTCAACAGCGATACGGTGGTGACCCCCTGGTGGCTGGACCGGATGTTGCGCTGCCTGGCGTCGGATCCCGCCATCGGCATCGTCGGCCCCCTGTCCAACGCGGCAAGCTGGCAGAACGTGCCCGATCTGCAGGCCGAAGGCGGCGGCTTTGCCATCAACCCCCTGCCCGAGGGCATGACTCCGGCCGATATGGCGGCGCTGGTCCGCGATGTCAGCCATGCCAGCCATCCGCGCACCCCGGTCGTCAACGGCTTTTGCTACATGATCGACCGCACCGTGCTGGAGACGGTGGGCTATCTCGACGAAGACACCTTTCCCGTGGCCTATGGCGAGGAAACCGACCTGTGCCTGCGCGCCGGCGCCGCCGGATATGCCCTGGCCTATGCCGATGACGCCTATGTGCATCACGCCAAATCGCAAAGCTTCGGCACCGCCCGGCGCAAGGCCCTGTCAGAGGCGGGGCTGCAGGCGCTGCGCGACAAGCACGGGGCGGACCGGGTCGCCGACCTGATCGGCCAGGCCGCGCATTGCCCCGAGATGGAAGCGATGCGCCGACGCGTCGCGCGGGCGCTACAGGACCGGGCGCGGATGCCCGAAACCGGGGTGATGGACTGGCTGATGCGGCAGCGGATCCTGTTCCTTCTGCCGGTGGGCGCGGGCGGCGGCGGGGCGCATTCGGTGGTGCAGGAAGCCATGGCGATGCGCGCGCTTGGCATCACGGTGCAAATCGCCACCAGCGAATTCGCCTGGGAGGAGTTCCGCAAAAGCTATGCCGATATCCCCGGTTTCGAGACGCTTTTCGTCCCGTATGAGCCGGAAGCCGCAACCTTGATTGCCGGAGGGTTCGACGTTGTGGTGGCCACGCTCTACAGCTCTGTCTCTACCGTGGAGCGGATTGTCGCGGCCTATCCCCGGATCCTGCCCGCCTATTACGCCCAGGATTACGAACCGCTGTTCTTTGCCATCGACAGCCCGGAATGGCGGGAATCTTACGATTCCTACACCCGGCTGCCGCAGATGCAGATCTTTGCCAAGACCGACTGGATCCGCGAGCAGATCGAATCCGCGCATGGCGTCTCGGTGGCCAAGGTCAGCCCCAGCCTCGATCACGATGTCTATTTCCCAAAGCTAGAGACGCGGGAAAGCCGTGACTGCCTGCGGATCAGCGCGATGATCCGGCCCGGAACGCCGCGTCGCGGGGCGACCCGGACGATGGAGCTGATGTCGCATCTGCACCGGCTGCTCGGCTCTCGTGTCCGCATATCGCTGTTTGGCTGCGCCCCGGACGACCCCGAATTTCTGACCCTGCGCCAGGACTTTCCGTTCGAGATGCTGGGCACATTGGTCCGGACCGAGGTCGCCGATCTGCTGCGCCGGACGGACATCTTTCTGGATCTGTCGGATTATCAGGCCTTCGGGCGCACCGGGCTTGAGGCGATGGCTTGCGGCGCGCTGGCCCTGGTCCCCCGCGAGGGCGGCGCCCATGAATATGCCATCGACGGGGTCAACGCCCTGGTCGAGGACACCACCGATGTCGCCGCCTGCCTGAAGCGGATTTCCCAGATCGCCGCCGCGCCGGAGGATCTGCAGCGCATGCGGCTGGCGGGGCTGGAAACGGCGGCGCTGTATTCCCCCCGGCGCGCGGCGATGAGCGAGCTGACGGTTCTGGCCACGGCGCTGGCCCGGCATCTGGCCCCCCCGGCGCCGCCTGCCCCCGTCTCTGTTCCGGAAGAAACCGCGCAGGTGGAGGGCGACGCACCGCCCGTCCGTTTCCCCGCCCCGGCCTTTGCCGGCGGGGCCGATCCGCTTGGCAGCCCCGCCCTGACCCTGCCCACGGGGACCGATACGGGCTCCGACACTGGCTCCGACACCGGCGCCGCGTTCGACCTGCCCGATATCGGCGTGCATCTGCATCTGCATTATCCCGACATGGCGCCAGAATTCGCCACCCGGCTGCGGCAGATCCCGGGGGCGTATCACCTCTATGTCTCGACCCCCGAGAGCAAGGAGCGCGCTGTCCGCAGCACTCTGTCCCGCGCCCTGCCGCGGGCGCAGCTGGACGTGCGATCCTTTCCCAACCGGGGCCGCGACATCGGGCCCTTCGTGGCAGGCTTTGGCGCGGACCTGTCCCGACATACCCTGATCTGCCACATCCATTCCAAACGCAGCCCGCATAACAACGCGAAACGCGACTGGCGGGAACAATTGCTGGGCACCCTGCTGGACAGCCCCGCCGCCGTCGCCGAGATCTTTCGCCTATTCGCGCAGAACCCGCATCTGGGCATGGTCTTTCCCGAATATCACGCAGCCCTGGCCGAACAGATCGGCTGGGGCACCAATTTCGACACGGCGCGCCCGCTGGCAGAGCGGATGGGGCTGACGATCACGCCAGAGGCGCTGACCCTGTTTCCCGCCGGTTCCATGTTCTGGGCCCGGGGCGCCGCGCTGGCGCCGCTGTTCGGGGCCGGGCTGGGATTCGATGACTTTCCGCCCGAAGAGGGACAGATCGACAACACTCCCGCCCATGCCATCGAACGCCTGCTGGGGCAGATCGCGGTCGGCGCCGGGTTCCGGCTGATGCAGATCCGCGCCGGGGAAAGGACCGAAGATGCCGGAACGTGACGGCCTGATGGACCTCGCCCAGGCTACCCTGGCAGAGCTGGAGGCCAATGCAGAGACGATCGAGGCCGGCCTTGCCCACCCGGTCGATCGGATCGCCAGCGTCGCCTGGTTCCTGCCCGAAGTGCCCCATGCCCTGCTGGGGGGCCTGCGCACCGTCTTTGCCACGGCCGAGCATCTGTCCTGCACCCATGGCACGCGGAACATCTTTGTCCTGTTCAGCTTTCGCGGCGACCCCATCGACACCGGCCCGCTGGTGGCCTCGCTGCGCGAGAATTTTCCCGACGCGGATTTCGTCGTGCGCGTGCTGCGGCGCGGGCTGGACCGGGTAGAGGATCTGCCCGGCGCCCAGATCGCGATCTGCACGCTCTGGACCACCGCCTATGTCATGCTGCGCTACAACCAGACCCGGCGGAAATTCTACTTCATGCAGGATTACGAGCCGATGTTCTACGCCGGCGGGGATCTGTCGATGATGATCGAGCAGACCTACCGCTTTGGCTATGCCTGTATCGCCAACACGCCCGGGGTCGGCGCCCGCTACCTACCCTATAACCGCGACATGGTCAGCTTTCTGCCCGGCGTGGATCATCAGATGTTCCATCCCGGCCCGCCGCGCCAGAATCCCAAGGGACCCTGGCGGATCGTCTTTTACGGACGGCCCGAACGCGCCCGCAACGCGTTCTTTCTGGGCAGCGACATTCTGAAAGCCGTCAAGGCCCGGCTGGGCGACCGGATAGAGATCGTCTCCGCCGGGGCGGAATGGGATCCGAAAGACTATGACCTTGACGGAACAGTGACGAATCTGGGCCTGCTGGGGACCTTGCCCGAAGTGGCGGATCTGTATCGTTCGGCGGATATGGGGCTGGTCCTGATGGCGACCCCGCATCCCTCCTATCAGCCGCTGGAATACATGGCCTGCGGCTGCGTGACGGTGACCAATCTCAACGAAGCCAACCGCTGGCTTCTGACCGCCGACAACGCGCTGCTGATAGAACCGATCCCCGAGATCGCGGCCAAGCGGATCGTCGATCTGCTGGCCGATCCCGCCGGCATGGCGCATCGGATCAAGCGCGGGTACGACACGGTCGCGGACCTGCGCTGGGACCTGGCCTTCAAGGTGATAGAAACGCGCCTGCTGACCACCCCGTCCCGCGCGCCCCAAAGGCCCGGCTGAGGGAGGATGACCCAAATATGACACGCGAAGACACAGACAGACCCGGTGGTCCGATCGACAGCGATGCCCGGACGATCCGCATTCTGACCGAGCGGCTGGAGCGGCTGGCGGGTGACGCCACGCTGCGGGGCGAGCGGCTGGTCGATCTGGCGGTCGAGAATGCCGCCTTGCAACGCGAGATCGACGCGCGCTATGCCGAACTGGCCAAGCTGACCCGGCTGATGTCCGACAAACAGGCCGAGCTGGCCAGAGAGATCGCGCTGCGCAAGGAGGCAGAGGCTTTCGCGACGGCCGTCACCTCCAGCTCTGTTTGGCGGGCCACCAAACCGCTGAGACGGATCATAGAGCGGTTGACCGGGCGCGCCTGATCCGGCGGCGGACCAGTGCCGAACCCAGGCCTGGCCAGTGCCTAAACCTGGGCCCAAGCCGTGACTGACCCGCGACTATCCTAGAAATCGGTCCGCTTCAGCAGGGTTGCCAGATATTGCCCATAACGGTTCTTGGCAAACAGCCTGGCGCGCTGTTTCAGCGCCTCTGTGTCGATCCAGCCGCGCTGATAGGCGATCTCGTCCGGGCTGCCGGTCTGCATGCCCTGCCGCTGTTCCAGCGTGCGCACGAAATTGCCCGCATCCAGCAAGGAGCCATGCGTACCCGTGTCCAGCCAGGCATAGCCACGGCCCATGCGCTGCACATCCAAAAGCCCGTCTTCGAGATACATTTCAAGCAGCGTCGTGATCTCCAGCTCGCCCCGGTCAGAGGGGGTGACGCGGGACGCCCGTTCCGGCGCGGTGCCATCGAGGAAATACAGCCCCGTCACCGCATAGTTCGACGGCGGAACCTCTGGCTTTTCGATGATCTGCCGGACCTGGCCCTGGGGGTCGAAGGCGACCACGCCGTAGCGTTCGGGATCGGCGACGTGATAGCCGAAAACGGTGCCGCCCCTGGCCTTGTTGTCGGCGCTTTTGAGGATCTCGGGCAGGCCATGTCCAAAAAAGATGTTGTCGCCCAGCACCATCGCGGACGGGGCGCCATCCAGAAACGCGGCGGCCAGCAGATAGGCCTGGGCCAGACCATCGGGGGAGGGCTGCTCGATATAGGTAAAGCGCAGGCCCCATTGACTGCCGTCGCCCAAAAGCCGCTGGAACTGGGACTGATCCTCGGGCGTGGTGATGATCGCGATCTCGCGGATATCGGCCAGCATCAGCACCGACAGCGGATAATAGATCATCGGCTTGTCATAGATCGGCAGAAGCTGCTTGGACACGCCCATCGTGATCGGATACAGCCGGGTGCCCGAGCCGCCGGCCAGGATGATCCCCTTGCGGTTGGTCATCGGTTACTCCTTCAACTCTGCCAGAACATCGGCCAGGCTGTGCCGCCAATCCGGGCGGGCAATGCCGAAATCTGTCTCTAGCGAACTGCAATCGAGCTTGGAATTCAGCGGCCGCGCGGCGGGTGTGGGATAGTCGGAACTGGGAATGTCCACCACCTCGACCTGACGGCCGGCCTGGGCAAATGTTTCGCGCGCGAAACCTGCCCAGCTGACATCGGGCGTTCCGGCGAAATGCCAGGTTCCGCTGGGGCCGTCGCCCCGATGCAAGGCGCCGGCGATCGCAAACAGCGCATCGGCGATGTCGGCGGCGGCGGTCGGGCCGCCCACCTGGTCGGCCACGATGGTCAGCCGGTCGCGGGTGTCAGAGAGGCGCAGCATCGTTTTCACGAAGTTTCCACCATGTGCAGAGAACACCCAGGAAGTGCGCAGGATGGCGTGAACGCCCCCTGCCCCGCGCACGCCATCCTCTCCGGCCAGCTTGGTGCGGCCATAGGCGCCCAGAGGCGCGGTGGCATCCTCGGGCGTCCAGGGCGCGTTGCCCGATCCGTCAAAGACATAATCGGTCGAGACATGGACAATGGGCACGCCCTTGGCGGCGGCGATCTCGGCCATGGCCTTGGGGGCGGCACCATTCACCAATGCGGCCAGATCCGGTTCCTGCTCGGCCCGGTCAACGGCGGTATAGGCGGCGGCGTTGATCACCACATCCATGTCATGCCCGTCAATCGCCGCGGCGCAGGCGGCGGGATCCGACAGATCGGCCTGGTCCCGGCCCAGCAATGTCAGCGTCACGCCCTGCGGCGCGCGGCGCGCCAGTTCGGTGGCGACCTGACCGGTGCGGCCAAAGACAAGCGCTTTCATGACGGGCCATCCTTCTGCGAAGTCTCTGACGCGGCCATAGTGCCAAGCCGTTTGCCGACCCCGGCCCGGGATTGCAACGGCCGCCACCAGGTTTCGTTCTCGAGATACCATTGCACCGTCTTTTCCAGCCCCTCCGCCAGCGTCACTGAGGGGCGCCAGCCCAGTTCATCGCGGATCCGCGACGGGTCGATCGCATAGCGCAGATCGTGGCCGGGCCGATCGGTGACATAGGTGATCTGATCGGCATAGGACGGGGCGTTATGCCCGATCTCGGCATTGTCCGCGGGGCTGGTCTTGGGCCGCTTGTCGTCCAGGATCGCGCAGATCGTCTGGACGATGTCGATATTGCGCGCCTCGTTCTCACCGCCGATGTTGTAGCTGCGGCCCAGCGGCCCCTTCTGCAGCACCAGCAGCAGCGCCTCGGCATGATCCTCGACATAGAGCCAGTCGCGCACATTCTCGCCCGCGCCGTAGACCGGGATCGGCGCCCCCGCCAGCGCGTTCAGGATCACCACGGGGATCAGCTTTTCGGGGAAATGGTAGGGGCCGTAATTGTTGGAACAATTCGTCATCACGACCGGCAGGCCATAGGTCTCGTGCCAGGCGCGCACCAGATGGTCCGACGCGGCCTTGGAGGCGGAATAGGGAGAGTTCGGCGCATAGGGCGTGTCTTCGGTGAATTGCCCGGTCTCGCCCAGGGTGCCGAACACCTCGTCGGTGGAGATATGGTGGAACCGGAACGTGCCGGGCTGGCCCTGCGCCATCCAATAGGCGCGCGCGGCCTCCAGCATGTTGTAGGTGCCGGTGATGTTGGTCTCGATGAAATCGCCCGGCCCGTCGATGGAGCGGTCCACATGGCTTTCCGCCGCCAGATGCATCACCGCGTCGGGCCGGTGCGCGGCAAAGATCCGGTCCAGCGCGGCGCGGTCGCGGATATCGGCCTGCTCGAAGGCATAGCCGGACGCCTCCGCGACGCTGGCCACATTGTCCAGACAGGCGGCATAGGTCAGCGCATCGACATTGACGACGCTGTGCCCGTCGGCAATGGCACGCCGGACCACGGCAGAGCCGATGAACCCGGCGCCGCCGGTGACAAGAAGTTTCATCGCTTAGCCTTCATAGGTGAAAACGGGCCCCAACTCTGCCAGACGCGGCGCCTTGGTGTCCTTGTCACTGAGCAGCGGTTCGGTGCCGCCAAGCCCCCAGTCGATGCCGATGTCCGGGTCGTTCCAGATCACGGCGCCATCCGATTGGGGCGCGTAGTAATCGGTGCATTTATAGATGATCTCTGTATCGGGTTCGCGCGTGACAAAGCCGTGCAGGAAGCCGGCGGGCACCAGCAGCTGTTTGCCATTCTCATAGCTCAGCTCCACCCCGACCCATTTGCCATAGGTCGCAGAGCCGGTGCGAATGTCGACCGCCACGTCAAACAGACAGCCGCGCCCGCAGCGCACCAGCTTGTCCTGGGCATCGGGCGGGGACTGGAAATGCAGCCCCCGCAGCGTCCCGACCTGGGCCGACATCGAATGATTGTCCTGGACAAAGTCATAGTCCAGTCCCGCCTCGGCCATCCGCGCCTTGTTCCAGCTTTCCGAAAAGAACCCCCGCGGATCGCCAAAGCGGCGCGGGGTCAGGATCAGCACACCGGCCAGAGCCGTTTCTTCGATGTCCATGTCAGCCTCAGCTCCGCGCGTAGACGTCTTCGTAGCGGATGATGTCATCCTCACCCAGATAGGTGCCGGTCTGCACCTCGATCAGGACCATCGGCACCTTGCCGGGGTTTTCCATCCGGTGCACGGCGCCCAGCGGAATGTAGACCGACTGGTTCTCGGTCACCAGCTTGACGTCTTCGTCCACGGTGACTTTCGCGGTGCCCTGCACCACGATCCAATGTTCGGACCGATGGTGGTGGGATTGCAGGCTGAGCGCCGCGCCGGGATGCACCACGATGCGCTTGACCTGGAACCGGTCGGCCAGCACCAGCGTTTCGAACCAGCCCCAGGGACGGTGATCCTTGGGAAAGGCTTCGGCCTGTTTCGCACCCTTCTCCTTCAGCGCGGCCACGGCCAGCTTGACCTCTTGCGCGCGGGAGGCGTCGGCGACCAGCACCGCGTCGGGCATGGCGATGGCGACGATGTTTTCCAGCCCGATGCCGACAAGCTCCAGATCGCCGGATTCCGAGCGCAGCAGCGTGTTATGACAATCCAGCCCCAAGGCGGGGCCAAAGGTCGCCACGCCATCGGCATCGGCGGCCATTTCGCGCCAGACCGACTGCCAGTCGCCCAGATCGGACCAGCCTGCGCTGAACGGCACCACCGACAGGTTGTCGGCCCGTTCCATCACCGCGTAATCGATCGAGATATCGCCGACGCTGTCCCAGGCCGCAGGGTCCAGACGCAGAAATCCCAGATCGGCCTTGCCCTCGGTCACGGCGGCCTTCACCGGCGCCACCAGATCGGGCGCATGGGCCGCGAAGGCGTCAAGGATGGTCTGGACCTTGAACAGGAAGATGCCCGCGTTCCACAGGAAGCGCCCCTGGTCCAGCATCGACTGCGCCTTGTCCGCATCGGGCTTTTCGACGAAACGGATCAGGTCGATCGCCTCGGCCGTATCGCCCGGAGCCGCCGCCAGTTCCAGCCAGCCATAGCCGGTTTCGGCCCGGTCGGGGGTGATGCCAAAGGTCACCATCTGCCCGGCCTTGGCCGCGGCCACCCCGGCATCCAGAACCGCAAGAAACGCCTCGGCATCCGGGATCACATGGTCAGAGGGCGCCACCAGCATCAGCGCTTCGGGGTCGCTTTCCGCCAGCTGGTAGGCGGCGGCCAGCACCGCGGGCGCGGTGTTGCGGCCCTGAGGTTCAATGAGAATCGCGCCCGGATCGATGCCGGCCTCGGTCAGCTGCTCGGTCACGATGAACCGGAAATCTCCGCCCGTCACCACCAGCGGCGAGGCAAAGTTGGCACCGGTCAGCCGGCGGGCAGAGGCCTGGAACAGGCTGTCCTGCCCCAGCAGGCGGGCAAATTGCTTGGGATAGGATTTTCGCGACAGCGGCCAAAGCCGGGTGCCAGAACCGCCGCAGAGCAGAATGGGAGTGATCATGGAACTCTCTTGTCAAGGAACCTCTAACAAGGCGCATGGTATCTGCCAGTTCGGCATGAAGAACAACCATTCTCCTCCCGGCCCCCCCCTGTCTGTCGCCTGTCAGGCGCGTGTCTGTCATGCGTCTGTCGCGGATCTGATCAGGCCCGCCTGTTCTGGCGGCTGTGGCGGGCCAAGAAAAAGGCGGCTCCGGATCGCACCGAAGCCGCCAAAGACTGTCGCCTGCTGCCACCGTTATCTGGCGATGGCCGCCTCCAGCATCTCGATCCGGGCGACCAGGCGGGCGTTTTCCTCGGCCAGCGCCTTGATCGCCGCCAGGGCCACGCCCGAGGAATCGAGGGTGGAAATCCCGGTCTCTGTCGCGCCAAGGCCGAACAGGGCGTGGAAATCCTGCGCCATCGGCCCAAGATGCCGCGCCCCCGACGTGTCGTCCTTGTAGGTCCAAAGCGCCACCGGCAGGGCGGTGACCTTCGCCAGAATCTCGGCGGGATCCACGGGCACGATCGCCATCTTGGCGTTCCGGTCAGAGCTTTCGGTCAGCGTGCCGGTGATGAACAGGTCGCCATCCGTCTGCAGGATGAACTCGTCGCCGAGACCAACGGAATTGGTCAGCTTGAAAACGGCATCTTCCGGATTCACGCCAGCCTCGCTCTGGAACGCCCAGAAGGCCTGGCCGCCGCTGGTGTCGCCCATCTGGACAGCCGCCGCGCCATTGTTGAAGAGCTGGGCGACAAACCGGGGCGCGGTCGTTGAGCTGGCTTCTTCGATGCGCAGTTCCGCGGTTCCGTCCGTTCGCCTGAGATGCAGCGACGCCGAGGGCGATGCTGTGCCCAATCCGATCCTGTCGTCATTGCCGATATAGAACGCATTGTTCGACGCGCCCGCACGAATCCGGAACGGCAGCCGCGAGCCGGTGGTGGCATCACGGACGAAGAAGTTGGTTTCGTTGCCGGCCAGATCCCAGGTCTGCGCTGTAAAGCCGCTGGATCCGTCCTGCTCAAGCCGAAAGGTCGGGCTGTCACCGTCGACGACATGAAGCTCGACGGTCGGGCTATTGGTGCCGAGCCCGATCCTGCCGCCATCGTCGACATACAGGGAATTGTTGGGCGCGCTGCCCTCGATGGTGAACGGGGTGCGGCCGCCGGAAATGTCGTCGATCGAGAACTTGTTGGCGCCGCCATTGGTCGAATCGTTGGCGGTGAGCTGCCAGTCGGTGCTCGGAAAGCTGGCCGAATTCGACGTATCCTGGAACTTGATGCGGACGTTGTTTTCCTTCAGCCGGATCGTGTCGAAGCCAAAGCTTTCGCCGTTAGCGCAATCCTGACCGACGCAAAGGGAGGATCCGACAATCAGGTCATCCAGAATTTGCTGATCCGCCTGCGCGGTCCCGATCCCAGTGCCCGCCGCCAGCGCCACCCCAAGCAGTCGCGTTTTCATGCCAGTCATTCTCCAGACCCTTCATCTTGTCGTCATGTCACGAGACCGGTTACCAGAAAATGAAGCTTCGCGGCGCGAACCTCCCCGATCCTCCGCCAGATACTCCGGTCACGCGATGATATGGCGCTATGTTTTTGTGCAATCACAGTATCCGGCCCTCTTAGCACAGGCCAGCCGCTTGCCCAAGAAAAGACCGAGGGCACCGAAAAATAGGTCCGCAGGTGGGTTCTGGCGGCACAGCTGGGCGGCCCCGATCAACGCAGCCGCTTTTCCAGCCAGCCCAGAAAGGCGCGATCGGGGGCGCGCAGGCGCGGGCGGCCGGTGCTGTCCCACCAGGATTTCCACTCCGCCTCCAGCGCATGCACATCCCAGCCCGGGGCGCGGGCGCGGGCGGTTTCCAGGGTTTCGGGGCGCAGGCTGGGCGCCCCCCCCAGCCCGCTGCCGCGCCGGGGCCGCACGCACAGGATGTCGCCCGGCTCTTCGGCCAGCCGGTAGCCCGGCAGATGGTCGGTGGCGATCATCTCGCGCAGCATCGCGCGAAACACCCGCCGCGGACTGGCAGAGCCGGATTTCTTGTGCAGCACCTCGACCGAGATCCGCCAGACCGGCTGATGCCCGCAATGCTTGCGCGCCAGTTCGTAGATCCGCCGCTCCAGCGGTTTGCGCAGGCGGAAGTAATCGCGCGACAGGGTCAGCACGGACCGCCCCAGCACCGCCTGATACAGCCAGTCGGACAGGGTGACGGCAACGCTGATCATGCGCCCGCCCCCGCATCACCACCAACATCG
>CAYGRI010000079.1:0-16180 GCA_964352155.1 uncultured Maritimibacter sp. | reverse complement strand
GGGTCCAGCCGCGACTGGGCGGCCAAGGGCACCGCTTTGCTGGGCGTCAAGGCGGTGATCGCCGAAAGCTTTGAGCGGATCCACCGGTCCAATTTGGTCGGCATGGGCGTCATCCCCTTCGAGTTCACCGGGGGCGACAGCCGCAAATCGCTGGGTCTGACCGGCGACGAGGCGGTGTCGATCAGCGGTCTGGCGGGTGAGCTGAAGCCGCAGGCGGTGGTGCCCTGCACGATCACCTTCGCGGATGGCTCGGTGAAAGAGATCCAGCTCAAGTGCCGGATCGATACCGAGGTCGAGATCGAATACGTCGAGAATGGCGGCGTGCTGCATTACGTGCTGCGCAACCTCGCCAAGGCGGCCTGACACAGCATCTCTCGGCGCCCCGCAAGCGGCGCCGGTCCATCACAGCCGATTCGGGGGGGCGGGCACAAAAGCCTGCCCCTTTTTTGCGTGTCAGGATCGTTGTCGAAAGCAGGAAAACAATCCGGGCCGATGGCGGTTGTGGTCTCTGCCCCCGCAAAGGTGCGTTAACCACAAATCAACCTCATTTGACCCAAATTTGGTCTGATTCGGCGTCTTCCCGCATAATTCGCCCCGGAATGTGCCCACGGAACGACACCCCTCTGGCAGGCATCGACACAGTTTATTAGGGTTACCCCATTACGAAGGGGCGACTTGAATGCAAGATTTTGTGAAAGCACTTGTACGGCAAACCATGTCCTGGCCCTTCGTCGAAGTCCTGTTCTTCGCGGCAATGATCGCCGCCACCTCGCTCGCCGCCTAGGCGGCGCCCCCTGCCCGCGCTATTGTCGGGCGGCTTCGATGGCAGGGCGGATCCGATCCTCGATCACGCGGGATGTCACCGGCCCGGCAAAGCGCAAAACCACATTGCCCTTGCCGTCGATCACATAGGTCTCTGGCACCCCGTACACACCCCAATCCAGCGCAACACGTCCCGACGCATCGGCTGCCATCGCCCGGTAGGGATTGCCAAGCTCGGCCAGGAACCCCAGCGCATTGTCCGGGTCGTCCTTGTAATTGATCCCGTAGATCGGGATGCCCTCGTCCGACAGCGCCTCGAGATGCGGATGCTCGACCCGGCAAGGCGCGCACCAGCTGGCCCAGAAGTTCACCAGCTTCACCCCCGGCGCGGCCAGCACGGCACTGTCAAAGGGCGCCTCGGGGCCAAGCTGGGTCAGCCGGTCCACCGACGGGGTGCTTTGCCCGGCGATGGCCGAGGGCAGACTGTCGGGATCGTCGCGCTGCATGCCCACAAAGAACATAACCGCAAGCGCCCCGAAGATCAGGGGCGGCATCAGCATCAGCAGGTTGATCCGGCGCTTTTGCGCAGGTGCGGCGGTCTTGTCGATCTCAGCCATTGGCGCGCGTTCCCTTCGGGGTGTCTTTGCGCCGCGCCTCGGCGGCGGCCAGCCGCTGGCGAACGGCACGGGCCTGCATCACGCTCAGCACCACGATGCCGATCAGAACCACCAAGCTGATGCCATAGGCCGACAGCACCGTCGTTGCATATTTCCCAAGCTCTGGCATCATGCCATCCGCTCCCGCATTTCCAACGCCTGAAGCCGGCGGCGGCGAATTTCCGTCTGGGTGCGCAGCAGCACCAGCGCGATGAACAGCAGCACAAAGCCCGCTATCGCCACCAGCGCCGGATACCAGAAGACATCGGCCACATTTTCCTCGGCGTCCATAGACAGCGAGGCGCCCTGATGCAGCCCCTGGTTCCAGAAGTTGACGGCATAGCGGCTGAGCAGCGCAAAGACCGAACCGACCAGACACATGACAGAGGTCAGATCGGCGGCGGTGTCCGGATTCTCGATCGCGGCCCAGAGGGCGACATAGCCCAGATAGAACAGGAACAGTATCAGGAACGAGGTCAGCCGCGGATCCCAGGCCCACCAGGTGCCCCACATCGGCTGGCCCCAGATCGCGCCGGTGACCAGGGCGATCACGGTAAAGGCGATGCCCACGGGGGCCGCGGCCTTGGCAGCCAGCGCCGATACATGGTGCCGCCGGATCAGCCAGATCAGCGAGGCGACGAGCATCATCGCCCAGGCATTGATCGCCATCATCGCCGCCGGAACATGCAGGTAGAAGATCTTGACGGTCGAGCCCTGGCGGTAATCGTCGGGGGTGAAGAAGAAGCCCCAGATCAACCCTCCGGCAAGGCATATGGCAGCGAGGACAGAGACCCATGGCAGGACCCGGTCCGACGTGGTGATGAACCTCACCGGGTTTGCGTATTCCCAAAGCGACATGGGCCAGATTTACTTGCAAGGCGGGGGCGTGAGCAAGCCCCGATCCACCCGCCCCGCGCGGCGCTGGGTCACAGATGCGTGGTTGAGCGGCGGCAGGCGCGGTTTGGGGTGGCGGCAGGCGCGGTTTGGCGGTGGAAGGCGCGGTTGCGCGGTGGCCTGACGCCGGATTGGGGGCGCGCGCCCCTTCCCGGGACAGGAAGGCCGCTCAGGGAGTTGCGGTCTGGGTCAGCCGCGGCAGTGTGATCAGGGTCAGCAGGGCCGCGCCCCAGGAACAGGCGGTGATCGCCACCAGCATCGGCAGCGAGGTGCCATCAAAGAACAGCCCCGACAGCGCGATCATCCCGCCGCCGGTGATCATCTGCAGCGTCCCTCCGAGCGACGACGCAAGCCCGGCGATGGCGCCGTGTTCGACCAGCGCTCTGACCATGGTGGTGGGAATCACCAGCCCCAGCCCGGCATTGCCCAGCAGGATCCCGATGACGATCACGGCCAAGCCGCCCTGCCCCGCCAGCACCGCCAGCGTCGTCGCCGTCATGCAAGCGGCGAACAGACCAACGCCGACGGCGATGGTCCGGTTCAGGCCGATCCGCCCCGCCAGAGGCGCCGCCAGTTGCGAAAAGCTGAAAAAGCCGACCGCGTTCAGGGCGAAGGCCAGGCTGAACCCCGTGGGCGACAGGCCGAACTGATCGACAAAGACGAAAGAGGCCGAGGCGATGTAGACAAAGAAGCTCGCCATGCCGAAGCCGCCGATGAAGGTCAGGCCCATGAAGGTTGGATCGGTCAGCAGAATGCGCGCGCCCGCCAGGATGGCGCGCAACCGCGCCGGGGCGCGCCGCTCTGGCGGCAGCGTTTCGGGCAGCGCTTTGAACACCAGCACCAGGCTGACAAACCCGGCCGCCCCCAACACGCCAAAGATGCCGCGCCAGCCTGCGAACTGCATGATCATCGCCCCCGCCAGCGGCGCCAGCATCGGCGAGACCGCGATCACCAGCATCACCATGGCCATCAGCCGCGTACCCTCGGCCCCGGTATAGCGGTCTCGGATGATCGCGCGGGGGATCACCATCACCGCGGCAATCCCCAACCCCTGCAGGAATCGCATGGCGATCAGAACCGGCAGCGAGGGCGCCAGCACACATCCGACCGTCCCCAGAACAAAGACCGAGATCCCCGCATAGAGCGGCAGCTTGCGCCCCGCCTGATCGGCCCAGGGGCCATAGATCAGCTGCGCCAGACCGAAGGCCAGGAAATAGGCGATCAGCGTGGCCTGGGTTCCGCTGGTCGTGGTCCCCAGATCCTCGGTGATCAGCGGCAGCGCCGGCAAGTACATATCGATCGCGAAAGGACCGACCGCAGACAGCAGCCCCAGCGTCAAGGCAAGGCGTAACATGAAACAATCCTGACTCGTTGTGCCCTGCGCCTACCCCATTCAACCAGGCGGCGCAAATGCCGAGGCTACTTCCCGGCCATCAGCTCCGGCGCCGTGCGTTGGCGCGAGACGACACCCGTTTCTTCCCGCTCGGCCGCCTGACGCTGCCAGAGCGAGGCATAGCGCCCCTCGCGCGACAGCAGATCGGCATGTGTGCCTTCCTCGACGATCTCGCCCGCCTCCAGCACCACGATCCGGTCGGCATCCGCGATGGTCGACAGACGGTGCGCGATGGTCAGCACCGTGCGCCCCTCACCCATCGCCTTCAACTCGTCCTGGATGTCGCGTTCGGTCTCGGTGTCCAGCGCCGATGTTGCCTCGTCCAGCAGCAGGATCGGCGGGTTCTTCAGCAAGGTGCGCGCAATGCCCACACGCTGCTTTTCACCGCCCGACAGCTTCAGCCCCCGTTCG
This sequence comes from uncultured Maritimibacter sp., assembly GCA_964352155.1. Lineage (GTDB taxonomy): Bacteria > Pseudomonadota > Alphaproteobacteria > Rhodobacterales > Rhodobacteraceae > Psychromarinibacter. The sequence continues at coordinate 12,064 of CAYGRI010000079.1, read as the reverse complement.
CCCACCTGGGTGTCATAGCCCTCGGACAGGCTGGAGATGAAATCGTGGATCTTGGCGGCCCGCGCGGCGCCCTCGACCTCTTCACGGGTGGCTTCGGGGCGACCATAGGCGATGTTGTAATAGACCGAGTCGTTGAACAGCACCGTGTCCTGCGGCACCACACCAATCACCTTGTGCAGGGATTCCTGGGTGATGTCGCGCACGTCCTGCCCGTCGATCCGCAGAGCGCCCTCCTTGACGTCGTAAAACCGGAACAAGAGCCGCCCGATGGTCGATTTACCAGAGCCGGAGGGGCCGACAATCGCCACCGTCTCGCCCGCGCCCACATGGATGCTGACCCCTTTCAGCACCGGCCGCGTGTCGTCATAGCCAAAGGCGATGCCGTCCAGAGCGACCTCTCCGCCGCGGATCTCGATATCCTTGGCGCCGGGCTTGTCCTGCACTTCGGCGGGCTGTTCCAGAAGGCCGAACATCTCGGCCATATCGACCAGTGCCTGCCGGATCTCGCGGTAGACGGTGCCCAGAAAGTTCAGCGGCATGGTGATCTGGATCATATAGGCGTTGACCATGACGAAATCACCCACCGTCAGCGTGCCGTTCTGCACGCCCACCGCCGCCATTACCATAACGACGACAAGCCCCCCGGTGATCAGCACCGATTGGCCGAAGTTCAGGAAGGCCAGCGAATACGAGGTCTTGAGCGCCGCCGCCACATAGCGTTCCATCGCCCCGTCATAGCGGTCCGCCTCGCGCGCTTCGGCGCCGAAATACTTCACTGTCTCAAAGTTCAGCAGGCTGTCGATCGCCTTTTGGTTGGCGTCGGTGTCCTGGTCGTTCATCTCTTTGCGCTGCTTCACCCGCCATTCGGTGACGGCAAAGGTGAACCACATGTAGATCGCAATCGTCACCACAACCACGACCAGATACCAGATGTCGAAAACGACAGCCAGAACGGCGGCGATCATCAGCAATTCCAGCAGCAGCGGCCCGATCGAAAACAGCAAAAAGCGCAGCAGGAACTCGACACCCTTGACGCCGCGCTCGATGATCCGCGACAGGCCGCCGGTCTTGCGGGTGATGTGATAGCGCAGGGACAGGGCGTGGATATGGCGGAACGTTTCCAGCGCCAGTTGCCGCAGGGCGCGCTGGCCCACCCGCGCAAAGACCACATCGCGTAATTGCTGAAAGCCCACGTTCATCAGGCGGGCCATGCCATAGGCGATGGTCATGCCCACCGCGCCAAAAGCCAGCATCGTGGCCCCGCTGGTGCTGTCGCCCGACAGCGAATCCACGGCGGCCTTGTAGAAGAACGGCGTGCCGACGGCGACGATCTTGGCGGTGAACAGCAGCAACAGCGCCAGAATGACGCGCTGTTTCACCCAGGCCTGACCCTCGGGCCACAGGTAGGGCACCACTTTTCGCACCACCCGCCAGCCGCTTTCGCGGGCGGTCTGGCTGTCCCAGTCGGTCATTGTGGTTCCTCTGCGCATCGGCTCCCTTTCATCGGACGCCTATACCTAAGGGCCGGGGCTCGGGATTGCCAGAGGGCGCCCGGGATTGCCGGAGGACGCCTGGGGTTGCCGGAGGTCGCCGGGGATTGCCGGAGGGCGCCGGGGATTGCCGGAGGGCGCCCGGGATTGCCAGAGGCGAAGTGCCTGCGCCAAAGCCCGCCGCCGCTCAGGCGCCTGGTCTATTCGTCGCTGGGCAGCGCGAACACCTGTCCGGGATAGATCCAGTGCGGGTCGCGGATGCGGTCCCGGTTGGCCTCGAACACCCGCACATAGAGGAACCCGTCGCCGTAACGGTCCGAAGCGATACCCCACAGGGTATTGCCGGGCTGGACCGTCATCAGTTCCAGCCGCGTGCCCCCGTTCGTTGGCGCCTCCACCTCGGATTCCAGTGCGGCCAGCAGTTCAGGTTCCTCGCGCTTGAACGGCGTCTCGACCCGGCTGGTCACGCTGCCTTCGGCGTCCAGTTCGTCGATCCGCAGGGTATAGATGCCGGTATCGACCTCGGGCAAGGGTGTGCGCCACTGGCCGTCGACCCCGATTTCCGTGGTGCGGATCGGCTGGTTGTCGATGTAGATCCGGACAAAGCCGCCCTCGCTGCCGCGCCCGCCAAGCGAGACTTCGCCCGCCGGGTCATAGCTGATCGTGTCGATGATCACCGATTGCACCGGCGCGGGCCGGGCGCCCCCGGTTTGCAGCACCCGGATGCCCTCGTCATCGGCCAGCAGAACGGTTGGTGCCGCCGGCTTGGGCGCAACCGTGGGCGCGACCGCAGCCGGAGGCGTATCGGCCGCCATGCTTGGGGCCATGCCATCGGCGCTGCCCAGCATCACCGGCGTGTCCAGCGCCGAGGTGACCTCTGGCGCCACTGGACTGGCCTCTGCCACCTCGGCGGGCGGAGCGATGGTCGCCGTGTCCACCTCGGGCAGAGTTTCCACCGGCGCGTCCTCCGATACAACCTCGGGGACCGGCGCGATGGCGGGCGGATCGGCCAAAGCACTGTCCGGCGCGGCGGCAACGGGCGGTGAAACGACTGGAACCTCTGGCGCGACGGCGACGACGATGTCCGGTTGCGTGTCGGACGCCATACTTGCCGGAGTCTCCGCCGCTGGCGTGCCCTCGGGGGACGTGGCGGGAAGCTCGGCATCCGCGACGGGCACATCCTCCGGCGCCAGATCGGCGACGGGCGTGTCGGCGGTGGCGGGAAGCCCGGCATCCGCGACGGGCATGCCTTCCGGCGCCAGATCGGCGACGGGCGTGTCGGCGGTGGCGGGAAGCTCGGCATCCGCGACGGGCGTGTCGGCGTCTGTCGCGTTGTTCACCACATCAGAGGGGACATCCGCCGGGGAAACCACCGTGTCGGCCAGTTGCTCTGGCGCCGCTGTAGAGGGCTCGGGGTCCGGTTCGGTCGATGTGGCCAGGCGGGTCGCGGGATCGTCCGACACGGGCGCAACGTCTGCCGACGGGGGCGATACCGCAGGATCCGTTGTGCTTGCGTCCGGTGCGACGCTATCCGATGCGACGGTGTTCGATGCAACGGTCTCTGGAGCAACGGTCTCTGTCGCGGCAGGGTCCGATGCGCTGGAATCCGATGCGACGTTCTCGGGTGGAACAGTTCCGGATGCGGCCGGGTCCGGGGCGACCCCGTCGGGTAAGGCGCTGTCCGATGCGACGGCGTCCGGGGGCACACTCGTTGCCTCCGGGTCCGTCGCCGAGGCGACCGGGGCTGTGACCTCGGACGGCGCGACAGTCTCGCCGCCCAACTCGGCCACCCTGTCGGCCTCACGCGTGGCGGGTGGGACCGTGTCGCCCTGCCCCGCAGAGCCACCCTCCACCACCGCGATGTCCGGTGTCGTGGGCGCCCCCTCGGTCACCGGTGTCTCTGCCGGGTCGGCGGCGGCAAGCTCTGGCGCCTCGGAGGTGCTGAGGGTCAGGGGCGCGGGCACGATCGCGCTGGGCACGGTCGTGTCGAGCCCCGGCGGCGCCACCGACGGCGCGGATGCCGCCAGTTCCGGCACCGGCCCCAGCGCGACCGGCGGCGCGGGTTCGGACGGCGTCTCTGCCAGGGCGACCTCATCCGGCATCGGTTGCAGCGTGGGCGCGGTGTCGCCGCCGGACGGCGGTGGCGCAGAGGCTTGCAATGGCATGTCCAGCGTCTCGGCCGGAGGCACCGCCGTGGCGAGATCCGGCGCGGGCGCGGTCGCTATGCCCGCCGCCTCTGCCGTGAGGGGGGCGTTCGTGTCGGGCGCAATCTCGGTCGCGGCGGGCGGCACGACATTTGCAACCGGCGGAACCGGGGCCGTCACCGTGTCGACCGCCGGATCGGTCGCGACCACTGGCGTATCGGCCAGACCGGGAACCGTGCCACCGGCCGTCACAGGCGCCTCGCCCGCCAGGGTCACCGGACGCTCGGTCACGTCGGGATCCGACAGGCCCGGTTGCGCGCCGCCCGTCTCGGGCAGCAGCGGCGTCCCGGTGGTCATGCTTGGCGCCTCACCGGACAGCGGCGGATCCAGACGCGCCAGATCCATCGGAGGCGTCGGGGCCGCATCGCTGCTGGGCACGGAGGACGGTCCGGACTCGGGCGCCGGCTGCACGGGTTCGGACACCGGATCGACAGCGGCAACAACCACCGGAGGCGGTGGCGCCGCCGGCTGGATGATCACCGAGGCGCTGGAGGTGACCGGCTCTTTGCCGTCGACATCCATGCGCAGGCGCACGACCCGGGGCACGTCGGCGGGCGGGATCCGCAGCAAGGCCACAAAACTGCCCGATCCATCCGCTAGCGTCTTGGACACCTCCGCCCCGTCCAGCAGGATCGACACATCCGATTGCGGCGCCGCCCGCCCGGCGATCAGCGCATTGCCATCGGCATCGACCCGGACCACGTCAAAGCTGGGCGGCACCGGGCCTTCGGGCGCGGGCGTCCCCTCTGGATCCGCGACCGCGTCGGGCACCGCCGTGTCGGGCACCGCCGTGTCGGGCACCGCCGTGTCGGGCACCGCCGTGTCGGTCGAGACCGTCTCGGCCGGGGGCGCCGTCTCTGTCTCGCCGGGCGCAACCGGCGTGGCGGGCGGCGTGGTGGGCGGCGCGACGACACCGGCGGTGTCCGCCGGCGCCGGGACCTCACGCGGGAGCAGTTGCGACCCGCCCCAAACGGCGGCCCCGACGGCAGCAGCCACCGCCACGGTGCCGCTCACAGCACCTCCGCCAAAAATCGCGCCAATCCTCGAAAGCATCACATACCCCGACCATCGCCCCCCTCGGGGCAGTTGAGTGAGTCTATCAACCTCGCTATCTGTGGTCAAAACCATTGCAAGAAGGAGAATCCCAGTGCCCAACCCGGCCTCTGTCTGTGTCTTTTGCGGTTCACGTGACGGCAACGCGCCGGAATATGTGGCCGCCGCGCGCGACCTGGGCCGCTCGATCGCCGAAGCCGGATGGCGCATGGTCTATGGCGCGGGGGATGTCGGGCTGATGGGCGCCGCCGCGCGCGCCGCGCAAGAGGCCAACGGCAGCACCTTCGGCGTGATCCCGGTCCACCTGATGGCGCGCGAGGTCGCCAAGCGCGATCTGGGCCAGTTCATCATCACCGAGAACATGCATGAGCGAAAGAAGGTCATGTATATGAACTCCGACGCCATCGCCGTTTTGCCCGGTGGCGCCGGATCGCTGGACGAATTCTTCGAAGTGCTGACCTGGCGCCAGCTTCTGCTGCACGCCAAGCCGATTTATCTTCTGAATACAAAGGGCTACTGGGCACCTCTGGTGAAGATGATCGAACATGTGGTGGACGAGGGCTTTGCCGACAAGTCGCTGTTGACCTATTTTCAATCGGTCGATGACGTCCCCGCGCTGATGGAGGCGTTGCGAAAGGATCTGGCCTGATCCGCCCCCCTCAGGCGTCGGGGCCGTCGGGCGCCAGCCTGTGGAACCGGATCAGCTTGTCGCGGTAGTTCCGGGAAAAGGCCGCCTCCAGCACCGTGGCAAAGCGGTCCTTCCGGGCGATCATCTCGCGCAGGTCTGCGGCGCCGATCTGCCAGACCTCGACCTCGCCCAAAGCGCGGGTGGTGGCGGTGGCGGGGGTCCCGGCCATCACCGTCATCTCGCCGATGAAATCGCCGGGCATGCATCGCGCTACGCAGGTGCCAGAGCGATAAACGCCGACCTCTCCCTTTGCCAGAAAGGTCAGATGCGGCACCGGCACATCCTCGCGCGTCAATTCTGTGTGAACTGCGAGTCGCGTCCAGGCGCCGCGATCCAGAAACCAGCGCGCATCGCCCCGCGACAGATCCGGAAAGCGCAGGGCGATCATCCGGGCCTCGGTCTCGGAAAACCGGGCGCGCATATTGCGCCAATGCAGGAACGACAGCTGGACCACGTTCACGATTACCAGGATCGTCTCCCAGAACGTCGACACCGGGTCGCGCAGGAACACGCTTGCATAGGCGATCGCCACCAGGCTGGAGGCGACAACGAGGATCCGCAGCAAGGTGATGTCGCGCATCACCATCGAGACAACCAGCAGCACATAGGCAAGATGGCCCAGCATCCCGGCGGGCGACAGCGCAGAGGACAGGGTAAGTTCCATGGCAGCCCTCCTGATTGGCCGGTCACGGCGACCGGCACGCCGCCGCAATATCCGGCCGGCCAACGCAAAAAGGGCCCCGCGCCGGATGGTGCGAGGCCCTTGGTTCTACAGCCTGCAACGGGTCAGAGGCGCGATGCCACGTTTTCCCAGTTGACCAGATTGTCGAGGAAGTTGGTCAGGTAGGCAGGGCGCTTGTTGCGGAAGTCGATGTAGTAGGAATGCTCCCACACATCGCATCCGAGCAGCGCGGTCTGGCCAAAGCACAGCGGGTTGACGCCGTTTTCGGTCTTGGTGACCTTCAGCGCGCCGTCCGTGTCCTTCACCAGCCAGCACCAGCCAGAGCCGAACTGGCCCGCACCCGCGGCGGAGAACTCCGATTTGAACGCATCGACCGAGCCGAAGCTGTCGGCGATCGCCTTTTCCAGCTCACCCGGCATCTTGCTGTCGCCCGGGCCCATCATCTCCCAGAACTGGTTGTGATTCCACAGCTGCGAAATGTTGTTGAAGATGCCGTTCTGCGCCACGGCAGAGGCATTGTAGGTGCCGGTGATGATCTCTTCCATCGACTTGTCGGCCCATTCCGTGCCCTCAATGGCCTTGTTGCCATTGGTGACATAGGCGTTGTGGTGCAGGTCGTGGTGATACTCCAGCGTCTCTTTCGACATGCCGGCACTGGCCAGCGCATCGTGGGCATAGGGAAGATCGGGAAGTTCGAATGCCATTTGGGCCCCCTGTCGTTCGGATTGAGTGGTTCCAGCGGACACAAATGGCATGGATCGAGCAACGTCAAGGCCTAGCGACGGGATCCATCGCCGGGCGACCGCCGCGCCAGACGATGCGGGTACATTACCTTTCGCCCGCAAACATTTGATATCAGACCGTTTTCAACGCCAATAGGCAACCTCTGCCCCGGGTTTCGCGGCATTCGCCAGAAGATCGAAGACATATTGAGCGACAGAGCGAAAGCACATAACCTCGGCCATCTCCGGGTTGCGCAGCCACAGCGCGGCGGGCGCCTGGGCCAGCCGTGTGCGGCGGAAGGCGCCGACCGGGAACGCCTCTGGCGACATGTCGGCCGGGGTCAGCTTGGCCAGAACCTCGCGCAGGCCCGGCCCCGTCAGCCGGAAGACCGCGCGCGCGTCCGAGACATCCGCCAGCAGATGCCGATGCCCGGCCAAAGCGGCGGTCATGGTGGTCAAGGTCCCGGCCACATCGCCGTAGGGCAGCAGCACCAGCACCTCGTCCGGCGACATCCAGGCCAGGCCCGTCTCTGCGTTGCTCTGCGCCTGCAGGGGGCCGGGCAACGCGCACCCCGTCGCGCCGGTCGCCGCCCCCTGTAACTCGGCGCTGGACAGATCGCCGCGCAGGGTGATCATCCCGCGCGGCGGCATTTCCTCTACCGCGACGAAGCCGTCGAAACGCGCGCCTCCCAGCGCCGGGACCGGATCAGACATTCTGCTTCTCCCCTTCCTTGTCGTAGAAGACAGGATCGACGATCCGCGCCTCGACCATGCTGCCATCCGTCCGGTTGAACCGCAGCACCTCGCCCATCCGGTCCGGCCCGTTCAGCACCAGCCCCATGGCGATCCCGCAGTCCAGCGTCGGCGAATGATAGGTCGAGGTCACACGCCCCTGAACGTTGCGCTGGCCCGTCAGATTGGTGCCCTCGGCCACGGCATAACTGCCGTCTGGCAACACGCTGCCGTCCAGCGTCTTCAGCCCGACCAGCTTCCACCGCGCAGGGTCGGTCATATGGCTGCGCGCCTGCGCGCGCTTGCCGATGAAGTCGGTCTTCTTCTTCGAGATTGCCCAGTTCAGCCCCAGATCCTGCGGAATGACGGTGCCGTCCGTCTCGTCCCCGATCATGATAAAGCCCTTCTCGGCCCGCATCACATGCAGCGCCTCGGTGCCGTAAGGCGCCGCGCCAAAGCCTGCGCCCGCCGCCACCACAGCGTCCCAGAAAGCCCGCCCCTGCCCGGCCTTCACCGCGATCTCATAGGACAATTCGCCAGAGAAACTAATGCGATAGACGCGAGTCTTGAAGCCGCCGATCACGCCATCCGCCCAAGCCATGAAGGGCAAGCCCTCGGCCGACAGATCCATGTCGCCGCCCATGGCGCGCAGCAGATCCCTTGCCTTGGGGCCGACCACGGCGATCTGGGCATATTGTTCGGTCAGGTTGGCTGTATAGACCGACCAATCCCACCATTCGGTCTGCAGCCATTCCTCCATATGCGCATGGATCCGGTCCGCGCCGCCAGTGGTGGTGTGGCACAGGAAGGTGTCGTCGTCGATCCGGGCCACCACGCCGTCGTCCATCAGGAACCCGTTTTCCGAGCACATCAGCCCGTAACGGCAGCGCCCCGGCTTCAGCGTGGACATCATGTTGGTATACATCATGTCCAGGAACCTGCCCGCGTCCGGCCCTTTTACGAGGAGCTTTCCCAGCGTCGAAGCATCAAGCAAACCAACGGCTTGGCGGGTGGTGTTGATCTCTCGGTTGACGGCCTGCGATTTGCTTTCCCCGGCGCGCGGGAAGCAATAGGGGCGGCGCCAATGGCCCACGGGCTCCCACACGGCGCCGTTCGCCTCGTGCCACGCGTGCAGCGGGGTGCGGCGCAAGGGCTGAAAGATCTCGCCGCGCGCCTCGCCCGCGATGGCGCCCATGGAGATCGGGGTATAGGGCGGGCGGAAGGTGGTTGTCCCCACCGCCGGAATCGGTGTGGACAATGTGTCAGCAAGCACCGCCAGACCATTGATATTACTGAGCTTTCCCTGATCCGTCGCCATGCCCAGCGTGGTATAGCGCTTGGCATGTTCGACGCTTTCGAACCCCTCGCGCGCGGCAAGCTGCACGTCGGACACCTTCACGTCGTTCTGGAAGTCCAGCCACATCTTGGATTTCAGCTTGTAGCCGGCGCCCTGCGGCATGACCCAGACGGGCAGCATCGGCGTCGCCTCTTCCGAAACGGCCCCCGGCGCGCTGTCCGTGGCGGACCCGGCAGCGGTCCTTCCGGCAATCCTTCCGGCGGCCTCTCCGGCGGCCTCTCCGGCGGCATGGGCGTCGGCCAGAACATCCGCTGTGCCCAGCAGGCCAGAGGCGATACCGGCGGTGCGCACAAAGGGCTGCCCGTCGGCGCCGGTGGGAGCCTGCGCCGGGTCGGGACGGAAATGGGCCTGCGCCGCGTCCCAGACCAGCTTGCCGCCGCAATGGGACCACAGATGCACGACCGGGGACCAGCCGCCCGACATCGCGACCACATCGCAGGGGATCTGCTCCAGCGTCGCACCCTCTCCCGCCTGCGGGGTTATCGCGACGCCGGTGACGAAGCCTTTGCCAGACACCTGAGCGATGCCGCGCCCCATCTCGATCCGAATGCCAAGCGCCCGCGCCTGAGCGATCAGGGGGCTGTCGGCTTGGGTCCGGGCATCTACGATCGCGGCGACATGCAGACCGGCTTGTTTCAGCGTGATCGCGGTGCGATAGGCGTCATCGTTATTGGTCACCACAACCGTGCGGTCGCCGGGGCTGACGGCCCAGTTGGTGACATAATCGCGCACAGCGCTGGCCAGCATCACGCCGGGCAGGTCGTTGCCCGCAAAGCTGAGCGGGCGTTCGATGGCGCCCGTGGCGGTGATCACCTGCCCCGCGCGGATCTTCCACAGACGGTGGCGCGGCAGGTCGTCCTGCGGGGCGTGATCGGTCAGCCGCTCATAGGCCAGGACATAGCCGTGATCGTAGATGCCAGACCCCATGCAGCGCGTGCGCAGGCGGACTTTGTCATTTGCCCCAAGGGCTTCGACGGTGGCGTTCACCCAAGCATCCGCATCTGTCCCGTCGATCTCGGCGCCGTCCACCGGCGCACGGCCACCCCAATGAGCGGTCTGTTCGATCACCATCACCGAGGCGCCAGAGGCGGCCGCCGCCCGTGCCGCCGTCAGCCCGGCAATGCCGCCGCCGATGACCAGCACATCGGTATGGACATGGACATGCTCATAGACATCCGCGTCGGGTTTGGTGGGCGCCTTGCCCAGACCGGCGGAGTGGCGGATGATCGGCTCGAACACATGTTTCCAGAACGGGCGCGGGTGGATGAAGGTCTTGTAGTAAAAGCCCGCCGGAAGCAGCCGCGCGGCATAGTTGTTCACCACCCCCACATCATATTCCAGGCTGGGCCAGTGGTTTTGGCTGGCGGCGGTCAGCCCATCGAACAGCTCTGTCGTGGTGGCGCGCTGGTTGGGTTCAAACCGGGCACCCTGCCCCAGATTCATCAGCGCATTCGGCTCTTCGGCGCCCGAGGCGACAATGCCGCGCGGCCGGTGGTATTTGAACGAGCGGCCAACCAGCATCTGGTTGTTGCCCAGCAGGGCCGAAGCGAGCGTGTCGCCAGCATAGCCCCGCATGGACCGGCCATTGAAGGTGAAGGACATCGGGCGCGAGCGGTCCAGCAGGCGCCCGCCTTCGCGAAGACGTGTGGTCATTGGAACTCTCTCCAGCGCCAGCCGGGGCGTTTGGCGGAAATGGCGTCGCGGATCTCTTGCGGCGGCTCGGTCACCTGGGCGGAATAGGTGCCAAACACCTCCAGCGTCACGGTGCAGCGGGCGGCATGAAACCACTTGCCGCAGCCCATGGCATGGCGCCAGCGTTCCAGATGCACGCCTTTGGGGTTCTCGCGGTGGAACAGATAGCCCTCGAACGCGTCGTCGGTGGATCCAGGACCGAAGCGTTTCAGATGCGCCTCGCCGCCGGGGGCCAGTTCGGTTTCATCGGCGTCGATGCCGCAATTGGGGCAGTTCAGGATCAGCATCCGAGACCTCTTTGGGCTACGATCTGGGCCAGACGCAGCATTGGCGCGGCAGGGGCAACAATGGGCCCCCGGATCTGGCGCGGATCCGCTGCAGGCACAGGGCTTTCGGGGCATGCGGCGCGGGCATAGTCCGGAATTCCCGACTTTGCCGCACATGAAAAGATGCCAACATGTGGCTCTTGACGATAGGTTTTTTGATCCTCACCGCCCTTGCGACCCTCGCCGTGATCGGTGCGGTCGCTTTCCTGGTGGTCCGTGCCGAACTGCGCAAGGACCCCTTTCCGACACGCCGCAGCCGGCATGACCGCACCTATGGCAAGCGGGTCGGCTTTATCGGGCCTGAGGGCCGCGCCGGGCGCCGCCTGGGCGACGACGCCGATTTCGGCGACGCAGGCTCTGGGGGCGGTGGCGGTGGCGGTGGCGACTGACATCAATGGGCCACCCCGGCGGCGACGCTTTCGTCGATGAACCGGCCTTCGCGGAACCGGGCCAGGCTGAACGGGTCGGCCAGCGGAGAGGCGCCTTTGGCCATCAGCTCTGCCATCGCCCAGCCGGACCCGGGGATCGCCTTGAACCCGCCGGTGCCCCAGCCGCAGTTCATGAACACGCCCTCCACCGGCGTTCTGGAGATGATCGGCGAGCGATCCCCCGTCATGTCCACGATGCCGCCCCATTGCCGCAACATCTTGAGGCGCGAGATCATCGGAAAGGTCTCTATCAGCGCGCGCACGGTTTCCTCGATATGATGGAATGAGCCGCGCTGGGTGTAGTTGTTGTAGCCATCCGCGCCGCCGCCGATCACCATCTCGCCCTTGTCGGATTGCGACATGTAGCCGTGCACCGTGTTGGCCATGACGACCACGTCCATGCAGGGCTTGATCGGCTCTGATACGAGCGCTTGCAAGGCGACCGATTCAATCGGCAGCCGGAAACCCGCCATTTTCGCGAGCACGCCCGAATGGCCTGCCACGACCATCCCCAACTTGTCGCAATCAATCGGCCCTTTGGAGGTATCAACGCCCACGACCTTGCCGTTCTGCTGGCGCACGGCGGTGACTTCGCATTGCTGGATCACATCCATGCCCATATCCGAACAGGCGCGGGCATAACCCCAAGCAACCGCATCATGCCGCGCGGTGCCGCCGCGTGCCTGATAG
>CAYGRI010000078.1:0-16422 GCA_964352155.1 uncultured Maritimibacter sp. | reverse complement strand
CCAATCGGGCGCGACAGGCGTTCAGCAAACCAGAGGCCCAGCCAGATCGCGGCCAGGATCAGGATCACCGCAAAGCCCAGATACAGCAGGCCAAATTCAAAGACGATCCGCCCCCGCTCGCTTTCCAGCTGGTTGTACAGGTTCACCGTCTCTGTCGTGTCGTCCAGCAGGTTCAGGATCTCCCCGTCGACGCTGCGGGAGACGTACAAAAGCCGGTCAAGATATTCATCCAGCGCGATGATCGCCCGGAACTCGTTGACGTCCCAATCCTGGATCACGACCGTCTCACCGGCCAGCGCCCGGTCGATCTGCGCCTGGCTCGGCTGTTCAAAGTCGAACAGATAGCTGCGTTCGCCGCGCGCGCGGATCTCGCCCTCGCTGTTGATGACATAGGCCTCGCGCAGGCCGCGCTGCACCTGGGATTGCCCCTGGGTCAGGATCTGGCGCAGTTGCCCGTCCGAGACGAAAAAGAACTCTTGCCGCGCGCGGTTCAGGTAGTCGGCCAAAGCCTCGGCATCGACGCGCAGATCGCGGTAATGCTCGTCCTCGTAGGCCTGCGCAGCGTTCAGCGACGAGCCCAGCACAGTGCGCACCCGGTCCGAGAACCACCCCTCCAGCCCGAAATTCACCGTGATGGCGGCGAATACGGCCACCAGCACCGCCGGGGCCAGCGCCACGATGGCAAACACCCCCGTCAGCCGCATATGCAGGCGCGAGCCCGCCGATTGCGCCCGCCGCGCCGCGATCATCGCGGCCACGCGCTGCATCACCAGCGCGGCCACGACCATGACATACACAAGATCCGCCAGAAGGACGAAGCGCAGCGACAGCGCAGACGCCCCCTGATCCAGCGGCCCCAGCACCAGGAACGTGGCCGCGGCCAGAACAGGACCCAGGATCACCAGCCCAAGCGTGGCGATGTTCTGAACGCTGCGTTCTCTCCGGAGCCTGCTCAAACGCTCCCAATAGGGACTTCGCACGGCTTCGCGCACGAGGCTCACCTCACTCTATTGTTCACCGCACTCCGGCGGCGCTACCGCTGCATTGAGTGATCTTCGACGCACCTGAGGCGCGCCTGCCACTCTTATGTTGCCCTTTTACATCAATTTGCGGCGGCGTGTCACCTGAATATCGAGGTCGGTGATCTTTTTTCTGAGTGTGTTCCTATTGATGCCTAATAAATCAGCACATTTTGCCTGATTTCCGCCGGTTGCGTCCAAGGCAATCTCTATCAGGGGCATTTCAACTTCCCGTAGAATCCGGGCATAGAGTCCCGGCGGGGGCAAAACGCCGCCATGCAGGTCGAAATAGCGCCGCAGATGCTTGCCGACAGAGGCGGACAGCTTGTCGCCCTCGCCGCCGCCCTTCAGCGGCTCCATCGCGGGCTGGTTGCCCAGCACGGTCTCGGTCTCGGCGCGGCTGATTTCCTCTTCGGTCGAGGTGACCAGCAGACGGCGGATGGTGTTTTCCAGCTGGCGGACGTTGCCCGGCCAGGAATAGGCGCGAATCAGGTCCATCGCCCGGTCGGTAAAGCGGCGCGGGCTGAGGCCATCGCGCACCGCGCGCGCCAGGAAGTGATCCGCCAGCAGCGGAATGTCGTCCACCCGTTCGCGCAGGCTGGGCACGGCGAGCGTGACCCCGGACAAGCGGTAGAACAGATCCTGCCGGAAGTCGCCCATCTCCATCCGGTTCGCCAGATCCGCCTGGCTGGTGGCCATGACACGGGGCGCATTGTCAGTGAAACTGTCCAGCATCCGCACGATCCGCGCCTGGGCATCGGCATCCAGATCGCCGATCTCGTCGAACAGGATCGACCCGTTGCGCGCCCGCGACAGCAGCATCGCCGGGCCATCCATCGTCGCCAGGTCCGAGGCGCTGGCCACCACGAACGGCAGCGTCCGGCGATCGGAGAAGTCGTGAATCGCCCGGGCGATCAGCGATTTGCCGGTGCCGGATTCGCCGGTGATCAGCACCGCCAGCTCGGCATTCATCACCCGCGCCACAAGCCGGTAGAGCGCCTGCATCGCCGGGGTGCGCCCCACCAGAGGCAGATCGTCCTTGGATTTCTCGGCCTCCGCACCACGGGCGGGCGCGCGGCGCTTGACCTCCAGCGCGCGGGCGGCCCGTTTCATCAGGTCTGGCAGATCGAAGGGCTTGGGCAGATAGTCGTAGGCATCCTTTTCGGCCGCCTGAATCGCCGTCATGATCGTGTTCTGCGCCGAGATCACGATCACCGGCAGGCCGGGCCGTTCGTCGGCGATCTTCGGCAGCGCGTCCAGCCCGTTGCCGTCGGGCATGATGACGTCGGAAATCACCAGATCTCCTTTGCCCTCTTCGATCCAGCGCATCAGCGTGACCATCGAAGAGGTCGCATGCACCTTGCAGCCTGCCCGCGTCAGCGCCTGGGTCAGGACCGTCCGGATTGTGCGGTCGTCATCGGCGACAAGAACTGTGCCGTCCATTTATCTGTTCTCCTTGAAAAAACCGTTCATTCGTCAGGCGCCTTTTTGGGCGCGACCGGCAACGAAATCCGGATCTTGGTCTGGCCCGGGACGGAATCGACAGAGATCCAACCCCCATGGTCCGAGATGATCTTGCTCACCAGCGCCAGCCCCAGGCCGGTGCCGTTCTCGCGCCCCGAGACGAAGGGATCGAAGATGTCTGCGGCAATCTCGGGCGGGATGCCCGGGCCATCGTCGATGATCTCGATCTGCAAGGGCAGCGCGCTGCCCTTGCCGTCTTCGCGACGCAGACGCAAGGAAATGTCGTAGAAGGTCTTGACCACGATGGTCCCGCCCACCTCGCCCGCGGCCTCGGCGGCGTTCTTGAGCAGGTTCAGGAACACCTGCAGCATCTGGTCGCTGTCCACATAGGTGGGCGGCAGCGAGGGGTCGTATTGCTCCAGGATTTTCATGCTGGCGGCAAAGCCCACCACCGCGGATTTGCGGGCCCGGTCGAGCAGGTCGTGCACATTGACCGCGCGGCGCTCTGGCGGGCGCAGGTTGCCGAATTGCTCCACCTGGTCCAGCAGCGCCACGATCCGGCGGCTTTCGGCCACGATCAGGTCGGTCAGCTCCAGATCGCCGTTCGACAGGTTCATCGACAGCAATTGCGCCGCCCCGGTGATGCCCGCCAGCGGGTTCTTGATCTCATGCGCCAGCATCTCGGCCATGCCGATGGCGGATTTCGCCGCCGAGGTCACCGAATGCGCCCGCCCCAGACGGTCGGCGATCTTCTGCGCCTCGAAGAGGATCAGAATATGGCCGGGCTTGCCGGACAGCGGCGCGATCTGGACATTGCATTGCAGCGGCGCCGCATTGCCGCCCGACACGTCGACCTTGTTGATGAACAGTGGCGACAGATCGGAGCGGACGCGCAAGAACGCCTCGTCCAGCGGCGCGTCGATGGCCAGCCGATCGAACACCGGCACCCCGGTCAGCGATTTGGCCGAGGCATTCATGAATTGCTCGCCCGGCGGGTTGATGTCGACGATCCGGTCGTCCGCGTCGATGACAAAGGCCGGGACCGGCAGCGAGGACCAGATCATATCGCCCAGAGTTGTCATGCCGCCACCTGCATCGGACCGGCCAGCGCCAACGGCAGCCGGGACAGCACCTGCGCCGGGGTGCCCGCGGTCAGAACCTCGCGCCGCAGCGGTGCGGGCGTGGCGGCGGTGTCCATGTACCAGCCCAGATGCTTGCGGATCACCCGGCGGCCCAGATCCTGGCCGTAGAAGGCCAGCGCCGCCTCGTAATGTTCCGCGACCATCCCGGCGAATGCCGCCCCCCGCGGCACCACCGGCGCGGGCCTGCCGTAAAGCGCCGCCGCAACCTGCGCCAGAACCCAGGGACGGCCCTGCGCCCCGCGCCCGATCATCACCCCGTCCGCGCCAGACTGCGCCAGCGCCCGGGCCGCATCCCCGGGCCCGCAGATGTCGCCATTCGCGATCACCGGAATCGTCACCGCCTCGCTTATCGCCCGAATCGCCGCCCAATCGGCCCGCCCCTTGTAGAACTGGCAGCGCGTCCGGCCGTGGATCGTGATCATCGCGATTCCCGCCGCCTCGGCCCGCCGCGCCAGTTCCGGCGCGTTG
This sequence comes from uncultured Maritimibacter sp., assembly GCA_964352155.1. GTDB lineage: Bacteria > Pseudomonadota > Alphaproteobacteria > Rhodobacterales > Rhodobacteraceae > Psychromarinibacter. The sequence continues at coordinate 12,329 of CAYGRI010000078.1, read as the reverse complement.
CGCATTTCGTCATCCCAGCCCAGCCGGGTCTTCAGCGTCACGGGAACCGAGACCGCCCCAACCACCGCCTCGACCAGCGTCAAAGCATGGTCCAGATCGCGCATCAGCGCCGAGCCGGACAGCCCGTTGACCACCTTCTTGGCCGGGCAACCCATGTTGATGTCGATGATGCGGGCGCCGTTGCCCTCGACCATCCGGGCGGCCTCGGCCATCCAATGCGCCTCGCGCCCGGCCAGCTGCACCGCCGTATCCGCAAGGCCGAATCCCAGCTCGGCCCGCTCGCGCACGCCGGGCTTTGCCTGCACCATCTCTTGACTGGCCACCATCTCTGACACGACCAGCCCCGCGCCGAATCCCGCCACCAGGCGGCGGAACGGCAAATCGGTTATCCCAGCCATAGGCGCCAGCAACACTGGAGGGTCGATGGCAAGCGCCGCCGTTTGAATGGTCACATGCCTATTCCTTGTGCGTTCGTGCCTCTCAGGTATAGCGCTGTGGCCACAAAGACAATTCTGCTATAAATCATTAACCAAGCATTTTTGCGTTTGCTCAAATTTTGCGCGGTTACGCTGTGCATTCGTGCTGCATTGTCACGGCCACCGACTGGCAATAGACAAGACCAGCGAACACGGAGCGAACATGACGGGAACCGCCGCGATCATCGTGGCCGCCGGACTCGGGACACGGGCGGGGGGCGACCAACCCAAACAATGGCAGAAACTGGCCGGCCGGCGGGTGCTGGACTGGACGCTGGATGCGTTTCGCGCCGCGCCCGGGGTCGAGCGGCTCGTGCTGGTGCTGCATCCGCAGGAGATGGAGCGGGCCTCCGACTTTGCGGATGTCGAGGTTGTGGCCGGCGGAGAGACGCGCGGCGATTCTGTGCGCGCGGGGCTGGCGGCGCTGGCGCGCACCGGCACCCGGACAGTTCTGATCCATGACGCCGCCCGCCCGCTGGTCAGCCAGCGGATCATCGCGGATGTGATCGACGCCCTGTCCTTTGCCGAGGGCGCCGCCCCGGCGCTGGAAGTCACGGACGCGCTGTGGCGCGGCGCCGAGGGCACGGTAACGGGCACGCTGGACCGCACCGGCCTTTACCGCGCGCAGACGCCGCAGGGCTTTGACCTGCAGGCGATCATCGCGGCGCATGACAATTACACGGGCCTGCCCGCCGACGATGTCGAGGTCGCCCGCGCCGACGGGATGGATGTGGTCATGATCCCGGGCGAGGAACGCAACATGAAAGTCACCCGGCCCGCCGATTTCGCGCGCGCCGCAACCTTGCTGAGGGATGGGATGGACATACGGGTCGGCAACGGGTTCGACGTGCACCGGTTTGGCAAAGGAGACAGCGTGACCCTGTGCGGCGTCACGATCCCGTTCACGCGGTCGCTGATGGGGCATTCGGATGCCGATGTGGGCCTGCATGCGGTGACGGATGCGATTTATGGCGCCCTGTCGATGGGCGACATCGGCCGGCATTTCCCGCCCTCGGACGCGCAATGGAAGGGCGCCGACAGCGCGGTCTTTCTGCGGCATGCGGTGCAGTTGGCCGCGGCGCGGGGCTATGCGATCTCGAACGTGGATCTGACGCTGATCTGCGAGCGCCCCAAGATCGGCCCCCATGCCGCTGAAATGATGACCCGCATGAGCCAGATCATGGAGATTGACGCGGGCCGGATCTCGGTCAAGGCAACCACGTCGGAACGGCTGGGCTTTACCGGACGCGAGGAAGGGATCGCCGCCATGGCGACGGCCCTGTTGTCGGGGAAATGAGCCGGCTTTTTGCCACCTTCTTTGGCGTCGGGCTGCTGCCCTGGGCGCCGGGCACCTGGGGCTCTGCCGCCGCGATCCCGGTGGCCTGGGTCCTGCACGGGCTGGGCGGCTTTCCCCTGTTGGCGGCTGCGACCGTGCTGGTCACCCTGCTGGGCTGGTGGGCCACCGCCGAGGCAACGCGGGGCAAGGAAGATCACGACCCCTCGGAGATCGTGATCGACGAGGTCGCGGGCGTCTGGATCGCGCTGTGGCCTCTGTCGGCGGGGCTGTGGCATGCGGGCGCGGAGCCCTGGGCCTTTCCCTGGCCGGGCTGGGTCGGGGCCTTTGTTCTGTTCCGGCTGTTCGACATCTGGAAGCCCGGCCCGGTGGGCTGGGCCGACCGTCGCAACGATGCGCTGGGGGTGATGCTGGACGATGTGATTGCGGGGGTCATGGCGGCGGTCTGCGTGGGCCTGGCCGCCGGGGTCGCCCATGGGCTGATGGGCGTATGACGACGCGGGCCGACACGCTGCTGGCCCGCGCCCGTGCCCGCGGTATCGTGATCGCCACCGCTGAAAGCTGCACCGGCGGGCTGATCGCGGGCGCCATCACCGAGGTGCCCGGATCCTCCGACATCTTCGACCGCGGCTTTGTCACCTATTCCAACGCGGCAAAGCAGGCGATGCTGGGCGTGCCGCTGGCGGTGCTGGAGGCGCATGGCGCGGTGTCCGAGCCGGTTGCGGGCGCGATGGCGCTTGGGGCGCTGGCGCAATCCGACGCGCAACTTGCGGTCTCTGTCACCGGCATCGCCGGACCGGGCGGGTCGGAACACAAGCCCGAGGGTCGGGTGTGCTTCGGCCTCGCCCGCGCCGGATCCCCGGTTCAGACCCGGACGATGGATTTCGGCGCCCTTGGGCGCAGCGCCGTGCGCGCGGCCAGCGTGGATTACGCGCTCGATCTGCTGATCCTCAACCTGTCCTGACATCGGCGAAAGACGCCTTTGACGACACCGGTTTGTGAAAAGTGCACATCCTGACATGTCAGGCTCAACAGACTTGAGAATCACCCCACAAGCTATTGTAAATGCACTGGGTATTCGCGTTCGGCGGATTGGCCACCGAGGGTCGACCGCGGTGGCATCGGCCCCGGAAAATAGGCCCCGGAAAATAGGCCCCGGACAATCAGCCCTAGACACATGACCTGACCGGGCCGGCGGAGAGCGCCCGTCACGAGGTGGCCCGAGGCGCCGATTGCCTGTCGCGGGGCCCGCCGGATCGCCGCCGCAGCGACCGGCGGCTTGATTATCCGGCGCCCGGCCTCAGGGCACTCTCACAGGTCAAACCGCCCCTGCTCCACGTTCTTGTTCAGCGCCTCGGCGGCAAAGACCCGGCCGTTCATCACCCCCCAGACCCCCGCCGGCAGCAGTTGCGCCGCGACCACAGCGCCGCCCAGATTGAACTCTCCATCCGACGCATAAAGCGAGAACGGGCGCATCGCCCCGGTCAGCACAATCGTCTTGCCCAGGGCGCGTTCCCGAAGGAAGCGGGCCGTCTCGCCCATGGTGCCGGTCCCGTGGGTGATCACCACGCAGGGTTCGGGCGCGCGCGCCACCGCATCGGCGATGGCCGCCCGGTCCGCCGCGTCGAAATACAGGCTGTCTTTGAGCATCAACAACGCCACGACCGGGAAGTGGCAGCGCCCGATCCGCAGCATCTCGGGGATATGGGTGGCGCCATCGGGGGCAAAGGCCAGCCCCTCGCTGCGCGGATCATGCACCTTGTCGATGGTGCCCCCCGTCACGAGAATTCGCAGATCCTGCATCGCACTCCCCCCTTCAATGATCCGCACCAGGGCCGGTTGGCGCGATGCTTCGGGCGAGAAAACCAGCGCCGCCCCTGCCCGCAGCTTTCGCGCTGGCGGGTTGGAAACGCAAGCTGCGGATCGTCTGTGCCACCGGCCCCTGCGGCGCGGTCAGGCAACCGCAGGCATCGACGGCGCAATGCCCGCAGCCGACCGGCCACCCAGCGGCCCGCCAGCTCGGCGCGAGATTGCCCGGCCCGGCGCGACTCAGCAACAGGCCCAATCCCGGGGAAAAAAATTTTATTTATATATTTCAATAGACTGAACGCCACTCCACATGTCCCCTGGGGATTTGCACCAGATGACCGTCCGGCGATTGTCGACAGACCACGCAAGGTTTCTAGGCGGCACGGGTCTTTGGCGGCTTGAATTTGAGGCAGAACGTGAAATTTCCTAGACTTTCAGTCAAGTCACTTGACTTGGCCGCAGGCAACCGGCCACATTTGGGTTGCAGACAAGTTAACAAGAAAGATGAACACCGCGCCGGGCATGATCCGCCAAAGATCGTCGAAACAAGCGAGGCTTATGTCACCGGCTCTAGGGCTGACACTCCAACATATCATGTTGGCGTTGGAACAGTGACGGCCCTTTGCACATACAACACGGAGGAAATACAGAAGATGGAATATGGATGGGAACCTTATCTGAGTGAAAGAGATAAGGAGCACGACAAATCATGGGGCAAGAAAGAGCTGTATGGCTTTGGCGACCGCCCTGCCCTTTTGTTGATCGACATTTATTACAGTGTTCTGGGGCTGAAACGGGAACCGATCTTTGAGTCGATGAAGACCTGGCCCTCCAGCACTGGACTGGAAGGCTGGGAAGCGGTGGACAAGACGGCCGAACTTCTGGCCGTGGCGCGCGAATGCGGCATTCCGGTGGTTCATATCAAGGGATTGCAATCCGGGATCAAACCTTGGGTCCATCGGCATCGCGGCCCGTCGAAACTATCGCCCGAGATGCAGTTCAAGGGCACCCAGATCGTCGACGAGGTCGCCCCGATCGACGGCGAAGTGGTGATCGAAAAGACCGCGCCCAGCGCGTTTCAGGGCACCCCGCTGGACTTTCACCTGACCGCCATGGGCATCGACACCCTGATCTGCTGCGGCGAAACCACCAGCGGCTGCGTCCGGTCCAGCGTCGTGGATGGCGCCACCCACCGCTACCGTATGGGCGTGGTGTCGGAATGCGTCTTCGACCGGACCCAGGCGTCGCATTACATGAACCTCTACGACATGCATCAGAAATATGCGGATGTGGTCTCGCTCGACATGGCCATGGGCTACCTGCGCGACAAGGCCACCATCGACACCAGCGCCTTCGCCCAGCGCAAAACGGGCTGATCCCCCCTTTCACACCGTCGGAACCGTCCCCCGCAGGGGCGGCACCGCCACTGTAACCGCTCGCAGACAGGATACCCGATATGATCAAGATGAACCGCCGGACCTTCACCTCGCTCCTTGCGGCAACCGCCACGATTCCCGCCGTCGGACAGGCCGCCACCGATGGCGGCAAGTCGCTGACCATCCGGTTCTATGACGACCCCGCCGGCTATGACCCCGCCAATATCTTCCGCATCGAGAATGAGAACCTCGCCTTCAACATCTTCAGCGGCCTGACCACCTATGACAGCACCACCGGAGAGATCATCCCCGATCTGGCCGTCTCCTGGGAGACCGAAGACGCCATCACCTGGACGTTCAAGCTGCGCGAAGGGGTGAAGTTCCAGAAAGGCTATGGCGATTTCACCGCCGAGGACGTGATCTATAGCTACAACCGGATCCTCGATCCCGAGACCGCCTCGCCCTATGCCGGCGAGATGAACGGCATCGTCAGCATGGAGGCGCCCGATCCCTACACCGTGATCATCACGCTGGACCGGCCGAACGGCAACTTCCTGCACACGGTGGCCAACTACCATCAGGGCCAGATCGTCAAGAAAGAGGCCATCGAGGCGGCGGGCGACCGGGTGCGCTGGGAACCCGTGGGCACCGGCCCCTATTACATGGATTTCATCGACGTCACCTCGCAGATCATCCTGAAGCGCCACGAGGATTACTACAAAGGCCCCGCGCCGATCGAAACGCTGACCTTCAACATCATCAAGGACGAAGCGACGGCCACCATCGCCCTGCGCAACGGCGAGGTCGATCTGGTGATGCGCTCGAACCGGGAAGAGAACCTGCAGATCCTGAAGTCGGAAGGCTTCAAGATGAACACGGTGCAGAATTATGCCGTGGTGCTGAAGGTCTTCAACACGGAATTCGGCCCGTTTTCCAACAAGCTGGTGCGCAAGGCCATCGCCCATGCCATCGATTATGGCGCGATCACCAGTGCCATCTCGCCCAGCCTGACGCATGGGCATAACTCCATGCTGTTGCCCTGGATGTCGGTCTATACCGACGATGTGCCGACCTATGAGTACGATCCGGCCAAGTCCAAGGCACTGCTGGCCGAGGCGGGCTTTGCCGATGGCTTCACCTTCAAGAACCTCGGCACCTCGGCCCAGGGCGTGACCGAACTCCAGCAGTTCGAGATCGACTTCCTCAGCCAGGTCGGAATCAACATGGAGATGGATCTGGTCGACACGCCGACCTTCAACCAGCGGCGCAATGCGGGCGAATTCGAGATGGCCACCCGGCTGCTGCCCGCCGTCAATCCCGACATGATCCTGTTCAACTTCCTGCATCCCGACAACAAGGTGCCCGGCGGTCTGAACGGGGCGCGCTATGACAACCCCGTCGTCACCGAGATGCTGGAATCGGCGCGCGCGGAACCGGACCCGGCCAAGGCGTTCGAATTGTACAAGACCGTGCAGCAGACCGTGCTTGAAGAGCTGCCCTACCTGCCCGCCTATTCCAACAACGTCTACTGGCCCGGCAAGCAGGAAGTCACCGGCGTGCAGCCCAACTATCTGGCGCAGGTCAACTTCTTCGAAGTCGACATCCAGGTCGCATAAGGAACGCGCCGGCCATGATTGAATACAGCCTCAAGAAACTCGCCCAACTTATGATCACCGTTTTCGGTGTGGTCACGCTGGTGTTCTTCACCTTGCGACTGATACCGGGCGATGCGGCATCCGCCATGGCCGGCGACACCCTGTCTGGCGACGCGCTGGAAGCGTTGCGCGAACAGATGGGGCTGAACGAGCCCATCCTGTCGCAATATGTCGATTATCTGGTCAGCCTGGTCTCACTGGATTTCGGCATGACGATCACCACGCGCCTGCCGGTGGCAGAATTGCTGCTCAAGGCGCTGCCGATCACCATGACGATTGCCTTCCTGACGATCCTGTTCGCGATTTTCATCTCGATCCCGCTGGGCACCATCGCCGCCTTCATGGCGCATCGGGGGCGCGCGGGGCTGGACAATCTGATCACCGGCTTCGCGATGATCATCGACCTGATGCCGTCGTTCTGGACAGCGCTGGTCTTCTTGCTGCTATTCTCGCTGACACTGGGGTGGTTTCCCGCCAGCGGAATGATCTCCTTTGACGACCCGGCGGCGTTCCTGTCGCGGATCGCGCTGCCGGTGCTGGTGCTGTCGGTGACGCAGGTGGCCACCATGGCGCGGATCACCCGCACCTCGGTGCTGGAGATCCTGAACGAAGACTATGTCCGCACCGCCCGTGCCATGGGCTGGTCGGAATTCCGGGTGCTGTTCCGCCACGCGCTGAAGAACGCGGCGCTACCGATTGTCACCGTGGTCGGCCTGTCCTTCGGCAACCTGCTGAACGGCACCGTGATCGTTGAGTTCATCTTTACCATCCCCGGCATCGGCAACCTGCTGATCAACGGGATCAACAGCCGGGACTATCAGATGGTGCAGACGCTCATCGTCTTCTACGCCCTGCTGTTCGTCACCATCAACTTCGTGACCGACCTGATCTACCGCGGCCTCGACCCGCGTGTGAAATTCTGACCGAGGGACCCCGCGCATGACGCAAGAAACGCTGACCATCCCGGACAGAGAGTTGCGTGGCCTATCGCCGATCCTGGCGGGGCTGCGACAGTCGAAACTGCTGGCCAACAAGAAGGCGCGGCTGGCGCTGGTGATCCTGCTGCCAATCCTGTTCCTGACCGCCATCGCGCCGCTGCTGCCCCTGCAGGCGCCGCTGGAGACCAACCTGCGCGCGATGATGCAGCCGCCGTCCATCGAACATCCCTTCGGCACAGACCGAATGGGCCGCGATATCCTCAGCCGCACGCTTGAGGGGGTGAAGGTCTCGCTCTTAGTGGGGTTCAGCGTCGCGGCTATCGCGCTGGTGGCGGGGATGATCTTTGGCACGCTGGCCGGGTTCTTTGGCGGCGTGATCGACCGGGTGATCATGACCGTGGTGGATATCTTTCTGGCCTTCCCCTCGCTGCTGCTGGCCATCGGTCTGGTCGCCGTGATCGGGACCGGTCTGGTCCCCGTGATCCTGGCGATCTCACTGGCCGATGTGCCGCGCTTCATCCGGTTGCAGCGCAGTCAGGTCCTCAGCCTGCGCAGCCGCGCCTTCATCGATGCCGCGCGGACGGTCCATGCCTCGCAAGTCTGGATGATGCGGCGGCATATCATCCCCAACACCATCGCACCGATGCTGGTCGCGGGCAGCATCGCCGCCGCCAATGCGATCCTGGTCGAGGCGAGCCTGAGCTTTCTGGGCCTTGGCATCATGCCCCCCGCCCCGTCCCTGGGCAACATCATCCGCGACGGCCAGATGTATCTGCAGCAGGCCTGGTGGATCTCGACCCTGCCCGGCCTGGTGATCCTGCTGATCGCGATCAGCCTGCACTTCCTATCGGACGGGGTGCGCGAGGCGCTCGACCCCCGGTCGCGCGGTTAACGGAAGGACCCGCCACATGAATTTCCAGCCCCCCCGGTCCCGCACCCTGTTGGATGTGCAGGATCTGTGCACCGAGTTCCGCACCGATGGCGGCATCGTCAAGGCGGTCAACAACGTCTCTTTCCGTGTCGACGCGGGCGAAAGGGTCGCGATTGTCGGGGAAAGCGGATCGGGTAAAAGCGCGATGGCGATGTCGCTGCTGCGGCTGCTGGCGCATCCCGGCAAGGTCACCGGCGGCAAGGTGATGCTGGAAGACCGCGACCTCAGCCGGCTGAGCGAGCGGCAACTCAACACGATCCGGGGCCGCGAGGTTGGCACCGTGTTTCAGGATCCGATGTCCTCGCTGGATCCGGTGATGCGGGTCAGCAAGCAGATGGTGCAGCCGATCATGCGCAATCTGGGCCTGTCCCGCGACAAGGCCCGGGCCGAGGCAGTGCGCTGGCTCGACAAGGTCGGCATCCCCGAGCCCGAACGCCGGATCGACGCCTTTCCCTTCGAGATGAGCGGCGGGATGCGGCAGCGGGTGATGATCGCCATGGCGCTGTCGTGCAACCCCCGGCTGGTCATCGCCGACGAGCCGACGACGGCGCTGGATGTGACGATTCAGGCACAGATCGTGGCGATGCTCAAGGATCTGACGGCAGAGGCAGGCGCGGCGATGCTGTTCATCACCCATGATCTGGGGCTGGTGGCGCGGTTCGCCGACAAGGTCGCGGTGATGTATGCGGGCCGGATCGTGGAATTCGGGCCGGTGGGCGCGATCTTTTCGGATCCGCAGCATCCCTATACCCAAAGTCTGCTGCGCACGATCCCAAGCCCCGGGATGCTGAAGGAAACCCGCCTGCCGCAGATCCCCGGCCTGCCGCCGGACATGCGCAAGCCGATGGCGGGCTGCCCCTTCCGCGCTCGCTGCGCCGCCGCCCAGCCCGATTGCGCCGGCCAGATCCCGCCGCTGACCCGTCGCGGACCGGACCATACCGCCGCCTGCCGGGTGCCCGAAGGGCTGGGACAGACCCGGCTGACGCCAGAGCCGCGCCGCCTCCGCCAGAACGCCAGCCCGCTGGATCAGGAACGCCACGTCACCGTCGAGATCAACAATCTGGTCAAGCATTTCACCTCGAATTCGGTGCTGTTCCCGTCGAAGCGGACGGTGGTCAAGGCAGTCAACGGGATCAACCTGCGCGTGCTGAAGGGCGAGACGCTGGGCATCGTCGGCGAAAGCGGCTGCGGCAAAAGCACCGTGGCGCGGATGTTGCTGGGGCTCGAAGAAACTACCTCGGGCGAGATCTATACCGACGGGCTGGCGCAGATGGTGTTTCAGGACCCGTCGTCGTCATTCAATCCCAAGATGAAGATCTCTGACATCATCGAAGAGCCTTTGGCGGTCAAGAACTGGGGCGACCGCGCCAGCCGGGCCAAGCGGGTGGCAGAGCTGATCGACCAGGTCGGGCTGGAGCCGACGCATCTGTCGCGCTACCCCAACCAGCTCAGCGGCGGTCAAAGGCAGCGCGTCGCCGTGGCCCGGGCGCTGGCGCTGAAACCGTCGGTCGTGGTGGCAGACGAGCCGACTTCGGCGCTGGATGTCTCTGTCCGGGCGCAGATCATCAATCTGCTGGCCGATCTCAAGCAGGATCTGGGCATCAGCTTTGTCTTCATCTCGCATGACCTGCTGACGGTGCGCTACATTGCCGACCGAATCGCGGTGATGTATCTGGGGGAAGTGGTGGAATACGGCCCTGCGGAAGAGGTATTTTCCCGCCCTGTTCATCCCTACACCAAAGCGCTGATCGACGCCGTGCCGATCCCCGACCCCAAGCTAGAGGCGGCGCGCCAAAGCACCCCGCTGACGGGCGAGCTTCCCTCGCCGCTGAACATTCCCAAGGGCTGTTCCTTTGTGACCCGCTGCCCCCTGGCGACAAAGCTGTGCCACGAGGACAAGCCCGTGCTGCGCAAGCACCGCAAATCCAGAGAGGCGGCCTGCCACCATGCAACCTGACAGGTTCGCCCGGTTCGGGGTGATCGGTGGCGGTGTGTTCTTCACCGTCATGGGTCTCGCCAACCCTTTCTTCACCCTTTACGCCGCTGAGCTTGGCGCGTCAGAGCTGTCCATCGGCCTGATGGTGACGCTGAAGGCGCTGCTGCCGATCTTTATCGCGATGCCGGTGGGTCAGCTGATCGACAGCGTCGGTCCGATGCGGATGCTGCAATACGGGTCCTGGATCCTGCTGGCGGCGCTGCTGTGCATGGTCTTTGCCGATGGTCTGGCGCTGCTGGCCGTGTCGCAGGTTCTGCTGGGAGCCTGTGTGATCGTCATGGCCTCGTCCTTTCAGGTGCTGGTGTCCAAGGGCGAAAAGAACGCCCGCAACACCGCCATCAAGAAGTATTCCATGTGGATGTCCGGCGGCACCATGCTGGGCCCGCTTCTGGGCGGGCTGATCGCCTCGCCCTTCGAAGTGCCGGTGGATGGCTATCACATGGCCTTTGTCGCCTCGACCGTTGCCACCGGGCTGTTTATGCTGGTGCTGGCCTGGGTCAGCCAAAGCTACCCCCACCCCAAGCTCGACGAGATAGAGGTGCGCCCGGCGGATGTGTTCAGCGCCCGGGGCGTGCTGTCCAGCTACCAAAGCGGGATCGGCCTGGCGCGGCTGCGCCCGGTGCAATTCGGGCTGACGGCGACCTTTCTGGTGATGTTCATCCAGTCGCTTTATATGAGCTTTCTGCCGCTCTACCTGTCGCAGAACGGCTATGCCACGATGCTGATCGCCATCGTGGTCTCGATCAAGGGCTGCGCAGGGATGCTGTCGCGGCTGATGCTTGACGTGCTGATGCGGCGCTATCCGCTGGAAGCGATCCTGACGACGGCGGGGACGGTGGCGGCGATCTGTGTGGTGATCACGCCGCTGGCGGTGCAATCGCCGGTGACGATGATCCTGGCGGCGGTGGTTCTGGGCGGCGCGGTCGGGGTGAACTTGCCGGTCAGCATCATGATCATGGTCGAGGCGGTGGGCGACGGCCAGCGCGGCAAGCTGATGGGGCTTCGGCTGTTGTCGAACCGGTTTTCGCAGATCATCAGCCCGGCGCTGTTCGGCCTGCTGGGCTCGCTGTTTGGCCTGACGGCGGCGTTTTACAGCGGCGGCGTGGTGCTGGTGGCGGTGGTGGCGGGCTTTGCCACCTGGTCGCGGCGCAGCTGGAAGCTGACCACCTGGGGCAAGACCCGGGAACCGGCGGAGTAACCGGGATGACAGCGCAAGCCGATCCACCCATTCCGGCCGCGCCCGCGCCGCCCGCGACCCCGCCGACGCCTTCCACACCTTCCACACCTTCCACACCTTCCACCTGGGCAGAGGTCCTCAAGGAAACGCCCGCCCTCGCGGTGATCCTGGTGACCGTGGCCGCGCATATGGCGCTGTTCGGGATGCTGACCCCGGTGATGGCCATCTATGCCCAGGGCTTCGGCATTCCGGGCTGGCAGATCGGCCTGATGATCACCGTCTTTGCCGTGGGGCGGCTGGCGGCGGACCTGCCGGCGGGGCATCTGGCCGACCGGATGGGCCTGCCGGTGCTGCTGATCGGCGGGCCGCTGCTGTGCGCCATCGGGGCCGAGATTGGCGCTTTGGCGGCCCGGTACGAGGTCTTGCTGGCGGGCCGCGCGGTGCAGGGGATCGGATCGGGGCTCTATATGACCGCGACGATGGTCTATCTGGCGCGGGTCAGCGACCGGCGCAGCCGGGGCAAGATCATGGCGCTGTATCAGGGCGCGATGCTGACCGGCGCTTCGCTGGGGCCGGTGCTGGGCGGGTTGGCCGCCGGGGCCTTCGGCGCCTCGGGGCCGTTCCATGTATCGGGCGTGATCGGCGCGGTGACGGCGGTGCTGGCCTTTGTCCTGCTC